>JBAYJY010000032.1:0-34195 GCA_041664945.1 bacterium | reverse complement strand
GTAGAATTAAATGATTCAGGGATAGAAGAAGCGAGCGAAAAGGAGCATGTCATGTCTAAATATTACGAAGATAATGCGCTGTCCATAGGGCACACGCCGCTGGTGAAGCTGAACCGGGTGACGGACGGGGCGAAGGCGACCGTTCTTGCGAAGATAGAGGGGCGAAATCCGGCGTATTCGGTTAAGTGCCGGATCGGAGCTTCGATGGTGTGGGAAGCCGAGCGGCGCGGGATACTCAAGCCTGGCAAGGAACTGATCGAGCCAACGAGCGGAAACACGGGAATAGCGCTCGCTTACGTGGCGGCCGCGCGCGGTTACGCGCTCACGCTGACGATGCCTGAGACGATGAGCGTGGAGCGCCGCAAGCTGCTCGTCGCATTCGGCGCGAAGCTTGTTCTAACCGAGGGCGCGAAGGGCATGAAGGGCGCGATCGCGAAAGCGGAGGAGATCGTGGCTTCCGATCCTGAGAAGTATGTCATGCTTCAGCAATTCAAAAATCCGGCGAATCCGGCGATTCACGAGAAAACAACCGGCCCGGAAATCTGGGAGGACACCGAAGGCGGGATTGACGTTCTTGTCTCCGGCGTCGGCACCGGCGGCACGATCTCCGGCATTTCGCGATATATCAAACAAACAATGGGAAAGAAAATCATATCGGTCGCGGTTGAACCGGCGAACAGTCCGGTGATCACGCAGAAGCTGGCCGGCGAGGAACTGAAACCCGGCCCGCACAAGATTCAGGGCATCGGCGCCGGATTCATTCCGGATACGCTCGACCTTTCGATTGTGGACCGGGTCGAACTTGTTTCGAACGAGGAAGCGATAGAGTTTGCGAGGCGGCTGGCGCGCGAGGAGGGAATGCTGAGCGGGATTTCGAGCGGCGCGGCGGCGGCTGCTGCTGTTCGGCTCGCGAAGCTTCCGGAATTCGAGGGCAAAACAATTGTGGTCATCCTGCCGGACTCGGGCGAACGTTATCTCAGCTCGGCGCTTTTCGAGGGTCTCTTCAACGGACTGGACACCGCGACGGCGACATAATTTTGCGCATCGCCGGACGCCTGCTGACGGCGGAGGGGTGTGGTAAAAAAGTCACACCCTGTGGCAAAAAAGCCGCGCTTTTTTGGCCTTTTTGTCTTATTACCCGATGATACGTTTCTAATATGAAATTATTTGTTTGTATTTTTGCATGTTTAATTTGTCTTTTTCACCTTAACAAACAAGACGTATAAAAACCATCCTCTGAAAACGTGTTTGATATTCTATAAAGGGTATAAGAAATACACAAACTCGACCAGTCAAAGTATGTTTATTTGTAGAAATAGTTTCATTAATGGCGAATAGGGCCATTGGCATAAAAATTGATCTATGTTTAGTGGCTTCGTTTTACAGATTCATGATCTGAAGGATGGATTAGTTTTGCCACACAAAAACGGAGGTCGGGAAAAATGAAAAGAATCGCTGTTTTCTTTCTTCTGGCATCTGCGTTATTCATTAACCTAAATATATTGGCCGCGAAGGCGGCAGACGGCAGGCCGCCGGCGATCGAAGAAGGCTGGAACCTGTTTTCCGTTCCGTGCGATGTCGAGCTTTCCGCGCTGCAAGCGAAACTGGGCGACGCAGCGCTCGAAGTTTACGAGTGGAGCGGAACCGACTACACGGCGGCCGGCTCTCTGAAACGCGGTTATGGTTACATCATAAAGAGCGGACGTGAAGTGAAAGACACAGGGTTATGCGACGGGAAAACGGATACGCAACCCGTAATAATCAAGTTGTCAGAAGGCTGGAATCTGATGGGAAATCCGAACGCGTCAAACCTTTCATTTTCTGAAGCGTTCAAAGAGAATGCCTCGTCAATCGCAGACTTGATGTTCAAGATTGAAGACGGCCGTTACAAGCCCATTCTTAAAACCGACAGCATTGACGCGTGGAAAGCGGTTTGGGTTTATTCATTCAAAGATATCGAGCTTCCTTTCGGCATAACCTGCGGCTCATATATAGTCGAAGTCGTCGACCCCCAAAGCTGGACGATTGAATTAGGGAAGACAATAAAATTTAAGGCGAGCTGCATTAAAAACGGATTTGTTGAAGATGTGACAAAAAAAGGAATATGGCTTGTATCGGATTCAAATGTATTAAAGCCCGGAACGGAGAAGGGAGAATTTACTGCGATCAAATTTTCAGAGAGCGTCGTCTCCATAGCTTACAGTTTGGGGCCCAAGCCTTCCAACACTTTATATATAACTATTACAAAGGGCTCTTTATTGGACATTAAATTAACATTAGATAAAACAGAATTAAAAGTCGGCGAAGCAACTCCTGCGGTTGCGATAGGAACATATTCAAGCGGGGCAACCGGAACGCTTAAGTTATGCGAGCACAGCTACAACAAAACTAATAGATGTTTTGATACAGACAATAATTATTACAGCGCAACTTATAATATTATCGGCAAAATTTATTATAAAGGTTATTATAGCCCTAACGGGCATTCCTCATCCTATTCCAAAGACTTGTTCGCTTTTTATGCTTTTAATGAAGGTGAAAAATGCGAATCAGTCAGATCTATTAATAATAATATTGAAGGCAAAAGCATTGTAAGCAATCAAGTGTGCGTTAAAGTGACCATGCCCGATGCGCCGGATAAAATTATCGCATCAGTATCTCCGAACAGATTGATGTTTCCGGGCGGCAATGCGAAAGTAGTGGCAACGGGAGTGTACGGATTCGCATACGTTGATATAACAAAGTACGTGGAATGGGATTATGACAAAGATGCGGGCGCTCTCGACGATAAGTATGTTTTTAGCCCATCTAAAGCCGGCACGGTAACTTTTACGGCAAAAATGGGGAGCATTACCAGCATTAAAGCCGAATTGAGCGTTATTCAAAAAAAATTAGTCAGCATAAGTTCAAACGCCTATAGTCTTAATTACTTTTCGTGTGATTATTCAATAACAGGACGTTATTTGTTTGTCGGCAACTCGGCAAAACCAACAATTACAGGGTATTATAACGATTATTCATCGCAAAATGTTACGGATGAAATAGAAAAATGGGAGGTGGAAGATGAAAACATATTGAAAGCGGAAGGCAACACGATCACCGCCCTAAGCGCCGGAAGGACAAGAGTCCGAGCGTCTATCGGCGAAATATGGGGTAACTGGCTGGAAATATATGTCGTTGACGAAAACACTTCATATCTTACACTTGCCGATTTAAGCAAATTCTCTCCTGTTAAGGTAGGGAATTCGATTAAATTAAGCGGCGCTGTAATGCATGTAAGCGGTTTCAAAAAAGCTCAATCAGGCAGTTATTATGAAGGTTACAGTTGCAAAGATATTACGGCCGACATCAAATATAGCGTTAAAGATACAAATATCGCGGAGATAACAGGCTCCACGTTCAAGGGCAAATCTTACGGAACCGCGATAATAACAGCTAAATATAAGGATATAACCTCGAATAGCTCGAGCATCGAAGTGTGGAACCCGGTCAATATGAAGTATTGCGATCCCGAAAATCTGAACGAAGCGATGTGGTCGAGGAGCGGGTATATCGTTGCGCTTTCAACCGACTGCGACAGTTACAAAAATGATACTCCGGTTGGGATTAATCTTTCAATGCAGATGGATATGTATGACTCGTGGACGCCTAATTATTGCGCGGAATTATATATATATAACTCAGCCCAAGAGCTTGTGAAAACGCTTAAAGGCGGGCATTGTGGAAACGAATCGTTATTCAGAACCGTCGCCGGTTACAAACCGTTTTATGAGTACAACACAAAATGGGACCGGCGCGACGAAACGGGAAAACCCGTCCCGCTGGGCGAGTATTACGCCGTATCCCGATTCGCCGTACAGGTAGACCCGGTTGTTAAAGTCAAATTCGCAATTAAATAGCGGCGTATTGGGTGAAAAGCAGGGACAGGCAGTGAAAATATCCCTGTCCCTGTTTTTCACTCGCAATGACGCGCTTTGAATTTTTCATCACGGTATGTCAACAAAGAAAAATTTATCTGTTATCTTTCACATGTTCAATTTGTCTTTTTCGCATTAACAAACAAAAAATAAAAATAATATCCGCTGAAAATGTGTTTAATATGCTAAAAAGGGTATAAGAAATACAGAAGAACGGCCAGTCAAAGCATGTCTATTTATAAAAATGGTTTCATTAATGGCGAATAAGAGCATTGGCACGAGAACGGCTCTTAAATTAAAAACTTTCGTCTTTAAAGATTCATGAATTGAAGAATGCGTTTGTTTTGACGCGCAAAAACGGAGGTCGAGAGAAATGAAAAGAATCGCGGTTTTCTGCCTTCTGGCATCTGCGTTATTCATTAACCTGAATATATTGGCCGCAAAGGCGGCAGACGGCAGGCCGCCGGCGATCGAAGAAGGATGGAACCTGTTTTCCGTTCCGTGCGATGTCGAGCTTTCCGCGCTGCAAGCGAAACTGGGCGACACGGCTCTCGAAGTTTACGAGTGGAGCGGAACCGACTACACGGCGGCCGGCTCTCTGAAACGCGGTTACGGTTACATCATAAAGAGCGGTCGCGAGGTCAAAGACATGGGGGTATGCGACGGGAAAACGGATTCGCTGCCGGTATCAATCGGATTAAAAAAAGGTTGGAATCTAATGGGCAATCCGAACGCGACAAGCCTTTCATTCGCGGACGCGTTCAAAGAGAATGCCTCGTCAATCGCCGACTTGATGTTCAAAATAGAAGACGGACGTTACAAGCCGATTCTAAAAACCGACAATATCGACGCGTGGAAGGCGATTTGGGTTTATTCGTTCAAGGATATCGAACTATCATTAGGAACTGGCTGTAGCTCATTAAAAATCGAGTTTGAGGGTCCCCAAAAATGGACGATTGAAATAGGATCGACAGTAAAATTCAAAGCAAGCTGCTTTCAAAACGGGACCGCAATTGATGTGACAAATAGGGGAACATGGTACGCATCGGATTCAAATGTATTAAAGCCCGGCGATGAGAAGGGAGAATTTAAGGCGGTCAAATTTATTCCCTACGAAATCGCCATTTCATTTGTCTTAAATAATTCGTATTCGAACCGAATAAACATAAATGTCACAAGGGGTAATTTAAAGAGCATCCAACTATCGTTGGAAAAAACTGAATTGAAGATTGGCGAAACAACGCCTGTGGTTGTAATAGGAACATTTTTAAGCGGGGCGACCGATACTTTGAAAATGTGCAATTATCGCATCAACTACTCAAATGATAACTGTTTTCAAACTGATTATAGAGACGCCGGCGAAATAAATTATAAAGATTATGATTTTCACGGGAATTACCCGAAGACTCCTGTTGAAAAGTATGTTTATTATGCGATGCAGATAGGGGAAAACTGCATATCAGTAAGAGTTGATGAATATAATAAAAACAGTATTATCAGCAATAAGGTATGCGTTAAAGCGACAATGACAGATGCGCTGCTGGATGATATTTACATCAATTTATCTCAACACAGAACATTATTCCCGGGTAATTCAGTAACTATGAAGGCAACAGGAAAGTTTGGATTCGGGGAAGCAGATGTTACAAAACTCGTGGAATGGAATTATGACAAGGAGGCAGGCGCTCTCGACGATAAATATGTTTTCCATCCCTCGAAAGCAGGCGAGGTCGGCTTTACAGCGAAAATGAATGGGATTACAAGTAAAACAATCGCCTTGAACGTTATTCAAAAACAACTTGTCAGCATGAGTTTCAATACCAATAATCTAAGTCATTTTTCATGCAATTATCCCCAAATAGGATACTATGTATTTGTCGGTAAGTCGGCAAAAATATCAGTGTTGGGGAATTACAACGATTATATAACTGAAGATGTGGCGAATAAAATAGAAAACTGGGAGGCGGAAGACGGAAGCATATTGAAAGCGGAAGGCGACGCGATCACGGCTCTCAGCGCCGGAAGGACAAGAATCCGGGCGTCAGTCGGCGGGTTTTGGACCGATTGGCTGGAAATGTATGCCGTTGACGAAAATTCTTCATATCTCTTTCTTTCTGATTTAAGCAAATACTCCCCTGCTAAGGCGGGGAATTCGATTGGATTAAGCGGCGCTGTAATGCTTGCAAGCGGTTTCAAAAAAGCTACATCAGGCAGTTATTATGACAGTTACAGGTGCAAAGATGTTACGGCCGACTCCAAATATAGCTTTAATGATACAAATATCGCGGAGATAACAGGCGTTATTTTCAAGGGCAAATCTTACGGAACCGCGGTCATAACAGCCCAGTATAAGGATATGACCTCGAACAGCGCGAGTATCGAAGTATGGAACCCTGTCAATTTGAATTACTGCAATCCCGACAAGAAGAATGAAGCGATGTGGAAGCGGTCGGATTATATAGTTTTCCTTTCAACCGACTGCGACAGTTACGAAAATAATACTCCGGTTGCGATTAATCTTTCAATGCAGATGATCGAAGACAGACAGTGGGCGCCTGGTTATTGCGCGGAATTGTATATATATAACTCCGCCCAAGAGCTTGTGAAAACGCTTAAAGGCGGGCGTTGTGGAAACGAATCGTTATTCAGAACCGTCGCCGGTTACAAACCGTTTTATGAGTACAATATAACCTGGGACCGGCGAGACGAAACGGGGAAACCCGTCCCGCCGGGCGAATATTACGCCGTATCCCGATTCGCTGTAAATGTAGATCCGGTTGTAAAAGTCAAATTTGCAATTAAATAGCAGAGCAAGCGTCGTCATTGCGAGCCCCTGTGTTTTAGGGCGAAGCAAACCCGGACATGGGAATAGGAATTGATGTCGGGATTGCCGCGTCGCGTCGCTCCTCGCAATGACGTTTTCTCCGTTTTCTTTCAATAATGCAGCGATAAATGCGCCTACTTAAAATGCCTTGCGGGGCCGTCAAAATTGAATTTTGGGCTTCGTGTGTTATAATCATTAGCCGCGACGGAGATTATATGTATGCAGTGTAATTTCCCGGAAGATGGTTAGGGGCGACTTAACGTGATCGAAAAATTCAAGGGTTTGTTTGACGATAACCGGCGTATAATAGCGCGGATATCGAGAATAGTTGAAAAAGTAAACGCCTTCAGCGCGGAGATGGAAGCGCTCGACGACGAGGCGCTGCGCGAGAAGACGCAGGTGTTCCGCGACAGGCTGAAAAAGGGCGAGACGCTGGACGACCTGCTGCCGGCGGCGTTCGCGGTTTGCCGCGAGTCTGCCGACCGCCGCTGCCGGCCGGGCGGAACGTGGAGCGTTTTCTACTGGGAACCGGAAGACCTGAAGGAAAGAATAAGCGACGCCGGACTTCTCAACACAATCAAGGCTGTGAAAAAGCGGATTGAAGAGGGCGAGAACCCGACGGAAATATATCTTCCGATCGACTTTTACCGGCAGATCCGGGCGCTGAATCTGCGCGGAACGCGCATGCGGCCGTTTGACGTTCAGCTCATGGGCGGCATCGTGCTGCACGAGGGCAACATCGCCGAAATGAAAACAGGCGAGGGCAAAACGCTCGCCGCTACAATGCCGGTGTACCTGAACGGCCTTTCAAGCGACGGCGTCCACGTCGTCACGGTCAACGATTACCTCGCCCGCCGCGACAGCCAATGGATGGGTTCCATATACACGTCGCTCGGGCTTACAGTCGGCGTCATTCAGCACGACATGGAGCCGGAGGAGCGCCGGGTAGCCTACAGATGCGACATTACATACGGCACGAACAACGAGTTCGGGTTCGATTATCTGCGCGACAACATGGTGCAGCGCAAAGAGAGCATGGTCCAGAACGGCCATAACTATGCGATCGTCGACGAAGTGGACAGCATCCTTGTCGACGAGGCGCGCACACCGCTCATTATTTCCGGGCATGCCGAGCAGGACGTCAGCATTTACTACAAGGTCAATCAGGCTGTAAAAAAGCTGATGACGCACGAGGAGCATTACGAGTTCGACGAGAAGGAGCATTCCGCGAACCTGACCGAATCCGGGCAGAGCTATATCGCGAAGACGCTCAACCTGCCGGACCTGTTCGATTTCGGGCGCGACCTCGACCCCGAGAAGTCGACCGAGCGCGATTTCCAGAAGACGCAGTATTTCAACGAAGTGATAAGCACGATCCAGAGTTCGATCAAGGCGTACACGCTTTACAAGCTGGATCAGGACTACATAGTAAAAGACGGACAGGTAATCATAGTCGACGAGTTCACGGGCCGGCTGATGTTCGGGCGCCGGTACAGCGAAGGTCTGCATCAGGCTATAGAGGCGAAGGAAGGCGTGAAGATCGAGCACGAGAGCCAGACGCTTGCCACAATCACATTCCAGAACTATTTTCGGATGTACAAGAAGCTGGCCGGAATGACGGGAACGGCGAAAACGGAAGAGCAGGAATTCGCGAAAATTTACGGGCTTGAAGTCGTGGTGATGCCGACGAACAGGCCGATGGTCCGGATAGACCATCCGGACTTGATATTCAAGACGGAGAAGGCGAAGTACGAGGCGGTTGTCGACGAGATAGTGGAGAGGCACAAACAGGGGCAACCGTGTCTGGTGGGCACGGTGTCTGTCGAGAAGTCGGAGATGCTGAGCCGGATGCTGCTGAAGCGCAACATAACGCACAATGTGCTGAACGCGAAGCACCATGAGCGCGAGGCTGAGATAGTGGCCGACGCCGGGCGTTACGGGCAGGTGACGATAGCGACGAACATGGCCGGCCGCGGCACGGACATCGTGCTTGGCGAGAAAGTGCCGGAAGCGGGCGGTTTGAACATCATCGGCACCGAGCGGCACGAATCGCGGCGCATAGACAACCAGTTGCGCGGCCGCTCCGGCCGTCAGGGCGACCCCGGTTCGTCGCGTTTCTACCTCTCGCTCGAAGACGAACTGATGCGTCTCTTCGGCTCGGACCGCATAAAGGGACTCATGGAACGCGTCGGATTCGACGACAGTTCGCCAATCGCGCACAGTTGGATATCTAAATCCATCGAGAGCGCTCAGAAGAAGGTCGAGTCGCGCAACTTCGAAATCCGCAAAAACGTTCTCGAATACGACGACGTCATGAACAAGCAGCGCGAGACGGTTTACACCATGAGGCAGAGCGTGCTCATGGAAGGCGACACGCGCGATCTGGTTCTGGATTTTATAGAAAAGCAAATTATGTCGCTGCTCGACAGGTATTGCAGCGCCGATCTGGAAAAGAAAGACTGGAATGTCGAGTCGCTCTATGAAGAAGTTTTTCACATGTGCTACAGGATTCCGTACAAGCTCGAGGACTTCCAGAACAAGACGCGCGAGACGCTGCGAGTGATCATCAACGAAGCGGTTCTCGGATTCTACCACGAAAAAGAACAGCGGCTCGGGCAGGAGATGATGAGGGAGCTCGAGCGGATAGTGATACTGAGAACAATAGACGAAAAGTGGATCGACCATTTGTATTCGATGGACCACCTGAAGGAAGGCATCGGGCTGCGGGCGTACGGGCAGGTGAACCCGATAGTAGCCTACCAGAAGGAAGCGTTCGAGATGTTCTCGCAGATGAAGGACGAAATCCGGCAGAACGTGATACGGATGGTCCTGTTGCTGGAGTTCGTGCAGCAGAGGCAAAGCATAATCAAACACGCGCAGGAAAACATCAGCGAGGACGGCGAGGGAGGCGGCAGCCCCCCGAAACGCGCCTCAAGAGCCGGCGGATCGGATAAGTCAAAGAGCAAGGTAGGCAGAAACGATCCGTGCCCGTGCGGAAGCGGAAAGAAATATAAGCATTGTTGTTTGAATAAACCGAGTTAACCTATTTAATAGGGGAACGAATCAACGCATAAAGCGCGCCGGCGCCGGAAACGAAGCGCCGATGTATTAGATGGAGAAGAAGATGGCGATTATTGAAGCAGTGGTTATTGACGATTTGAAGCAGTTGCAGGCGAAGGTAGAAGCCATGCGGGGGTATCTTTGACGTAGAAAGACTAAAAGCGGAGATAGAAGAAGCGGAAAAAGAGATGTCGAAGGCGTCGTTCTGGGAGGACCAGAAGCGCGCCCAGACGGTTAACAGCGAGCGAGCCCACAAGAAGGACAAGCTCGATAAATGGCTGATGATCACGGGCCGCGTCGAGGACGCGCTGACGATGGCCGAGATGGCTATAGAAGAGGGCGACGAAGCGACGGTCGCCGAAATAGTAGCCGATTTCAAAACCCTCGAAAAAGATGTGCGCGCCTATGAGATCGAGACGCTGCTTTCCGGCGAGTACGACCGGAGCAACTGCGTTTTCACGATCCATGCAGGGGCAGGCGGCACGGAAGCGCAGGACTGGTGCGAGATGCTGCTCCGGATGTATCTGCGCTGGATGGAACGCCGCGGGTTCGAAGCGCGAATTATAGACGACATGCCCGGCGAGGAAGCCGGCCTCAAGAGCGTTGTCCTTGAAGTTAACGGCATGAATGCTTACGGAATGCTAAGGGCGGAAAAGGGCATACACCGGCTGGTGCGCATCTCGCCGTTCGACGCGAACGCCCGCCGCCACACATCGTTCGCCGCCGTGGAAGCTATTCCAGAAATCGAAAGCGATGTCGAAGTGGAAATCGACATGGACGATCTGAAGATAGACACATACCGTTCGTCCGGCGCGGGCGGCCAGCACGTTAACAAGACATCGTCGGCGATCCGGATCACGCACATACCGACCAACATTGTGGTGCAGTGCCAGAACGAGCGGTCGCAGTTCAAGAATAAGGAAAGCGCGATGAGGGTTTTGCGGTCGCGGCTGTTCGAGTTGCGGCGCCGCCAGCAGGCGGAAAAAGTCAGTGAAATTCAGGGCGAACTGAAAGACATTGCGTGGGGCAGCCAGATAAGGTCCTACGTATTTCAGCCTTACACAATGGTAAAAGACCTCCGAACGCGGCACGAAACAGGCAATATTCAGGCGGTCATGGACGGAGAAATCGACGATTTCATCTGGACTTTTCTCCAAATGGAGGCCGGACGGATATCGAAGCCGGCAGACAGCGGCAAAGGCGTTGACGAGGACGAGTAAGTCCGGATTCAATTCCTATTGACGAATCCGGAATAATTGTGAGACAGGGCGGAAACTGTAAGTCGCTTTGCATTATTTTCATTATTATATGGATATTATAAAAGCAGGCAAAACAATGCGTTTTGTCTGTTTAATGAAGTGTAGAAGTTAAGCGGTAAGAAGGAAAGAGGCGAGTTGAAATGAAAAGAGGATTGATAGGAACAGGATTATTCATAATCATGCTGTCTTTGGCGATAACGCTCGTAAAGGTTGTGATACCGGCGTTTGCGGCAGACACAGAAGAAGAAATTGTCAATCAGTCTGAATTGGGCGAAACATACATCGGCGATGTTGTAGCGGATGCAATGAAGGCGGCGCTCGGGGCGGATATAGCGCTGGTTAACGGCGGCGCGCTCGGATACACCGATCTGCCCGAGAAAATAACAGAGAAAACAGTGGCGGCGATAGTTCCGTTCGACACGGATATCGTAGTTGTGGTGAAACTCAAGGGCGATGCGCTGAGGCGAGCGCTCGAAAAGAGCTGTTCGCTCCTTCCGAGGCGGTCTTCGACATTTCTGCAGGTCGCGGGGATCGAATTCACGTGTGATTTGAACAAGCCGGCGTCCAAGCGTGTGTCCGGAATCACAGTTGGCGGAAAAGCGCTTGCGCCGGATAAGGAATACGCAGTGGCGGCGACAGAGTTTCTTTGCGGCGGCGGCGGCGGAATGAAAGAGTTCCGGGAGGGCAAGATCGTCTCCGAAGAGGGGAAGCCGATCGGCGACATCGTTCTGGAAAACGCGCGATACAGCAAGAAGAATATCGACTCTCCGGAAGGCCGGATCACGATAATACCGGTCGAGGAAAAGTAATCCCGGATTCGGAGCGATTATTTGGAGCATTGCAAACCGCTTTCAGAGTTGCGCGGTTTATCGGTGGGCGGCTCTGAATTTCAATTTGGCGAGATGGGTTTTAATCTCTTCTTTTAATTCATCGCATATCATGAAATAGGCGATTGCGGAGTAGGCGATTGTGGCGGCTATGTAGCCCGCGGCAAGCGATACTATCGAACTGCCGCCTGCCGCGCTTTGCGCAAACCACGCGACGCCGTATGTCAGACCGATAAGCAGGAATATTCTGAAAACGTGCCAGTACCATTCCCAAACAGGAATTAGCAGGCATTGCCTGCAGATACGGGGCATCCCATATACATAAGCAAACGACCAGTAGAACACGTTTGAAAGCCCCGCCCCAATCAGTCCGAAGTAATAGATTAAAAATACCGTTAGAGGCAATATTGTAAACAGGGCGTAAAAGTTCAGTCTTGCGGCTATTTGCGGTTTCCCGACGGCTAAAGCGAAAACGTTCGGCACGTTAAGAGTTCCGCCCATAATTAAAGCGACGGCGAGCAAGGTAGAGGGCAAAAACATGGATTTCGCGACTTCAGCGCCGAACATGTATGAAAAAACCGGCAAAATCGCAAAAGGAATCGTCGCCACTAAAGGCGCCAGCGTATAACAGCTTAGTTCCTGAAGCTTTCTGTATTGCGTTAATATCTTTTCGTGGTTGCCGGTAGCGAATATTTCCGAGAAGGAGGGATATGCCGCCTGTGAGATGGCGTTTGTTATGAGCTTCGCGCGCTCGATGTTGTTCGCCGCGAAATTGTAATAGCCCATTACTGAAATCGGTTGAAGTTTGCTAAGGATGAATTTGTCGCCGTTCTGCTGAAACACGGATGTTAAATTGATAGCGGTCAGGTTCAGAGCGAAACGATAGTTTCTTTTAACAGCCTCGGGAGAAAACCCGGGCAGCAATGAATGAAACGAAAAGAAACGCGCGCTTATCAGGAAGAAAATAATTGTTTTTGCGATAAAACAACCGGCATACCAATAGATTACTTTCATCAGGTCACCGGTTAAAATCAAGACATAGATCAAGCCCAATTGTTGAAACAAGCTTATTATGATTTCAACGGCATTCTGGAATTCCATTCTCTGGATGCCCCCGAGGATGCTTTTAAATAAAGCGTTCGGCAAAACCAGAAGCGAGGTAATGCCCATTACGCGGAGCATGAATATGGCCGAGTTCCTGTCCAGCGTCTTGATGTGAACCCATTTGTCAATTATTGACGGCGCGAGCATAAATAATGCCGCCGAGAGCGCGATAAACACGGCCCAATAGAACAGGGAGGCGGTGCGGATGAGCCCTTTAATATACTGAGGGTCGGATTTGTAATATGCGGATATCTCCCTTGCCGCGGTCCTGTTGATGCCCAGTTCAAAAACCTCTATCGATATAAGATTTATCAGAACCGTGAATTGAATAATCCCGAATACATCGCTGCCTATCTTTTCGAAAATCTGCTTATAAGTAAAAACGCTTAATACGATTATTGAGCATTGGCCGGCTATGTTGTAAATAATATTCCGCTTAAGTTTAGACATATTTCAAGCTGTTAATAATCGCCTTTCAAGTTCGCTGTTTTCATTTGCGCGGATCGCTTCGCCGGGAAAGCGGGCTTCTATCAATCAATGCCATTCCCTCACAATTTCACTTAGCTTTTTAACAGATATGTCCCGAATAAACCGCTGACTCGTCTCCGTTCGTTTCTCAATTTCCGGGAGCCGGGCGGCCGCCAGTGAAAAATTATCGAAAACCGGCGGACACCGGTCAATTATACTCCATATTCATGAGGAAACAGTTTGTTTTGAGAGGAAAAATGTGAGTTAAACGGGCCGGCCGCCAGAACGAAGCTTGTTTTTAAAGCTATTTTCGTTTATCGTTTCAGCAGCAAAAAAGCGCAAAAAAGGTTTGAATAATGGCGGGCATTTTTCGATGGAATGAGGAAGAAACAGCGAACGGCGGCATTGCGGACAGGAAGCTAATCTTAGCGGTCAGCGTGGCTGCGGCATTGATTGTGATGTTCGTGTTTCCGGTATATTTCACCAGCGACAGCCGTTCGTATTTAGAGCGCGCGATGGAATTAGTGGGCGGAGGGTCGCACGATCCGCTGTTCAAGTCATTCATCCGGCCTCCGGGCTACCCGCTGATGATGCTGCTCACCGGTGTTGTCGGTCTGGGAACGTTCAAACTTCTGATATTAGTTCAGACCCTAATGGGATTGTTGATCCCGCAGATGATCTATGGCATCGGCGCGCGCGTTAACCGGACAACTGCAATCTGGAGCGCCATGTTGTCGGCCGTCTCGCTGATTCCGTTTATATGCATGAAAAGCGTGATGACCGAACAAGTGTCGATATTTCTCATGCTGTTGGGGGCGTACTGTTTTGCGGCATATCTGACGACCGGAAAAGCGCGACATATATACATAATGTCTCTGGTGATTTTCCTGATGATCCTTGTTCGCCCTTCCGCAAAACTGCTGTTCGTTATTTATCTCGGAGTGACTGTGATGGCGCGCCCGAAAGCGTTCATACACATAGCCGCGAGCGTTTTCCTGACGGCGGCCTGCGTAGCGCTCGCCATGAACATCGGGAACAACGGTGGAAAGGCCGGCGCCGCATACCCGTCATTAACCGGGACGGCATTGTTTTTCAATGTCTATCTGGCGAGCCAAGGCGCCGTTCAAGAGCAAAACGGTCCCGCGAGCGCGGAGTTGCTGCGAAAAACGCTGGCGATTTCAAAGCAGACCGACGCAGAGGAAGTGTTCATGCGCGAAACCCTTGTTGACTCCATGCGCGCCGACTATTTTTTCCGGCGTTTCGGGGACGACAAGGAGGCGTTTGTAAAATTCATCGCAGAGTCTCCGTCGAGGATATATTTCAAGTTTTTATGGGACACATTGAACAAACGGCTGGGACCCGAGGCCGCCGACAAGCTTTTTTTGCGCGTGTCGCTGGAAACTCTGCGGGCGCACCCATCCGTCGGCATAAGATTTATGTACACGAATCTGACGGGGCTGACGATCACGCAACCGATGTGTTCGACATACGCGGTCGACCCCACGGCGCGCAGCGTGGTCGCTCCGCCGCAGGTTTTCTCCGCGAACAATCCGATTCTCGGCCCGGACTACGGTTTGAGCGGGCTGCCGAAAAATTTCTATAATGAGTTGTCGTTTCGCATGCTCGGCAGGTTCACGGATAAAATTCAATATTTGTTTTCCAATATCTGGGGCGTTATGTTCCATGCTTTTCGCCCTATCGTTTTTATGCTGATGTGCGCCGGGCTGCCGGCGTTTTTGCGCTCGAAAAACCGGTGGATGTATCTACTCATGTTTCTTATCGTCGCCTATCAGGTGGCTATAACAAGCGTTTTCAACGAATCTCTGCCCCGATACATCTACCACACGATTCTTTTCGAGCTGATCGCGGCGGTCGCGGCAGTTGATTATTTTCTGGAATGGAACTGCAAGAGAAGAAACGGGAAGGTTCAGCGATAGGCGTTCACGAACGGAACGCAAAAATTGCGTTGGATTTAACAATGGCGCGGCGGCATTAATGTATCAGCCATGATCGTTGTCGTTATTAGCGGGAAAGAAATATGCCGAAACACAACATGACATCCATAAGGCTTCAGAACGCGCTTTTTCTGAGCAGGATGATATTGCATAAACCGGTTTTTCTGATGCGCCTTGCCGCGGCGTATTTCAGGGTTCTCGTTTTGAAGCAGACTCCTTTGAGATTCATGGATATCGCTTTTGACTACTCCTGCAATATGACATGCGAACACTGCTCGGCGGTTTCCCTCAAACAGAAAGACAAACCGCAACTGACGGCGGAAGAGTACGGCCGAATCGCCAAAACGCTCAGGCGCGAAGGATGCCTCGTCTTTCATTTTACCGGCGGAGAGCCGCTTCTGCGCGATGACCTTCCGGATGTGATAAGGGCTTTCAAGCCGTCGCGCTGCACGGTGAGCGTGCAGACGAACGGCCAGCTTGCCACGCATGAGAAACTTGTCGCGCTGAAAAAGGCCGGAGTCGATATTTTCTGCGTCAGCATAGACTCCGGCATACCGGAGGAACACGACGCGTTCCGCCGCACAAAGGGCGCATTTGACAAGGCGATGGCGGCGCTTGATCTGGCCGCATCGCTCGGATTCAGGACTTCGATAAGCACATGCCTGTCGCACAACAATCTCAAAAGCGAAGGCTTGATGAGAGTAATTGAAATTGCGGAGAAAAAGGGAATTTGGGTCAATTTCAATCTTGCGGTGCCGGCCGGCAACTGGCAGGAAAACACATCGTTCCTGCTCACGCCCGAGGACAGAATTTACATGGAGAATCTCATGGCCGAGCATCCATGCTGCCGCACCGATTTCAGCAGCAACTATTTCCGGTGGGGTTGCAGCGCCATCAAGGAAAAGCTTTACCTGACCGCTTACGGCGATGTCATGCCTTGTCCTTTCATCCAGATTTCATTCGGCAATGTCAGAGAAGAACACGTCTCGAAAATACGCAAAAGAGGACTCGGAGTCAAAGTATTCAAAGGATATCCGCAGATATGTTTGGCGGCCGAAGACCGGGAATTCATAGCGAAATGCGAATGTTACAGCAACTACGCTGGACAATTGCCAATGCCTTATAACAAGGTCGATTGGATAGTCGGCGAGCTGAACGGCGGCGCGAAATAAACGGATCGTTCAAACAATGGCAGATAATGAGGACATAAAAACGCATGAAGTCTGCTGCCCCATGTGCGGCGGCGACAGCTTTGAGGAAATTGCCGCCGGCATAGATTTCGAATATCACACGTCAACGCAGGAGTATCATTTCGGCAAATGCCTCAAGTGTGGCGTCTTATATCTAAACCCGAGGCCGGATATTTCGGAATTGAATCGAATCTATCCGCCTGAATACGCTCCATACCACTTTGACAAACAGAACCTGACGCTAAGGGTGAGAAACCGGATGGAAGGCGGCCGCATAAAAAAAATAGCGGCTCTTGTTCCGAACGAGGCGGATGCGCTTGACGCAGGATGCGGAGGCCCGGGTTTTCTCGAAAACATGCGGCGATACGGGCCGCCCGGCTGGCGGCTTTGGGGGAATGATTTTAATGAACAGGTTACAGCCGAGCTTGAGAAGCGAGGGTTCAAGGTTGCGCCCGGCCGCTTCGAGGAGATAAACCTTCCGGCGGGAAGCTTTGATCTCATTTTCATGAAACAGACTATCGAGCATCTTGAAACGCCGAAGGAGGCTATCGCCGCCGCATCGAGACTGTTGCGGAAAAACGGTTTTCTCATAATCGAGACGCCGAATTTTGACTCTTGGGACGCGAGGAGATACCGGTCAAAGTTTTGGGGCGGCTATCATTTCCCCCGGCACTGGACGATATTTAATCCCGCCACGCTCATTGAGGCCGCCCGGACCGCGGGGCTGTCTCATTTTTCGACAGGGTTCATGTTGTCGCCTTCATTCTGGATACAGTCGTGGAGACATTCGCTTGAACACAGGGGATGGCCGAAGGCGATAGTCAGGCGCATCAACCATCTAAACCCGCCGCTTATGTTATGCGCCGTAATTATTGATTGGGCGCAGATGATCGCCACGTCGAAAACATCGAACATGCAAATCATTTTTCAAAAACCGTGAATTTAAAAACAATGTTATCCTTCGGATGTTATAATTCAGGATGTTTAATGTAAAATATCAATGAATTATGATGGCATTTATTATTGAGCGGAGATAAGGCGCTGAAAAAGGAAATCAACCGGGAAGCTGTCGGTTTCAAAACAATGACGTCTTCCATCGGAAAGGCCGACTACTATACCCGATGGGCGCTTGGGGTTTTCAGACGCCACCTGGGGGGGAGCCTGCTTGAGGTTGGCGCCGGGTTCGCCAATTACAGAAAGTTTTTGACGGAAATAGACAGGATTGTTTCGATAGATATAGATGAAGAAGTGATAGAAAAGGCGCGGGCGGGCGATCCGGATGGCAATTATGTTGTCGCGGACATCGCAGCGCCTGATTTTTGCGAACGGATCGGCGGCGAACTGTTCGACGCGGTTTTATGCTGCAACGTGCTTGAACACATCGAACACGAGGAAGCGGCGGTGAGGAATATTGAGCGATCGCTTAGAAGCGGCGGAAAGGCGTTGCTGTTTTTGCCTGCCTTCGGCGCCCTTTACAATGACCTCGACAGGCTTGCCGGGCACTACAGGCGTTATACGCTGAAGTCGGCGCTGGCGCTGTTCGACGGGGGCGCGATGGAAGCGATCGGCGCTGAATATTTCAACCCGATCGGGGGCCTTGGCTGGTGGGCAAACAAGTTCAGGCGACATGATGATATAGATTCGCGGAACGTCAACATGCAGGTGATGTTTTTCGACAGATATGTGGCTCCCGTCTCGCGGGCGCTCAATCCGGTGACGCGCGGATTTTTCGGACAATCAGTGATAATAGTGGGGAGGAAGACATGATTTCAGTTGTCATACCTGCATATAACGAGCAGGAAGCGATCGCGCCTCTTATCGAGCGTTTGAGAGAAAAGCTGGCGCCCGTTCAGGGCTATGAAATAATCATAGTTGACGACGGATCGACCGACAAAACGGCGGCTATCGCCGGCGAATGCGGAGCGATCGTTGTGAGGCATCCCCACAACGCGGGCTATGGCCGCTCGTTGAAGGACGGCATAGCGGCGGCCGGCAACGACACGATTGTGATCCTCGACGCGGACGGCACCTATAGCCCCGGCGACTTGTATCTGCTTTTGGCTGAATATGAAAAGGGATTTGATCTTATCATAGGTCGAAGAAGCGGCAGGCATTACAGCGGAACATGGTACAAATCGCCGCTTAGATCCATGTTGAAACTTCTTGTGGAATTCACTGTCGGCGCGCGCGTGCCGGACATTAATTCCGGCTACAGGGTTTTCTCAAAAAAGACGATCATGCCATACATGAAATATCTTTGCGACACATTTAGCTTTACGACATCCATGACTCTATCATATATGCTTGACTGCAAATATGTGAGTTATGTTGACATCGCTTACGATAAAAGGATCGGAAAATCGAAAGTCAGGCTTTTCAAGGACAGCCTACGTACGCTTCAATACATAGTGCAGGCGATATTGCATTTTAATCCGCTGAAATTATATCTCGTGTTGTGCGCGTTCGTATCGGTAATGTTTTTTGTTTTCGCTGGGCTGGCGATCGGCTTTAAATCCCCGGCATGCATGATTGTTTCATCCATGTCGCTGCTTACAATGTTCATCATATTTGCGATCGGCCTGCACGCCACTCTCGAACTCAAGAAATAGATCGGCGGAACAATCAGTTTTTCAGCCAGTTGTCCATCCATTTGTTCAGCGCGTAAATATTCCAAAGTTTCCTGTTATTGTCGATCTTTCCCGCGAGGTGATCTTCGAGCAGGCCGCTGACGGTTTTGCTCGAAAAGACGCCGTCGCCGGCGATCCTGCCCGGCCCCAGAGTTTCGCGAAAATCTTCTCTCAGGTCTTTTTTTATCCAAGCGGAAAGCGGAACGCCAAAACCTTTTTTTCGTCTTTTAACGACAAAATCAGGCGTGTCGGAACGGACAGCCTTTTTAAGGATATATTTCGTTTTCAGTCCGTTGAGCTTCATACGCAGAGGCAGGCGCGCGGCAAGTTCGACAAGGCGATAGTCGAGAAACGGCGTTCTGACTTCAAGCGAGTGCATCATGCTCGCGCGATCGACTTTCGTCATGAGGTTTTCGCCGAGATAGTATATCAGGTCGAGTCTCATTGCCTTTTCCACATCCGACGCCTGGCGCGAGCGGCCGGCGATATGTTTTCGCGGAATGTCGAACACGCCGCCGCAGTCACGAAGGCTCGTTAGAAAGGCGGGCGATAAAAGCGCAGTCTTGTCGTTCGGCGAAAACTGTCCCGTCCATGTGAAATGCCGTTCGACAACATCGCGGCTTTCGCTTGCGATGAAACGTTTCAGCTTGAATCCGAGAGTCATATACCTGTCGGTCGCGGGGATTAGCGCGACGGAGCGTTTGACAGCGGCCTTCGCCATGGCGGGAAGCGCGTTATATAGGGAAAACATCTTATGAGCCTGATAGGTTGGGTAGCCGGCGAAAAGCTCGTCGGCGCCGTCGCCGCTTAAAGCGACGGTGACATGGCCGCGAGTGAATCTCGACAACAGCCACGTTGGAATCAGCGATGCGTCGCTCATCGGCTCATCGAGCATGGAGAAAATTTGCGGAATCAGCGAGGGCACGGACGACATGGAGAGAATTTCCTCCTTATGGGCAGTTCCGATAATCGCGGCGGCTCTGCGCGCATAGCCGCTTTCGTCAAAGCTGCCTTCGTCGAAACCTATGCAGAAACTTTTTATATTCGGCGAAAATTTCGCCGCGAACGCAGCGGCTGTTGTCGAATCGATACCGCCGCTGAGAAAAACGCCGACCGGCACATCTGAAATAAGTCGCATGCGCACGGAATCGGATATCAGGTCGCGAACCATGCCGGCCGCTTCATCCTCACTGATATTCATCGGCGGTTCATCGGGAATATTCCACCACTGCTTTATCGCGAGAGAGCCGTTGCAGTATGAAAGCATCTCTCCTGGCTCGAGCTTTTTAATGCTTTCAAATATGCTTAATGGCGCCGGGATATATGAATAAGTCAGATAAGCGTCGAGAGCGGCATTGTCGAGACGCCTCTCGAAACCCGGAACAGCCAGTATGGATTTCAGTTCGGAACCAAAATACAAACGTCCGCCAAAGTGCGTGTAATAAACCGGTTTAACTCCGAGCCGGTCGCGGACGACGAGCAGCCTGTTTTTCGCCGAATCCCACAGGGCGATTCCGAACATGCCGTTCAGTTTTGAAGCGAATTCGTCGCCGTACTCTTCATAAAGATGCGGAATCACTTCGGTGTCCGAGTGGGTTTTGATAGAGTGCCCTTTCGCCGCGAGCTCGCCGGCAAGCTCCCGGTAATTGTAAATCTCGCCGTTCATCACGACTTGGATCGACGCATCCTCGTTTGCCATGGGCTGTCTGCCGCCTGCGATGTCGATGATTGCGAGCCGCCGCATGCCAAGAGCCGCGTTATCACATATATAAAAACCGTCGTCGTCGGGTCCTCGATGCGTAAGCGTCGAGCGCATCCGCCTTATGATTTCTTCAGATTGCCGTCCGGCGCCGCTTCCGGCATAACCGCATATTCCACACATTCAAAGCACTTCCTGTCTAAGCCGAAGCCGCTTGAGCCGACATTATTATATTTTTCTCCACTGGCTGATGGAGAAGCAAGAGAGGCGTTTGCCGCAGAGCGGGGCGAGGAGCGACTCGATGAGCATGAGAGGCGGCGCGTAAGCGCGTTTCAGCCACAGCGGCGCGCGGAAAACCATCGAGTTGAGAACAGCGAGGTAAGCGACGCCGCCCATGTACTGCGTCTTGACGATATCGAAGCGGCGCTCGTTATCGGCCCGCAGCGCGTCGAGGTCGATCGCGGATTCGCTACGCTCGAAAATCCGGTCGGCGCGGTACCATGCGCGCCGGAAGACGTCGGGCAGCGAGCCGGCGTGCGGTTCGCCGAAGCAGAGCCAACCGCCCTGTTTCAGGATGCGGTGGATCTCGTCGAGAGCGCGGCCGACGTGCGGGTGGAGGTGGTGGAGACCGCCCATTATGAAGACGCAGTCGATGGATTCGCTCTTAATCGCGCAGTCGAAAATCGAGGCGCTGACGGCGCCGCATCCGGGCCATCGCTTTGTGAAGCTTTCAGCCATTCCGGGCGAGATGTCGAGGCCGAAGACATCTGCTCCTTTTTCGATCAGGACGCCGGCGAGTTGCCCGCTTCCGGAGAGCGCTTCAAGCGCTTTTTTCCCCGCGAGTTCGACTCCGTCCGTAAGCTGTTTATTGAAGAATTTCCGGTAGTAGCGGCGGCTGAATTCATCCGTGTAGTGGAGCAGGTAGCGTTCGTATGTCGCATCGTAAGAGCGCTTCTGCGCGAGCTCTATTTCGGTGTAGTTTTTGTCGTCCATAATTGCGTCGAGATCGTTCAGCGGCCATTCGATAATACGGCAATTATAAACTATCGCGCGTGAAAAACTCAAAGATAAGTTTAAACTTCTATATCCGCCGAGGCCGCTTTTTCTGATGGCGCGGCGGCTGCGAGAGGCGCCTTGAAGACGGACTTGACCTTGTCTTTTAAGATGGTTTGGGGAATACTAAGTTTGGCTTGACGGGTTCAAGAGATCGGGCGGAACGGACGAGCGCCACGCGCAATAGAAGCGGGAGAGCCGCGGCCGGAAGATAATGCGAAAATGCCGGTTTTCATGGCGCGCCCGCTGAACTTTGACGAATTGTTATTAATGCGCTCTGCCAAAAGTTGAAGGAGTGGAAGCTATGAATCGCATATATTTGACCCTGCGAGTCACGTTGATCTGCTTTCTGATATGTTTCCTTTTCGCGCATACGGCTCATGCATATATAGATATAGGCGCCGGCAGTTATTTCTTTCAGATAGCGGTCGCTTCGATGCTCGGTATAATGGTGTCGGTTAAAATTTACTGGAAGATTATCAAAAAGAAAATCGTGTCATTATTTTCCGGCAAAAAGCCCCTGCCCAAAGAGTGACATTCTGAGTTCATAGACGCTTAGGCGAAAGGAGTTCTCTTTTGAAAAGAACGATCGCTTTCCACCCCATTTTGTTTGCGATGTTCCCGATACTGTCGATTTTCACATTTAATATGGGCCAGATGCCGTATGGAGAACGTCAGATTGCGATTCCGCTTCTGGTCTCTGTTCTGTCCGCGGCGGCAATCTGGGGCGTGTTGAGCCTTATTCTTAAAAACAGCCTTAAGGCCGGCCTGATCACATCAATATTAGTTCTTCTGTTTTTTTCCTACGGCCACATTTATTCATTTCTGATAGCGGCGAATATTAGTTTCACTATACGCTACCCGCACCTGACAGCCCTATGGATGATAATAATAATTGTAAGCGGAGCGCTGATAATACGAACGAAAAGGGATCTGAAAAATATAACGACAATACTTAATATTATGTCGATAACGCTGGCTCTTTTGCCAACGGCCAATTATTTGGCCAACAAGGCCATGATATCGTCGGCGGGACTGAAGACGAAAACCGCGGAACAATCAGGCGAAAACGTGGCGGCGATTAAATCGCCGGTTGAGCCGCGCGACATCTACTACGTAATTCTCGATGGCTATTCGAACGAGACGACCATGAAGGAAGTTTTCAACTGCGACATCAGCGACTTCACGTCGTTTCTAAAGAAGAAGGGGTTTTTCGTCGCATCGAAAAGCAGAAGCAATTATGCATTCACCGATTTATCGATCCCTTCTTCACTGAATATGAAATTTCTCGACGGAGACATGGACCCGTTAAGAAAAAAGCAAAGGGCCTATTTGCTCATAACCGCAAGGCTGCGAACGATGCTCGAAGACCACAAGGTTAAGGATTTTCTGAAGGCCAGAGGCTACAAACTGATCTTTTTCAGCTCCGGATTTCAGGTGGACAACCAAAACAGGTATTTCGATGTTCCCAACCGGTGCGGCCGGGATAATGAATTCATGTACAACCTTCTGAACACGACGGCGCTGGCGCCGTTGCACGGGTATTATGTTGTGAAAAAGCTGGAAAACGCCAGAGAAAAAATCACTTCATGCGTTCAGGATGAAATCACGAAAATCCCGGAGAAGGGCCCGTTATTCGTTTTCGCGCATCTTGATGTCTCGCACGTCAATATGTTCCACGAAGCCGCTCCGAGCTATTGCGGCGAACTTAAGGCGTACAATAAGCGCCTTGAGACGATGGTCTCCGGCATACTTTCAGCGTCAAAAAAGCCGCCGATAATTGTTTTGCAGGGCGACCACGGCACAAAAACAATACTTGATGAAATCATGGGCGAAGACGGCAAATGGGACATGAATAAACTGCTCGCGAATGAGCCGTTGATGGACGCCGGGCTGCGGCAGAGAATGAGGATCTTCAACGCCTATTATTTCCCGGCGGGCGGCGAGGCGAAGCTTTATGATTCCATCACTCCGGTTAACACTTTCCGCGTCATGTTCGACTATTACTTCGGCGCCGATTTCAAGTTGATGGACGACAGAAGCTATTTTTCTTTCCCGCCGAGAAATTATGAATTCGTCGATGTGACAGAAAGAGCAAAATTCTGACGGGTTTTCGCTTTCAGGCGTGACGGGATGTTGTTTGACGATTAATCATCTTATACAATTGCAGTGTTGAAAACCCGCGACCGCAATCATTCGCGGAAATGTTAGGCCGGGGAAATAAAGACGAATGTTCATGCCTCTCGCAATCGGGATCGGAATAGCGCTGATAACCTATATTCTGCGCGCGTGGCCCCGCGTCGGACTTCCCGATTACGGAGCTGACGTTTTTTTTCACCTCGCACTGGCGGACTCCATAAGAAAAGATCGCGACCGCCAAAAAATAACAAAATACTTTTCAATAGGAAATTACAACGATTATCCGCTTTTGCTGCATTATCTTCTGGCGCCGATACCAAAGGAGACATTAGAGAAAATCAGCGGATACATCAGTCCGCTGTTCGATGTTTTTAACGCCGCGCTGCTTTACTGGTTCGCATATTGGGCCACCCGCTCGCCGGCGGCTGGCGTTGCTGTTTGGCTGTTCTATCTGGCTTCCCCGCAGCTTTCGCTCGAATCGCTTACCCTGACGCCGAGACTGCTCGGCATTTTTTTCTTCAATCTGTGGGCGCTTTCTATGGCAATCGGAGTATATCATGCGTCGGCGGCATGGGCGGTTGCAAGTGTGGCCGCGGGCGTGGCGTGTTTTTTTACAATTCGATTTCAACTGTTGCCGATGCTTGCCGCCGGGATGTTGTTCTGGGCGGCGACGGGCAGGGCGATGTTCCTCGAACTGGAGGCGGCCGCGTTCGCGGTTAGTTTCTGCCTGCATCCGAGGTATTTTATCAACGCGTTCATTTCTTATTGCGTTAAGACGCATGACTATGCCCGCAACTGGAGGTTTTACGGCGACGAAAACGAACGGCTCGGGGGCATAGACAAAAATGCGCCGGGCGCTCGAAAGAGACGTTTCGGCGAGAGGCTCGGAAAAGAAATAAGAATGCTGTTTTTTTTCAATCCGGCGGCGTGGCTGATGGCGGCCGCCGGATTCTGGCTTGCAAAGGCCGGGCGCGGCGGTTCGACTGGCGATATCGAAAAGATTTTGTGGGTCTGGTTTTTGATGTCTTTTGCGGCGTTCCTGTTGGCGGAACGTTTTCCGCAGCTCGGCCAGAGGAGCGGCGACGGCTACAGGCAGTTTCCGATGTTCGGCGCGTTCCCCGGCGCGTTTATTGCAGGAGCGGCGTTTGTGGAAAGCTATCATTCCGCGCCTGTATTTTTCGCGTTTCTGGCAGCCGGGCTTGCGGGTTCGCTGGTTTTAACCCTGCGGATGGACACAAAAGGATATAAAGAAAAGCTGAAATCGACTTCTTCGTTTATCAGGCCGGAACTAAAGGCGATACTTGAGCGGGTTCGCGGTTATCAATGGGGCTGCGTCATGTGTCTCCCAAGCGCAAATAATTATTCGATGATTTACTTCGGGGACAAACGCGTCGTCGAGGTCGTCGGGCGCAGCAGGCCTGACAAAAAACTATTCGAGGCGTTTATCAAAAACCGGGAAGTGAGACTTGACGAACTTCTACGGATGTTCGATATCGATTATTTTTTCATCGACACGGCTCTGCCTGAATGGAATCAGGACACGAGCGCGATAGGCGAGATAGTCGAAAGGGAAGGTTCATTTATATTTATCAGAATTTTTCCGTCCGCAAAAGCGCCTGCTGACAAAGCGCAAACCAGTCATTCCGGCTGAAGTCGAAATTTCATTCCTCGTACCATGTAGGTTTCCACAGCTTGTTCACTCCGGCGAATCCCTCGAATCGCTCTTTTCCTATAGCGGCGTTCCAGAGCTGGGTCATAATAACGCGGCCGATGGAAAGAAAGAACCACCAGTGAAGGCGGCGCCTGATGATATGCGGAGAAAACATTCTCGACAGGTAGCGGAGCGGTTTTTTCGCGACAAAATTCTTCTGGCACCAGATTGTCCAGTAGGCCACATCTTCGCGGCTGAGATGTTCGGTCGGCATGGTCGGGTAGAACATGTCGTAGTTTGAGAAGTCCGTCTCTTCGATCCAGCCTTTTTCCGTCGCCTCCCTGTGAAGAGGCGTTCCTGGAAAAGGCGTGCAGACATGGAACGCGGCGAAGTCCAGATCGCAGTCGTGCGCGAATTTGAGCAGCCCTTTAATTGATTCGGCGGTGTCCGTGCGGATTCCTGTCAGGATTGTCGCCTGGCGAAAAACCTGCGGGTAATGGTCGCGCAGGATGTGGAAAGCTTTTACAGCCGTTTCTTCGCTGTAACGGTTTTTGTTCAGCCATAAAAGATCGCTCGGCTCGGATCTCTCCAGGCCGATAAGCGCGTGGCGCAGGCCTGCCTTAACCATAAGGTCCAGAACGCCGCTTTCGTGCTGCGAGATGAGAAGGTCGTAGCGTATGAACGCCCACCAGCCAAGCTTGTATTTCCGCTGTATTATGCCTTCGCAGAATTCCGTGAGCCATTTATTATCCATATTCCAGGTCGCATCCACCCAAAACAAATAACGGACGCCGTACTGGTTATACAGAATGTCAATTTCCTCAAGGACTTTACCGGGCGATTTCGTTCTATAAAACGGAGAGTCGTGGATCGCGCCGTCCGGGTTCTCGACGTGGCGGTTTTCCATGGCGATCCAGGAGCAGAAATTGCAAGTGTCGATGCAGCCCCTGCTGCGTTGGATAGTCGCGGCCCGCTGCCAGAGCTTGCCAAAAGGGGAATACTTGTCCATCAAAAGCAGGTCGAAGGCGGCCGGCGGTATTTCATCGAGGTTTTCAATCGCCGGGCCGAGCGGGGATGTTTTCATATTCCCAGAATCGTCCAGCCAGCAAAGACTCAACGTTTCTTCTTCATTTCCGCCGGCGCGCGCGACTTTGAAAAAATGCTCCATGGCGATTTCGGCTTCGAAGCGGATAATGTAATCGAGATTTTTGCAGCTTTTCAGAGCCCATTCCGGCGCGTGCGAAAATATGTGGCTGCCGCCAATGGTTACGATATCCGGATTGATGGATTTCGCGACGTCGAACACGCGCAGGGCGTCGTGCGCGTAACACACGCATTCGCCTATTCCGACCACATCTGGACGCCTGCGTTTTATTTCTTCGCCGAGCGAATGAAACCCTATGTGTTCCACGCAGCAGTCTAAGATTTCGATTTCCACGAAATCGAGTTTGCTCCTTAGCCACGCGGCAAGGGTAGGGTAGTTCAGAGGCACGAGAAAGTTGTCGGATTCATTTATGATCGGCCAATAATGATGCGGAGGGCGCACGAACAGAATTTTGATTTTTTCCTTGCCGGACAGCCTTCGCATTCAATCGCCTCAATTCGTTCTCTCAGGACAATATATTATATGTGATGCCGAAGGGAAATGATACTGTTATTTGCCGTCGAATATCGGCGAAATTTCAATAGCGGGCGGCGTCAGTTGTTGTGAATGCCCCAAAGAGACAGAATGTTAGTCGCGAGATCTTTCCAACTGCCGGGTGACGCGATAAACCTGCTGAGCCTGAGAATGGAGCTGAGCCTCATGTAGTGAGAGCGCATCAGCGCGCGGCTCCGGACCGATGGCGATGTGGCGATGAAGGCGCCGCCGCCATCGGGGAATCTGCCTCGCGCTTCCAGGCATGCGTCCACAACGTCGCGCCCGGTTTCGGCAAGCCAGCGGTCGAACAAAGTCGTCCCCGGCCTTAAAACCAATTCGTTCACGCTGACAAAATCCGTTCCGCACTCGCGAATGAATTCGGCTTCATGTTTTATTGACGAGCCGTCTTGAGGCGAAAGGCGGGCGATGAAGTGGCCTATTGTAAAGATGCCGCATTCACGCGCTTTTCCGATCACGGCCTTCATTTTTTCAATGTCCGAAGCGCGCGCATGTTCGAGCAGAACGCCGGAATCGGGGTGTTCGATTCCTATCAGCATGGCCGCGCATCCGGCGCGCTTAAGAGACACGATGTCGGGCGCGGCCAGCAAATCAGCGCGGAAGAAGCCCGCGAAACGCATCCCGCGCCGCGCGCCGCCCATCATTTTCAGAAATTCGCTGAAACGCTCCTGAGAAGAGTTAAGCATGGGGTCGAGGAAGAAGATGTTTTTAATGCCGTTAGCGGCGAGATAATCGAGTTCGTTCTCCACTTCGCCCAAATCTCTTGGGCGCAATGGAGCCGTCTCCATCATGCAATAGTCGCACTTGCAGGGGCATCCCGCTGAAGCGAGCACGGTCGCCACCTGCCTGAAATCCGGAAACGGGAGCCTGTAATTGCGCAGATTGATGCGGGAGTAATCAGGCAGGCCGTAGGAGAAAGGCCCCGGAGAGACGGCCGAATATTTTTCGCCCGGCAATAGGATTTCCTTGAAGGGTCCGTTTTCGCGCGCGAAATATTTCACTGTTTCGCGGCTTGTCCATTCGACAAGGGCGGCGCCGAATTGCGGAAATCGCGCGAGAAACGCTTCCGGGTGGAAACGAAAAACATCGCCGCATGAAAGTATCCGCGCGTTCGGGAACCGCATTGAAAGAATCTCCGCGAAGCGCGCATCCTCTCCGAAACTCGCCCAGCCGGCCATCATCAGAATTCCGTCGTAGCGCCCGGCCGCTATCTGTTTGAGGGTCGCATCCGGCCCTAGTTTTTCAGCGACAGAGTCGAGGAAATGCGTTTCGAATCGCGCGTTCAGAATTCCCGACTGCGCCATTAGCGCGGGGTCGGCCCAGAAATACCCGCCTTTTGTTTCCTGCGAGCAATATCCGAGCCGCATCACATTTCTTTCCGACGGAGGATGCAGCAATAGCAGTTTCGGCCTGTTCATGGCTGCGCCCTCTTAGAGGATGTTGAAAATTTTGATGCGGCGAACAAAAGAATATCCTTTAGCAGCCATACGGCTCCACGAAGCATTTCGGGCAATGTGAAAACGCCGTGCCGAATGTGTCTCGCTATCATTCGCGGCCGCATATAGTAGCCTGCCATAGCCTCACGAAGCAAATTCGATATCCGGCAGGGAGACATTCCGGGGAGTTGCCAAAAGGATTCACCTGGCTTTGGGTGATACTGGTTGTTCCACAGCCACGGGCTAAGCGAAGCCGGGAAAGCGCTTTCATATTTCTTATATAATGCGGAGCCCGGATAGGGCGTGACTTTTGCGAAGCTCGCCACGATGCAATCGAGGCGTTTCGCGAAAGCGATAGTCGCTCGCGCCTCTTCCTGCGTTTCATTCGGGAAGCCGATCATGAACAGGCCGTAAGTATGCAGTTTTGCCTGATGCGTCCAGCTTGCGGCTTGAACGGACTGCTCCGGTTTGAATCCCTTTCCTGCGGCATCTAGATGCCTTACGCTTGCGCTCTCGAACCCGTACATGACGAACTTGCAGCCGCACCGCTTCATCTCGCGCAGCAGTTCCAGGCTTACCCGGTCGGGCCTTGTTTCGGTGAACCAGCGCACTTTGCCGCGCAGTCCCCGTTCCTCCATGATACGGCAGAAATCCATGCCTTCCTTTTCCGTCAGCGGGAACAGCGCGTCTTGGAAACCGAACGCCGCGACGCCAAGCTCATCATATTGCCACTCGATGTCATCCACCAGCTTTGACAAACTGCGCCGCCGGATTCCCGGCATGAAAACATTTTGAGAGCAGAAACTGCAATTCCAAGGGCATCCACGCGAAGCGTAAACTGCCAGAACTCGTTCTCTCAGCATAAGCCGAGGGGGGCATCGATAATCGTCGAGCCGGAACAAATCCCAAGCCGGACGCGGCAACCTGTCGAGGTCGGAAATCGGGTCTCGCGGGCTGGTGAGGAACGGATTGTCGTCTCGTCTCAACGCGAGGCCGTCCACTTTTGCGAGGTCGCCGCCGGATTCTATCGCCGCAATAAGTTCGGCGAATGTATCTTCGCCTTCGCCCATGACAATGCTGTCGGCGGGAAGATGTTTCAGGATGTCGAGCGCAAAAAGGGTGGCGTGGACATTTCCAAGCGTTACGTGAGTAGCAGGAAGTTCCGCTTTTAATTCCCTGACAATTTCTTCCGCCACGGGCATGCTCGGAGAAAGGCAGCTTATGCCAACAAGATCGAAACTTTCCCGCTTTGCTGTTTCAACAATTTGCCGGACGCTGATCCGTGAAGCGTACTGATCCTCGACAATAACTTCATGGCGGCCCGAGGACCGCGCTGCTCCCGCGAGAATCGCCAGCCCCAGCGGAGGCATGGGAAACATGGAGTCGCTGTAGGTTCCCGCTCTCGCGTCCAGCCTTGACGAAGGATTGATCAACAATATTTTCATGCGTTATTCTTGAAGGCGCCGTGAATTCAGGCGTCCGGATTTTTCTTTTCGAGCGTTAGGCGGATAATCAATTTGTCGATGTCTACAACAACGCTTTCAAAATGGCTGTGGTTTGCGAAATCGAGTAATTCCTTTTCAGTATACGCAGGCAACCCCAAGCCGTATAATCGCTGTTCGGCCAAGGCGCTCCATATCTCGCCGAGCTTGCGAGCGGGCAGTTCGTCGTAAAGCAGGAGCCTGCCGCCGGGTTTCAGCGCCGAATAAATGCGGTTCAGCACAAGAACCGGATCGTGCCAGAGATAAATCGAACTGGTTGATACGACGACATCGAAGGCTTGTTCCGGCAGCGGCGCGACATGCGCGTCGCCGGCGGCGAAGGCAGCCTTTACTTTTCCGCGCTCGCACTGATTGCGCGCGAAGGCGCAAAGCTCGGCGCTCTGGTCCAGCCCGAATCCCTCGACGCGCGGGTATTGAGACAAATACATAAGCAGGAACGTGCCGTGGCCGCATCCGATGTCTGCAATAACCCCGCCGTCTTCTATCGGTCCTACATCATCAACAACGAGCTGGTACAGATGCCTTGCCTTTCGGCTCATGAGTTCGGCGAACAAACGGCTGAGCTTCGAACGGAAGAAGAAAAGCTCGGCGCGCCGCGCCGCTGGACGCAAGTCTTTCATTGTTTTGCTCCGGCCTCCTTCGCCGGCTAAATTCGTGTTGCGTAGCAGCCTCCGCCGGATTTAGGTTGCGCGCGCGGCGGATATTCGCATCTGTGTATTATAACAGCCATACGTAAACCGCGCGCTGCGATTGCGAATGAAAAATCGGCAGGTTTTGTCATCTCGTATTTGTCAGAAGCGCGGTTGCCCGGCATTATTTTTCGCGTTTAACGCGCCATGCTTCGGCGACCAAGTGAAAAAAACCGGTGGCGAGATTCATGAATTCGCGCGGATTTTTCATTTCCAGCAGCTTTCCTGCGATGTAGGAAACCCGGAAATAGAAGGCGCGATTAATCCACTGCAACCATTTTTGGACTACGCCGCGAGGAACGCCGGCGATATTCAAACCGTCCAATCCGGATGAGTCGGAATCAAAGTAATATCTTAATACGGCGTCTTTTATCTTCTCTTGTTCCGCCGGGTTATTCATGAAGATCGGAGCGCCGGGATCCGGAAGCAGTTCGCCAAAAAGAGCGAAAGAGGCGCGTTCTTCCACGAGAAGCCGGGCTGTTTCGCGCACGGTTTCCATTGTTTCGCCGGGCGAGCCTATGAGAATATAGCAGAGCGGCCGGATTCCGGCTTTTCGGGTTTCGCGCAGGGTGTTGCGTATAAGTTCGGAAGACATGCGTTTGTTCAGGGCCTGCAATATGCGCTCGGAACCGGATTCTATACCGTACGATATCATGTAGCATCCGGCGCGCGCCATCAAGTTGAGAAGCTCGGCGTCAACCGTGTCGGCCCGGCTCTTGCAAGCCCACTTGAGTTTAAGTCCGGCCGAGATCATGGCTTCGCAAAGAAGCGCGGTTCTGTTTCTGTCCAAAGGAAAAGTGGGGTCTATAAAATATATCTCACGATATCCTTGAGAGCGCAACGCCTCAAGTTCGAGGATCACGTCCTCCACCTTGCGGGTGGAAACGCTTCGCGGAAGTGAGCAGAAGCCGCATCCATAGCTGCAGCCGCGCTGGGTTTCGACGGTCGTCGCCGGCGGGAAAACGCCGAAAGGCGGATGCAGTTTGTAACGTTCCATGGGCAGCAGATCGCGGGCGGGCAGAACTTCATAAAACGTTTCTTCCGGCTCGGGCGGAACGCAATCCGCCTTTTTTCCGCCGTTCTCGCGCCATGCCGTTCCGGGAATGCCGGCGAGCGGGACGCCTTCTTTCGTTCTGCGAACAATTTCCTCGAGCGGCTTTTCTCCTGCTCCGCAAACTATTATGTCCACATACGGCAGCCTGTCGAAAATCACTTCGTGGGAAAAGCGCGTCGCCGGGCCTCCCAGAACGACTATGGCTTCCGGATTGATTTCGGATTTAATGAGGCGGCTTGCGGCCGCAGCTTCCGGCAAGCCGGGCAGGGTTGCCGAAAGGCCATAGATTTCGAAAGCGTTCTTTTGAAGCATGGGAAGAATGTTTTGCGAGGACAGTCCGAATGCGGGCATGTCGAGGATAGCAGATCCGTAGTAGCCGCATTTGCGCAGATGCGCGGCGAGGCAGGCGACGCCGAGCGGCGGCATCGGATAAATGCCGCTTAGATTGAATGCAAACCTTGCCGCGGACATGTAAATAAGAAGCGTTCGCGTTTTCTCTGTTTCAGAGCGCGCGTCTCTGTCGAAACGGATGGGGTTGTTTAATTCAAATTTTTTCAAGTCTAAATATGCCGCCATGTCCCGCGGATTTTGCGCGAGATGTTATTTTCCGCTTTTTCCCGAATCGATATAATTTCGCATCGCCTTCATGTCGACCTGATATATTCCCTCCGTGGTAACAACATAAAAGAGTTCATTCTGCTCGTCGATGTGGCCGAATTGTATGTGGCGCGATATGCGCCGCGATATGAGGCGCCGCGAGGACGCGCGATCAATCACCGCGAGTTCGCCTGAGTAGTAAGAGCCCTCGATAAACCACTTGCGCGTTTTGTCGTACAGCAACATTCTTGCGTGTATCACGCCGTGATGTATCTTTTTTATGCGGCCCGTCGCAGCGTCGATTTCGAAAATTTTATCCGAGTAGAAACTTGATACGATAAGACGCCCGGTTTCCTCGTCATAGAAAAAGAAGAGCGGCAGTTCGGGCAGGCTGATGGAGCGCATGACTTTAAGGCTGCGGCTGTCGAGGACAAGAATTTTGAAGGTCGCCGGAACGTCGGTCATGCCGACGCTTATGTAGATAAGCGACCCGTCCGGCGAAAAGGTGAACCAGGCGGGGCCGCAGCTCATTTTTGTATATCCGGCCCTGAAGTCCCGAATAGCTTTCGGCCGGAAAGTTTTGTTGTCGAACCGCGCGAAGACGGGAGGCTGATAGGCGTCCACATAGACGTCGTCGCCTCTCCTTTTGGCAAGAAACAGTTGCCCCAGCCTATAAGGCTGCAGAGAGATTTTCCGAGTCGGTTTTTGCGTGAGAGCGCTGAATTCAAGATAGTCCGAATTGATCCAGCTTGCGCCGTAGATTGTGTTGTCTTCAGGCGACAGGCTGATGAACCTGGAAAGGTCTTCCGAATAGATTGTTTTATTCGCGCCTGTCGCCGTGTCTACGCTGAAAATGCCGCTTGTCGGCCCCCAAGACACATAAAAGCGGCCTGTGTTTTTGTCATAGATGAAGTCGCGAAGGCGCGTCAGAGGCACATCGGGTTTCTTGCCTTCTGTCGGGTACAATCTGGTAAGGCCCGGAAATTCCGGGGCGGGTGAACCTAACGGAATCAGTCCGATATAGTTGATTGAGGCGGCGCATACGATGACGCCTAAAAGCGCGAATCGCCGTTCCGGGACAGGCTGCCTGATTAGGCCGAAGAAAATTGCCGTTAGAAGCGGGGCGATTAGTATGAAAATTCTCAATCCCATTTCGGGGTCGTATTTGATAGCGAATGCAAGGGTGGTCGCGTAAAGCAGGCTGTTGAAGGAAAGAAGCGCGCGGCGGCTGCCCCGCACTTGCAGGCACATAACGGCGGCAAAAAGAAGGAAGAAGGGGATATAGGTGCTTTTCTGCGCCGCGAAAAACGATTTCCAAACCAGCGGAGCCTGATGAAGCTCCGGAGGAATCCAGCCTGTCCAAACGTGATTGGCGGGTGTTTCCCCAAGAGAAATTCCGACGAGAAACCGCATGATTATGGATACCGCCACAACGGTAATCAAGCCGGAATTGATCTGAAGAAAGCTATTCCCTTCGTCGCCCATCG
>JBAYJY010000031.1:0-34438 GCA_041664945.1 bacterium | reverse complement strand
GCTTCAAAGCATCCACAACGACAGACTCATGCTGCCTTCCTACAAGCTGCTTATTATTCTCTATCACACGACTGACAGGCCGGAAAAGGCGGCTAAAATTGAAAATGCGTACCGCGCCGCCGCCGCGCGATTACAAAAATGACCGACACTAAAAAAACAAGCGCCGCGGTTGTTCTCACACTGCTGATCATTCTGACAGCGGGCGCCGCCCTTCGATGCTACCGGATCGGCGATCCGTTCGGCGGCTACCATTCGCTGAACGAGGCATGGTACGCCTCAACAGCGCGAAATTTCGAACACAACTCGATCTTGAACCCGACCGTTACGAAAGGTCTCGTCGACTATAAAGTCAGGCCCGTTTATCCTTATCTCGCCTACCTCGCGGACAAGGCATTCGGCGTCAACGAAGCTTCCCCGCGGCTCGTTTCTGTTCTTTTCAGCCTTCTCGGAATCCTGCTGATTTACCTGATAGGTTGCCGCATAGCGACTCAGACCGCCGGCCTGATTGCCGCCGCTTTTCTCGCCACGGGACCTGCTTACTCCATACTCGGACGTCAGGCGCAGCCGGATGCGGCATACGTCACGCTGACCCTCGCGGCGCTCTGGCTCTATCTCGTTTCTCGCGGACACAAACGGGAGTCTCTCCTGAAATTCGCAGCAGGCATTTTGTGGGGCGTCGCCGTTTTTACAAAAAACTTCGCAGTCCTCCTGCTGCCCGGAATCTTCATCGCCGAACTGATCGAATCAAAATCCCTGCGCCTCATCAACCGGCGCCTTTTCTGGATTCTGTTGCCGGCGGCCATTATCCCGGCGCCTTTTCTCATCTATCACTTTATCAGCCATCCGGGCGTAATTCGGGATATATACAGCCGTCCGGCGATTCATTGGCCAACACCCGGCATCGCAATTTATATGGCAAAGGAGATAATCTGGGCCGTCTCGCCACCTGTCTTCGCGCTCGGCGCCGCCGGTCTCGCCGCCGCCTTCTATAAGCGGCGCGTTTCCGGCATCTGGCTTGTTTCCCTCGCGTTTCCTTTTTTCATTCTGTATTTCTTTCTTCACGTTCACAGCTACTACCTTCTCGGCTTTATTCCGTTTCTCACTCTCGGCGCCGCGCTTCCGTTCAGCGAAACTAAAACCGCCGCCCGCTGGGCGCCTCTCTTAATCGCGATCGCGCTCCTTTCGCTTTTGCAAACCTCCGCAACGCTCGCCTCCTGCAAATGGGACAAAACACAATTCAGAGATGTCGGAGCGGCTGTCGAAAAGAACGGCGGAAGCGTCGCTATGGTTCTATCCCCTGATGTCTCCGGAAGCTACGCTTCTCTATTTTATTACTACCTTCCGGACGCGCTTGTCTATTATCGTGACGACATAAAAAGAGACAATGACGGATACGCTATGATTCCGCCCGAGCGGCGCGTCTATATGGTCGACTTCTTTCATGGCAGCCGCCGGCCCGAAAAGGGACAGAATATTTACGGCTCGAACATTCTCGCGCTTACGCTCGCCGGGAAGTCCGCAATCTGGATTCCTTTCGCGATTCACTCTTTTATTCCAAAACAGATTAAAATTATCAATGCGCCTGTAAGCGGCTCCGGCTTTCCGCCCGTCGCTTACTCGCCCAACCTGATCGTCACTGAGATGCCGGCAGGCTACAGGCTCCGCCATCTTAACGGAAGCTGGCTCTTTCAACCGGAGGATCAAAAATGAACGGCACGGCAATAGAGTCAATACCGCAGACAACTCTGCTTCAACGTTTCGCGGCGATCATTCTTCTTTTCCTCGCCGTCACAGTTTCATACCATCGCACGATTGACAATCCTTTCGTCTGGGACGATCCGATCCTCATCACGCAAAATCACCTTATTCAGAACCCTGACAACCTGAAGCAACTCTTCACGCGCAACTATTTCACGCAGGGAATTGAAATCAGCTATCGGCCAGTAAATACGCTTACTTTTTTCAGCGATTTCGCGCTATGGGGAAACAGGCCTGCCGGATACCATCTGATCAACCTGCTCCTCCATTTTTTCAATTCTCTGCTCCTGTTCGGTTTACTCGCGCGTCTTCTCCGCCGGCCGTGGCTCGGCTTGGGAATGGCCGTTATCTTCGCCGTTCACCCTGTCCTCACCGAGGCGCTGAACGCTGTCACTTTCCGGGAAGACCCGCTCTGTCTGTTTTTTCTGCTCATTTCTTTCACTTTATACATAAGCCGCTCCGACGGCGGACGCGCCGCCGGAGCGCTAAAATGCGCCGGAGCTTTCCTCACGTTTTTTCTCGCGCTCTTCACTAAAGAAACCGCCGTGGTTTTTCCAGCGGTGATTCTCGCTGCGGAATATTTTATCTCCGAAAATCCATCCCGCAAAAAGGCGCTCGCCTCCTTCGCTCTTTTTTCATTGCCGGCGATTTTCTATCTGTTCGTAAGATTCGGCCCGATGCGCGGGCCAGCCGAATCCGTCATCTATCACGGCGGCGGCCCTTGGCCCACAGCGCTCCTCGCCATTCAGGCTTGGGCGCGCTATTTCACTCTCTTCATTTGGCCGGCCCGGCTCTGCGTCACTCACGAATTCCCGGTTTCGCCGAGATTTTTTGACGCTTCGACGCTTTCCGCCGTATTCGTTTTGATAGCGGTAGCCGCGTGCATTCTTATAGCCTGTCTTCGAGTTAAGCGAGCCGGATTCGGCGCCGTCTGGTTCGTCCTCATGCTGTTGCCTGTCAGCAATATCATTCCTATCGGCGTCGTGATGGCGGAACGCTATATCTACATGGCAATGCCCGGCCTCCTCATCTTCGCCGGTTTCGTTCTGAAGGATTTCTTTTTGAGAGACGGCAATAAATACCCATCATTATCGCGCGTCGTTCTTACCGTTTTGGTCGTCGTTCTCGCAGTCCTCGCAGCCGTCGCGACCAACAATCGCAACAAGGTGTGGGATAACACGATATCGTTCTGGAAAGCCGCCTGCGACTGCGCCCCGAACTCGGCATACGGCTTCGTCAACCTCGGAATGGTTGAATTTGAAGCGAACAAATACGAAGACGCAAAAACGTCACTTGTCCGCGCCGTCCGTCTGGCCTCCGGCGGAACACAAAACGACCTGCGTTATGGAACTCTTTACCGCGCCCTCTCCAATCTCGGCATCGTCTACGCAAAAGAGAATCAGCCTGAAAAAGCGATCGGGCTCCTTAAGGCCTCCGCCCGCCTTAATCCCAATTCGCCTTATTCCTTCATGAACCTCGGAGTCGTATATTTCAAGAATGGCGACGATATTAATGCGGAACGATTTCTGCTGCGAGGCGTTGAACTCATGCCTTCAAATGTTCAAGCCCGTTTTTATCTGCTCACGATCTATATGCACTCTTCAAAGCTTAAAGAAGCGCTCGAACAGTGCGACGCCATTCTCTCGATCACTCCCGAAGATGAAGGCATACGAATCCTTCGAAGCAAAATAACAAAACGAATGAGCGACTTAAACAGCTCAAAGACGGACATTAATGACTAATAAAACCGACAAAACTAAAGGCGGCATCGAAGACGCCGCAGTGCGAATCGCTATTCTTTGCCTGTTTTTGTTCGTTGCGGCAATGACGCACGTTAAAATATGGGACTCTGATTTTTGGTGGCACCTGAAAGCCGGACAGGTGATGACGGAAACGCAAAAGATGATCAGCGACGATCCTTTTTCTTTCCCCAAAAGCGGAACGCGCTGGATTAACGACGAATGGATGGGCGAAACATATCTATATTCCGCATATTCCAAATGGGGAATTCCCGGAGTTCAGGGCCTTGCCGTCGGCATATCGCTGTTTATATGCATGGCGCTGTTTTTCATGGCGAAAGCCGCCGGCGCAGACCCGCTTCTGGCGATCCCGCTCATAGGCGGCGCCTTTTGGGCCGCCCGCATCCGCCTCACCGGGCATCGCCCCGAAATGTTTTCCTTCCTCTTTATTGTCGCAGTTTTCTTTATTCTCAATCGCGCTTTCAAAAAACAGCCGCCGGCTGAAGGGAAGAAAGAACGAAACCCTGCATCCGTTCTGATTCTGATTCCGTTCATACAGATATTCTGGGCGAATTTTCATCCAAGCGCTGATTTCAGCTTGTTGCTGATCGGCGCAGCTATCGCAGCCGGCATGGCCGCTTTCATCGCGAATTTCAAATTTAATTTTTCTTTTTCGCCTGATATAAGTTCGAAAACGCTGAGATCTCTCGGCGCCGTTCTGATCGCAACCGCTATCGCTTCGCTCTTCAACCCGTACGGATTGCACGCCCTTTCGGCGCCGTTCGAATTCGCGCGGGAACAGGTGTTTATGCGCCACATAACAGAATGGTCGCCTATCCCCTTCAAGCATTTCTTTTCAATGAACGGCGAACCGGGCCGCATGGGACTTCCTGTTTTCTTCGCTCTCGGCGTTCTTTCCTTTTATTCCGCCGGAAAAAAAATGAACGTCTTCCATCTCCTCGTTTTTCTCGCGACAGCCTTTATGGCGTTCTACTCGCGCCGTTTCATCGCCGTCTTCTGCCTCCTCTCCGCGCCAATGATCGCAATCGGGCTGACTCCTGTATTTCAAAAACTATATGACACTCCACGCAGATATGTCGCCGCCGCCTGCTTAGTTATCTTTTCTCTTATTTCCATCGGATATGTTTACGCGATTAACGGCGAGCGCTTCATCTACGGCAGCGGCGTTCTTCCCGGCAAATATCCGGACCGCGCAATCGATTTCGTCTCAAAAAACGATCTAAAAGGAGAGATGTTCAACAACTATGAACTCGGCGGCCCTCTCATATGGGGCCTGTATCCGAAACACAAGGTCTTCATCGACGGACGCGCGGAGTTCTACGGAGAAGGCTTCTTTTCTGAATATTTGCGATTCGCCCAAAAACCGACTCCCGAAATGTTCAACTCTCTTCAAAAAATATTTGATTTTAATTTTGCTGTCCTGAAAGTGACAGATTGGAAAATGTTTAATGCGATAAAGAAATCGGACGGCGGCTGGCGCCTGATTTTCTGGGACAGCGATTCGATTGTTCTCGCCAAGTCAATCCGGGACAACGAAGAAATAATCCGAATGTTCGGATACTCTGTCGCAGACCCATTCACTTCTGTCGATATGGCTGGTAAATGGAAGTTTCTTCCTGCCGAAGTCAGAAAAGCTCTTGTCGGCGAACTGAATCGAAGTCTGAACCAAAGCCCACGGAACATTATCGCCATCCGCGCGCTTGCCCTGATTAGTTATGGCGACGGCGACAGAGTTCGCGCGCTTAAACTCGCCCGCGACGGGCTGAAAATCAACGTCCGCATCGCCGGACTTCACGCTATCATCGGCGAGATTATGTTGTCAAAAGGACGCCGCGAGGAAGCGATAAAAGAATTCAAAGCCGCGGCGCGCATCATGCCAGAATACAACAACATCTTAAATAACATACGAGACGGAGAAAGCAAATGACGTTGCGCGCTCACAACCGGAGGCAGTCTACGCTATGCTGAGCAAGCGCAGAACTCTTATTTTCATATGGTTGATCGATTGCGCCTTCACGCTTGTTTTTATCGGCCGCTGCGACAATTATGTGACGCCTAAGGAGACCGCGCTCGGCTTTTCAGTCATATTGCTGCTTTCGTACATTCTTTGCGCTGCCGTATCCTCAGGATTCAGACCTCGTTTCAAACCGGGTTTATCGGGTTTGTTTCTATTACTTTGGGTCGCTGCGCTCGCAGTCAGCGCCGCAGCAGCCGCGCGCCCACATTACTCGTTCGGCGAAATGCGTCTGCCGGTTTTATACGTTCTTGCCTATTATGCCGTTCGCTGGAGTTCCTCAAAAGACGAATCGCCCGCGTTCATGGCGCTTTCAGCTCCTGTTATTTTCGCTTTCATTTTCTCATTCCACGGAATTATTCAGTATCTCGGGCTGGACTTTCTTCCCAACTTCAGCCGTTACTCTCACGCCGGAGCAAAGGCGCTCGGAGTTTATTCGCTGTTCGGCAATTCCAATCTGCTCGCTGATTTTCTGGCGCCTGTTTTCCCGCTCGCCGCGGCCCTCGTCTTTCTGGCTGATTTTAAAAAAAAGCAGAAAACTATCGCCGCTTTCGCCGCGACCGCGATTTTCGCCGCCCTTATCCTTACCGGCGCCCGCGCCGCCCTTCTCGCCGCCGTCTGCGGCTCTGTCGTTTTATCGGCTGCGGCCGCTTCTTACGGCGGAAAGAAACCAAAACGACTCATATTGATAGCCGCCGCGCTCGCGACTGTCGCCATCATTTCCATTTCCACTATCTTTGTCCCCGGCAAGAAATATTCGATACCAATGCGATTTGTCTACTGGAAAGCCGCAATCTCCATGTTCGAGAAACAACCCGTTCTCGGCGGCGGACCCGGTTTTTTCAAGTTGGATTACATAAATTTTCAAAAAGAATATTTTAAAAGTCCGCATCCCAAAGACATAGAGATGATCACCCTGATCGAGAAACCCGGGCATCCTCATAACGAGTATCTAAACTCGCTCGCCGATTCCGGAGCGCTCGGTTTCCTGTTTCTCGCTCTCGCCATAGGTTCAGGCATTGCGCTCGGTTTCAGTGTCGCGGCGCGCGGCTCGTTTACCGGCGCCGCTTGGGCGGCTTCGCTCGTCGCTTTTGCCGCAGCCGCTTTTTTCAGTTTCCCTCTCCGCGTTCCGACCACCGGCATTCTTCTCCCTATAGCGCTCGCCTTCATAGACGATATGCAGACAACCGGCGCGGAGCCGGTTAACTCCGTTCCGCTTCCGGCCGCGCTTTATAATCGTTTCGCAAGAAGCATTATCATCGCCGCCATTGTCATCTGCGCCGCTTTCGCCGTTTATAAAGTTTTTATCCCTCTCGAAGCGCGCTTCCTTCTCACCAATGCGAAACGTTCAATTTCCATGAACCGGCCCGACCTCGCCCTTTCGCAAACAGAAAAAGCGCTCGGTTTTTATCCTGATGACGGCGAAATTCTTTTCACTCAGGGAGTCATTTATCTCGCCACAGGACGACCGAAGGAAGCGCTTCCCTTCCTCATCAAATCAAAGCTAACATCCGGCGACCCGAGCGTCTACTACAATATTAGTCTCGCTTACTCCGAACTCGGAGACATGACTCGCGCAATATCAAACATGCTTTTTTACACTCAGGCGATTCCCGCCGACTTCAGAGCGAAAATATTTCTTTCTGTTTATTACTATAAAATCGGCGAGGCCGGCGACGCTCTTCGCGAACTGTCAAAAGCCAGACGCCTCACTAATGACAAAAATGTTCTTCAACAGATTTCGCAATATGAAGCGCTTATTCGCGAAGGAGGGATGCCGTCGAAATGAACACCGCGACGCTCGGCCCGCTCTCCGGCGCGGCGTTTTTTCTTCTCACCTGGGCTTTCGTATGCTGCGGAGCCGCTTTTCTTCAAAAACGTATCGAGCCAGACGCCTGCAGCGCAGATTCATTCCTCGAATCCGTTCTCATCGCTACCGCTTGGGTTGTTTTTTCCTCAACCGTCATCGGATGCCTCGGCTTGATATCTCTCTTGAACATGCTTCTTGCAGACGCTGCCTTCTTCATGACGTCTGTTTATCTTTTTCTCACCCGAGTTCCCCAACCGCCCAAAACAGATAAACCTGCCGCCTATGAAACGCTCAATTTCCAGCCATTGCGAATGACAATCTTCTTAGCTCTCGCAGTCGCTGCGGCGGCGTGGGTCTGGGCGTGGGTTTCGCCGCCTCCCCCATGGGACGCTTTCGTCTACCACCTCAGTTTTCCCGCCTCTTGGATAAAAAGCGGGAAAATATTTCTTGTCACAGTGCCGTTCGGAGATCAGGCAGGCACATATTTTCCATCGAACGCCGAACTGATCTATATGAGAATCCTGCTGTCGCTCGGTCAGGACTTCGCTACGAACGCATTGCAATTAATATTTCTCGCATCGGCATGCGTTGCCGTTTACAAGCTATCTCGAACCTGCGGCGCAGGAAAAGCGGAGTCGTCGGCGGCAGCTTGCGCGGCATTCTTCATGCCCATTCTTTTCCACCAGGCCGTCGCTTCAGAAGTCGACATCATTTTCTCAGCGTTTTTCGTCTGTTCGCTATATTTTCTTTTCCGATGGGCCGAACGGCCGGAATCGCGCGCAAGCCTTTTCTTCGCCTTCCTTGCGCTCGGCTTATTCGCTGGGACCAAAAGCATCGCGCTTGTATTCATGCTTTTCATCGCCGCGCCGACATTCGTGTATTTTCTTATAAGCAAACGTGAATGGAGCGCTTTCCTATGGGGGCCGGGAGTCTGTGTCATATTCGGAGGCTTCTGGCACATTCGCAATCTTATCGTGACCGGCAATCCTGTTTTCCCGCTTACTATTTCAGCGTTCGGCAAAGTAATCCTTCATGGCGCCTACACGCGCTGGACAATGCTCCAATCGCTTTTTCATACGAACAGCGGTCTCGAATGGCTCGGCGTACTGCGCGAAGACTGGGGAACTCCTTTGCTTGCGCTTTGCTGCGCATGCACGATACTTGCCATTTTATGGCCTCGTCGCGATTTTCGCGCGAAGTGTCTCGCGGCGTTTCCGTGGCTTGTCGCCGCCATATGCTTCTTTGCAATTCCTTACAACCGCGAAGTTCGCTTCACATTCAGCGCTTTTCTTATAGCTTGCGCGTCCATCGCATGGGTAGGCAGCCGCCTCTCTCGCAAAAACTCAATGCTTTTTCTTTCACTGCTACCTGTGATATTCATCGTCAACATAGTCGCCACATCAAATTATCCTGACGGCGCTTTCTACATTCAATTACAAAAACATATCCTGAACTTAATTAAGCAGTCGAATCCCGTTTATCGCGCAATGGCGCCCGGCGCATTGCTGATGGGCATCGCCGCGATAGGCGCCGCGACGGCATTTTTCATGTCATTTGCGCGCGGCAGACTGATTTCAGGCGGTCGGCCGATCCTGATCACATGCGGCGTCATCGCAGCCGCCGGAGTTTTTGCCATCGCCGGCCGCTACCCTTCATACCAATACGCCTATTACTCAAGCTTCCCCATGGGCCGCTCCTGGAGCGCCTTGCGCCAACTGCGCCCTGAACCGGCGCGCGTCGCTTATACCGGAACCGACCTTAACTTCGGCCTCACCGGACCGCGCCTCAAGAACTCCGTCTATTACGTCCCGGTCACTCGCTGGCATGAAACAGCATTCCACGAATGCGCAGCCAGGTTGATGAAAAGCAACCAATACAGCGTTCCCGACACGGACAGGATCGATTTCTGCCGCCGCGACCCGGATTACGTCACTTGGATAGAACGCCTTATCGATTCACACACCGATCTGCTTTACGTCACCGTTCTGCACCAGAACGACCTGCCTCATCTCGCGCACGACCCAGAAGGCTTTCCCATTGAACGCCAATGGGCGGACGCGCATACAGACCAGTTCCGTCTAATTTATTCAAATCCGCAGGTTAGAATTTATGATGTGGGAAATCAAACCGAAACTCCGGCAAATATCGGCAAATGATTTTGGGAATTAAGATGTGTTAGTTATCCCGCGATGTTTCCCGCCTGAGAACTTCCATCGCTTTCGCTATCGAGCCTTCGCGCGAGAAAACAAAATTGCCGGCTACAAGATATTCAGCTCCGGCGCTGACGATCTGCCCGGCATTCTTTCCGTTCACTCCGCCGTCGACGCCTATGATAATGTCCAGCCCGCGGCTGTCCGCCATTTTGCGGGCCGCCTCTATTTTAGGAAGCATCGCGGGTATGAAAGACTGGCCGCCGAAACCTGGATTCACCGTCATTATCATGATCATATCAAGCCTGTCGAGCGCCCATTCGATCGCCGACAGAGGCGTCGACGGATTCAGCGCGACCGACGCCCGCTTGCCGAAACCTTTTATCACCTGCAACGCCCGGTCAAGGTGCCGCGTGGCTTCAGGATGCACACAGATATCATTCACATTGCTTAAGTTGTATTTGTCTAAATAGCGCTCCGGATCCTGAACCATTAGGTGGACATCCATCGGAATCGGGACGCCTTCGTTTATCGAAGCGACTACAACCTGCCCGAAGGAAATGTTCGGCACGAACCAACCGTCCATGACATCCACATGCAGCGTGTCGGCGCCGGCGGCTTTTAGTTCGCCGAGCTGTTCGCTCAACCTCAAAAAATCGGCGCTAAGAAGCGACGGAGATATTATTGTCTTTTTCATTCAATGTGCCTCGCTGCAATTTTCCGGCGCTTATAGATTCTGATCTTTAAGAATAAAACCGTTGAGGAAAACCTTTACGTTCACCTTGCCCGTGCCGGAAACCGGGATCTTGAGCGCTTCGCCGGGGCTGTGAACGTTGCGATATACCTCGCGGCTGCCGTTGCGGTCGAACACCATCACGACGACTTCCTGATTCCCTTCGTTCTCGGAAATGTTCAGGTTCACGACGCCCTTAACTTCGTTACCGCTGTCTTCGTTCTGCGGCGCGGCGACAAACATAACAATTTTCTGGTCTGGAGCGATGTTCGACCCCTCAAGCACGCTCTGCGCCACAACAGTGTTTTCAGAGACGCCGCCAACCGCCACCGCAGCCGTCTCGACATTTTTCAAATTGTTCATTTCCAGAATGTCGCGAGCCTGATCAGCCGCAAGATCCGTGATGCGCGGCATTGTTATTATCAGAGACGCTTTTCCGCTGCTTATCACTACATTGACCGAACGCCCGACAAATCGTTCCTCGCCGGGCTGCGGCGACTGTTCTATCACTATGCCGGCTTCGTACTGGTCGCTGAGTTCCTTGCGCTGCTCGCCCAGCTTCAGTTGTGATTTCACTATTATCGCCGTCGCTTCCTCTATTGTCAGTCCCACTAACTTCGGAACCGACACTTTCTCCTGTCCGCTGCTGAGAACCAAACTTATTTCGCGGCCCTTCTTAACATTCGTTCCGGATTCAGGCGTCTGCAAAAGTATGTAGCCTTCCGGTATCTCGTCGCTGCTCTGCCTGCCGGAAACAACCGGGATCAGCCCCTTGTTGCCCAACAGCGCCTTAGCTTCTATCACGCTCTTGCCGATCAGATTCGGAACGACGGCTGAACCTACAGCCGGCCCGCCTATGAACGAAAGAAAGAACTTCAGGAAAATGCCCAAGAGAACAAAAAACACTCCGGCGGCGATAAGTAGCGGAACTAAACCTTTTGGAAGTTTTTTCTTCAAAGGAACGCTCTCCTTAATTTGTTCGGGGCTAATCGGAGCCTGAGAAGGCTGCATCGGCGGGGCGACAATATTCTGCGCGGCAGGCGCCGCTGCGGCGCTCTGCGATTCCTGCCCCCGGTCAGCAGGTCCGTTTGCCGCCGCTTCAGCGGCAACTTCTTTCTGATGCACTAAGTTTCCGAGCGTTTCCGGTTTTTTCGGCGGCTCCGCGACTGGAACAGACTGTCTAAGCGTTTCGACCGGCGCATTGATCGCCGCAGGTTCCGGCGTTGAGACAACCGGCGCGGCCGGCGCCGGCGCCGCAGGCGCTTCAAGTTTCTGTCCGTCTGCGGCGGCGCGCAAAAGCGAGGAACGGCATAAATGCAATTCAGAGAGCAATTCGCCCGCGTTTTTGTAACGCGACTCCGAATTGCGCTTTATGCATTTCAATATCACTGATTCCAGCAGACGCGGCACTTCAGAATTGATTTCACGCGGGCTTCTGACCTCGGCGTGAATTTTATCCAGCGCTATCGACAGCGAGTTCTCACGCTCGAACGGCGGCCTGCCCGTGAGCAATTCGTATAAGATAATTCCGATCGAATATATGTCCGATTCATATGTCGGTTTCGAGCCGGCGATTATCTCAGGCGCGCAGTACCTTATATCGCGTCCCTGAAACTCCGACATCGTTTTCAATTCGGCGGTTAAAAAATACAGAAGATAGAAATCAGCGATTTTAGGATTCAGCTCTCCGGAGACAACGATCGATTCAGGCGTTATCTGCCCGTGAACGATACCGCGCGAATGCGCGGCGTGCAGCGCGTCCGTGATTTTTATTCCGAGATTGAGAGCGTGGAGCGCGTTGATGCCTGAAACTTCTCCGGTTGTGCGTTCAACCACTTCCCGCAGAATCGCGCCCTCGAAATAATCTTCGACGAGGAATATAGTTTCGTCCTCTCCGAAATCCCTGAGCGACGTAATGCCCTGATGCCTCATGGACGCCACAACCATCAGGTTGGGTTTTATTTTCCCGAACGTGCGGCCCGGTTCCACCAGTTCTTTCCTAATCCATTTAACCAGAAATCTTTTTTCGGTGTTTATCAGTTGCGCCAAATACACGTCATAAAACTGCTGTTGGCGTATCTGTTCCTGAATCAGATATTTTCCGGCCAGCGTTTTTCCTACTATCATCTGCGCGCGCTTTCCTTTTCGTTCACTGTGCCTTAACGGGAGATTTCTGCTTCTTCATTCCCTCGCCGGCCCCGGCATCAGGCGTCCGCTTGTTCGCTGCCTGTCTTTTCAGAATGCCGAGAAGTCTTATTTTACTCCGAGTTCTCATTTTATAACAATGCCTTGCAAAAATCACCGTTTCCCGCCTCCGGCTTCTTTCACCCCGGCAATCGTCTCAAAACACTCACGAACGTTCCGCAGCCATTCACCGTCACGGGCACGAACGTCGTTCCCCACCTGCCGCGGTGGAAATGCACCACGCTGAACGGCAATGACGCCTCGACTTCTTTCGTTATATGGATGAATTCCGAGTGGCGATCCAGAAACGCGCCCACCCGGTCTTCGTTTTCCGCTGATAACAGCGAGCAGGTTGAATACGCCAGAATCCCGCCCGGCGCAACGTATGCCGATGCTGCGTCAAACAGCGCGTCCTGCTTTTTTGTAAGCTCCGCTATGTCTTCCCTTTTTACCCTGTATTTTATTTCCGGCCGGTGGCGCACTGTTCCCGAGCCTGAACACGGCGCATCGAAAAGAACTTTTTCGAACTGCCCGAGTTTAGGCTTCTTCGTCACATCCGCCTCGACAGTTTTCACTCCTCGAAGCCCAAGCCGCCTGAACTCCGCATCAACGCTTTCCAGCTTGTGTTTGTAAATGTCTACAGCCACAAGCTCTCCCTCGCAGCCCATCAACTCCATCAACTGCCCGCTTTTAATTCCCGATCCGCAACATAGATCGAGAATCCTGTCGCCCGGTTCAGGATTCAGATAAAACGCTATGAACTGCGTGCTTCTGTCCTGCGCAGTCAGCCAGCCGGACTCGTATTCTTTCTTGGGAAACGCTCCCTTTCCGAACGGCAGGCAGAGACAGAACGGCGGCGCGCCCAAAGCCTCGAAATCACGCTGCTGATACTCAAGCGCCGTGAGGATATCCTCGACTTTTATGCGCGGCGCATTTATACGGAAATAAACCGGCTGCGGATTGTTATTCGAACGCAGTATGTTGCGCGCAACCTCGACACCATACAAATCGGCAAAATCGCGCGCCATCCATTCCGGATGCGAATATCGCAGCGCCATCCGTTCGATCGGGTCCTTTATCCGCTTCACTAATCTGTCCCGGTCGTCCTTGCTCACTTTCCTCAGGCAGGCGTTCATAAAACCAGCCTCGCCGGGACTGCCCTCGCCTCTCGCCAGCTTTACATATTCTGATACAGACGCATAATTCGGTATGCTCTGCGAAAACAGCAATTCATAAATCGCCATGCGGCCGAGCGTTAAAAGCGGCGGCGACAACTCGATCTTTCCTTTATCGGATTTGGACCTGAACACTTCGTCGAGAAGCGTTAGGTTTCGGAGAACGCCGTAAACAAGATTTGTCGCCGCTTGTTTGTCGCCCGTCGAAAGATTGCCGCGCTCAAACTTCGACGCCATCAGCGCGTTCGAATAGCCGCCCCCCATCAAAACGCGGTTCAACACCTCAAACGCCAGTTTCCTGCCACGATATGCAATGGCGTCGCCGTTAGTTTCTGTCGAATTTTTCCCCTTCACAAACTGTGCATCCTCTCAAATATTCGCATGCGGGCATCCGTTTTTTCCCTTCCCGCTGTATTTCAGTCACAACTACGGAACCGTCTCCGACAGCAACCTCTATTCCGGCGCTGTCCACTCTTAATATATCGCCCGGTTCAGCGATTGGCGCGCGACCGCTCTCTTTGATTCGCGCTTCCCATATCTTTACCATCTTTCCTTGGTGGAAAGTAAACGCCGACGGCCACGGGTTGCAGCCGCGAATCAGATTCCTTATTTCAGTTCCGGATTTGGACCAGTCCAGACGCCCTGAGTCTTTTGTCAGTTTCGCTGCGATCGTCGCTCGGCTGCTGTCCTGTTTCAGCGGCGTAATGCTGTCGAAATTCAGAATTGTCTCTATGAGCAGCCGTGCGCCGGATTCCGCCAGCCTGTCGTGCAGTTCGCTCGCAGTGTCTTCCGGCAGAATCGCTGTTTTCTCGACGAGCAGAATGTCGCCGGTGTCCATTCCCTCATCAAGAGCCATCGTCGTAACCCCGGTTTCCATCTCGCCGTTAATTATAGCCCTGTTGATCGGCGACGCGCCCCGGTAGGCAGGAAGCAGCGACGCATGCACATTGATGCAACACTTCCTCGGAATATCCAGAACCGAACTCCGGAGAATCTGCCCGAACGCCACCACAAGTATGAAATCCGGCGCCATCGCCTCCAACTCATCAACGATTTCCTCCGCTCGGCGCGGCTGAAAAACCGGCATCCCGCAATCGAGCGCAACTCGCTTCACCGCCGACGGGATCATAAGGTTGCCTCGCCCTTGCGGCCGGTCCGGCTGCGTCACAACCGCCGAAACTTTAATACCGGCTTCGCACACCGCTTTCAGCGAAACCGCCGCAAACTCAGGCGTCCCCATAAATATTGTATTTATATCCATACCTTTAATAATATCCTTCAATTGATGGGGTCAGGCCGAGAAATATGAAAATTAGATTTTATATGTATTTAATGTCAATTTCCCATAGCCCAAAATAAACGTGTAAATTCTTAATAGAAACACCTAATTTTCATATTTCTCGGCCTGACCCCATTTGAGAAATGTTTTTCTGACTGCGCTTTGACTTATTCTGAATTTTTTTGCAATTTCCGTCTGCTTCCAACAACTCATATTGTAAAACTCGGCAATCGCTTCTTCTCTAGCCCTGTTTTTGTGCCCGCCTTTCGAAACAATCTTTTCCTCGGGAACTCTGTATTTTTCGGCAATTCTTCTTATAGCTTCGTTAGCTTCCTTGTCGCCCCACCTTAATAAGGTCCTCCCTTGCTCTATTTCACAGTCAATCTTTTTGTCATCATCCACAATCAATTTTTTAACACGATCCCAAAACTCGTCTCCGCCCAAAATCAGTTGACCTTTAATATCTCTGAAAATCATTTCTTCATTATCGGATAGTTCCTTTTCCACGTATTCGCGATACTTCCTCATCGCTGCCATTGTTTTAGTGTCGTAACGATTTAATATCTCGTCTCGTATAAGCCAGACTGGGCACGGAATCTCGGTAATGTAGTAACAATAGCTGCTCCACTCCCATGCTGCCGGTTCCGACGTTATCCTCGCACGCACCGGATTCAAGTGAATATACCTGCTCAGTGAAAAGAAATAAGCATCTTTGTCTACAATCAGAGCTTTATACCGGCCTTGAAAAAGATGTCCGATCCTTTCATGTCTATTATTATAGTAACCAGTGTAATGCGACTGTACGTTATGCATAAATGCCGTCAAATTAGCATTCGGTGTTTCTAACATAATATGATAATGGTTGTTCATAAGCACATAGCAATATATTCGGATACCGTGTCTTTCGGCGTAAATTCCGACGATATCCAACAGCTTTCGAAAGTCTCTTCGATCATTGAAAATGTTTCGCTTTTCGTTCCCACGCGCGGTTACATGATAAAGCCCATTGGGAAATTCTATTCTAAGCGGCCGAGACATGAAAATATTATAACACACCAATGGGGTCAGGCCGAGAAATATGAAAATGATTCTTATAGTTATGTCACATACAATAAATTGAATAATGAGCCAGTATATGGCAATTTATACTTCACACACTTCACTCAATTTTCATATTTCTCGGCCTGACCCCATTCTTTCTTCGATTTTTGATTTGTCTTTGCGTGGCACATTTCGCTATAATACGCTTTATGTTCCTTCAGGGAACATCGAATGGAGGCTTCAAATAATGGAAAAATTATTTTATCCGGAAAGCATTGCCGTTATAGGCGTATCTGAAAGAATCGATAATTTCGGCAAAAACATCGTCAAAAATCTTATGGATTTTCAATATGAAGGAAAAATTTACCCGGTCGGTCAGCACGAAGGCAACGTTCAAGGCCTAAAAATCTACCAGAGCGTTGAAGAAATCCCCGGCAAAATCGGACTCGCGGTGTTTCTCATCCCGTCGCGCTTTGTGCCCGAACATTTCGCGGCATGCGCAAAAAAAGGCGTCAAACGAGCAGTCATTTCCAGCGGCGGGTTCTCTGAATTCGGCGCAGAACGCGCAGAACTCGAAAATCAGTTGCTTTCAATCGCTAAAGAAAACGACATCCGCTTTCTCGGCCCGAACTGCATTGCGCTTATCAATCAGGACAACGGAATCTGCCTCCCGTTCGTGCGCATGAGCCGTTTCCCGAACGGAAATGTTTCCCTGCTCACTCAGAGCGGCGGCGTGGGGCTCGGCCTCATCTATATGTTCGCCTCGCAAAATCTTGGCATCAACAAATATGTCAGCCTCGGCAACAAGCTGAACATCGGCGAACCGGACATGATAAAGTTCCTCGAAACAGATAAAAGCACCGGCGTTATAGGCTTTTATCTTGAGGAGATCAATCGCGGCCGCGAGTTTATGGAGGCCGTGCGCGGCTGCACAAAGCCCATTGTAATTATGAAAACCAACACGACCGAGATCGGCGCCAAGACCGCAAAATCGCACACTGCCGCTATCGCCAACGACGACAAGATCGTTGACGCTGCCTTCAGGCAGGTCGGCGTCTCACGCGTGAGCGAACTCGACGAGATCGCGCCCGCCTGCAAGATTTTCGCCATGCCGCCCATGAAAGGCAACCGCATCGCCATCATAACCCCGACAGGCGGTTATGCTGTCATTCTCGCCGATCTCTGCGAAAAAAACGGCTTCGTTCTGCCAGAGTTCCCGAAAGGTTTCACGGATTATGTGCAGAAACATGTCCGCGCAGGCGTCATCAATCTGAATAACCCACTCGATCTCGGCGATATGTTCGACCTTCAGATGGTCTCAAACACTATCATGCGCGCCCTTCAGGAAGAGGAATTCGACGCGCTCATGCTCTCTTGGATCTATATGAAAAATGCAGGCATCACCGCCGACAGCATCAACATTTTTCCGCACCTCGATAAGATGCTGAAGCTGATCCCGAAACCGGTCGTTCTGTCCCTGGTTGGTAATCCGGCGGACATCGCGGAGATTCAAAAAACCACTAAATACCCCATTTTCACAACGCCTGAGGAGTCGCTTCACGCCCTGAAACTCCTCTATGATTACTCGACAAAAGCCACGGACCTCCGCGCGCAGCAACCTGTTATCAAGGAAATAGACGAAAAGGCAATCGCGCTGATTCTTGACGCAGCGGCAGCGGAAGGACGCCAGGAACTCGGGATGGAATCGCTCGAAATACTCGCCGCCGCCGGCATACCGACTGCGAAAACGCGCCTTGCGGCCACCGCAGCCGAAGCCGCTGAGGCCGCCAGCGCTCTCGGATTCCCTGTCGCGGTCAAAATCGCATCCCCGGATGTGCTGCACAAAACCGAGGTAAAAGGAATAATACTTAATATTTATACAGTGAGCGAATGCGCGGACGCGTTCACAAAGCTGACTGAAGGCGTGAAAAAAGCCATGCCTGAAAGCCGTGTATTGGGTGTATACGTCCAGAAAATGGCCGTTTCCGGGCGTGAGATCGTCATCGGGGCGAAAGAAAATGAATCATTCGGGCATGTAGTTCTATTCGGGCTGGGCGGCATTTTTGTCGAGGCGCTGGAGGATGTCGCGCTGCGTGTCGCGCCGATCGGCCCTATGGACGCAGATATAATGATCACTGAAATAAGGGCTAAAAAGGTTCTCGGGGCTTTCCGTGGAATGGAGCCGGCTGACACCGAAGCGCTGAAGGACATATTGTTCCGCATATCAACGCTGGTAACGAAATTCCCTATGATAAAGGAGTTGGATATCAATCCCGTCATAGCGTACGAGGCCGGAAAAGGGTGTCTTGCGGTGGATGCGCGCATAATTTTGGGCAAAAATCATTTCGGAACGTCGCAATAGCATATTTGCTGCCAATAAGACGAAAAGAAATAAAGAAAAACTATTTATTGGGGCGAAAACGATAAAAAAAGAAGCGATTTATTTTTAAGAAAAGCGTCATTTTGTTTGAGATAACAATTGAGAAGCAGCGTAACAGGAAACGATTTCCCCTATGAAAAGCGCGATAAAAGGCATGAATATAGAGACAATAAATAAAATTAATAAAAAGACTTGAAAAAGGTATTGAGGCTTCCTATACTATGGAACACCTGAAGCCGTGGGTAAAGAAAAAGATTTCCACGGCCTTGACAAGTAACATCCGGTAAGACTATAATCACGGATTGTCGCGCCAAGCCGAAAACACGGTCGGAGGCGCATTGGAACTTGAAAATTGAATAGCGAGAGCCCAGTTGTGCAAAACGAACCTGAAAGCCGAGCAATCGGCGATCAAATACGTTTTGCCCCTGAACATTGATTCTAAATTAATATTTTTTTTATCGGAGAGTTTGATCCTGGCTCAGGATGAACGCTGGCGGTGTGCTTAACACATGCAAGTCGTACGGTTTTTCCCGATTGAAGCTTCGGCTGATTTTGGGTAAAGATAGTGGCGGACTGGTGAGTAACACATGGGCAACCTGCCCCTCAGATCGGGATAACAGTCCGAAAGGATTGCTAATACCGGGTATTCTCAAGCGGTCGCATGGCTGTTTGAGGAAAGATGGCCTCTGCTTGCAAGCTATCACTGAGGGAGGGGCCTGTGGCTCATTAGCTAGTTGGTAGGGTAATGGCCTACCAAGGCTACGATGGGTAGCTGGTTTGAGAGGACGACCAGCCACATTGGGACTGAGATACGGCCCAGACTCCTACGGGAGGCAGCAGTGAGGAATTTTCCGCAATGGGCGAAAGCCTGACGGAGCGACACCGCGTGGGTGATGAAGGTCTTCGGATCGTAAAGCCCTGTCGGGGGGGAAGAAACCCTACCTTGCAAATAGTAAGGTAGACTGACGGTACCCCCTAAGGAAGCACCGGCTAACTACGTGCCAGCAGCCGCGGTAATACGTAGGGTGCAAGCGTTATCCGGAATCACTGGGCGTAAAGAGCTCGTAGGCGGCTTTGTAAGTCTCATGTTAAATCCCCGGGCTTAACCCGGGACCTGCGTGAGATACTGTATGGCTAGAGGTCGGGAGAGGAAAGCGGAATTCCAGGTGTAGCGGTGAAATGCATAGATATCTGGAAGAACACCAGTGGCGAAGGCGGCTTTCTGGACCGATTCTGACGCTGAGGAGCGAAAGCTAGGGTAGAGAACGGGATTAGATACCCCGGTATTCCTAGCTGTAAACGATGGGTACTAGGTGTGGGAGGTATCGACCCCTTCCGTGCCGCAGCTAACGCATTAAGTACCCCGCCTGGGAAGTACGGCCGCAAGGTTAAAACTCAAAGGAATTGACGGGGGCCCGCACAAGCGGTGGAGCATGTGGTTTAATTCGACGCAACGCGAAGAACCTTACCTAGGCTTGACATCTGGGAAATCTGGTGGAAACATTGGAGTGCCTTTCGGGGAATCCCAAGACAGGTGCTGCATGGCTGTCGTCAGCTCGTGCCGTGAGGTGTTGGATTAAGTTCCGCAACGAGCGCAACCCTTATCCTTATTTGCCATCATTCAGTTGGGGACTATAAGGAAACTGCCAATTTATAATTGGAGGAAGGTGGGGATGACGTCAAGTCAGCATGGCCTTTATGCCTAGGGCTACACACGTGCTACAATGACCGGTACAGCGGGTTGCAACACAGCGATGTGAAGCGAATCCCTTAAAGCCGGCCTCAGTTCGGATTGGAGTCTGCAATTCGACTCCATGAAGTTGGAATCGCTAGTAACCGCGGATCAGCATGCCGTGGTGAATACGTTCTCGGGCCTTGTACACACCGCCCGTCACACCATCCGAGTCGGGGGCACCCGAAGTCGCTGACCTAACCCGTAAGGGAAGGAAGTGCCTAAGGTGTGCCTGGTGAGGAGGGTGAAGTCGTAACAAGGTAGCCGTAGCGGAAGCTGCGGCTGGATCACCTCCTTTCTAAGGAGACCATGTAGATTCGGTTTATCTCCGATAGCCGTAATCTGCATACTCTAGGTCGAACAACCGGTAACCTCGCTATTCAATCTTCAAGTTCTTTCTAAAAGCCGGGGCAACCCGGCTTTTTTAGTTTAAATCAATTCCACCCTTCTTAATTCAGCAACTATATCGCTTACATGTCTTATACAAAACGACTCATACGACATTTTCAACAGCCTCGCCCTACCCTGTTATTTTAATTTATTTCTCGCTTTCAACCCGTTTTTTTAATATCTCACCATAAAACAGATATGCGCGACATCTGAGATATCGCAATATCTGACATATTGCGATTCTCAGAAGTTCTCAGTCAGATAAAAACATGCAAATTATTTCATGGCCTTATTTTGCCGCTATCTCAGATATCGAAGGCTTTTTTCTGTAGTGTGGCTCCAAATCGGGGGTAGGAAAGCAAATTTATCTATTAGATATTTTTTGTCGAACCGGCGGCTTTCTATACGCGTCTGATTGATTCGCTCAAATACATATCGACATTCAACCCGGATCCTAATGGCGGTTTCGAGTTCAATCGGTTGTCGCATTTACCTGTTAATTCAAAAACAGGGGCATTTCACTGTTAAGCGACGGGTTTAATGCCGTGGTGACAGAAATAGCAGAGAACGCGTCGGACAACGGGCCTTCTTTCCGCGTCTTCGGAATAAGAGATTTTGAGGCAGTCGCGGCAGCAGAAGGAGCCGCAGAGTTCGCAGCGGTTGTGAAGTCCGAGCTCAAAATCGGCGCCGCAGACGGCGCATGTTGCGGGGGTTATCGCATCTTTATTCATTGGGGCGGTTTACCCGGAATAATTTGCATCAAAAGCGCTGTTCGTAACGTTTTGGGTCGTCGGGTTCGTCACTGCGCAGTTGCCAATAGGAGGCGGCGCTGTTTTTGAATTTGCGTTGCATGGGATCCTTGCCGAGGAGCCGCATGAGGAGCCCTAATGGAGTGAATACGATAAAGAAAGCAAGCGTGAGCAGGATGTGAGTGTTCGCCCAGCTTATGCCATTCGCGACGAGCATCCAGGCTTTAAATACCGGCAACATGAAAGACGGAACAAGGAATCTGACGAAGATGAAGAAAGCGGAGAGACTGCCGAAGATATAGGGCGAGTGAGGGTGGCCGCGAAAGCGCGCGAATGCGGCGAGCGCCATGAACATGAAAACGGCGACCGCGCCGAATCGGCGGGCGAGTTTTAATTCTTCTGCGGCGTCCATTTTATGCATCGGTTTCCGAATTCCGACGCGGGTTTGAAGCCCCCGCGTGTTTGCAATATTCGACGGAGATCAATCCGGCGGGAACTCCTTCAGCCAGTCCTCAGGGATTTCGACGGGCGGCTGTTTCTTTTTGTCGATCAGATGGCGGCCCATGATTAGATAATCCATATGCGTGCGCATGAAGCAGCGGTAGGCGTCCTGAGGCGAGCAGACGATCGGTTCGCCGCGCACGTTGAACGAAGTATTGATAACGAGTCCGCAGCCGGTCCGCAGCCTGAACGACTCGATCATGCCGTGATAGAGAGGGTGATCTTCTTTCGAGACGGTCTGGACGCGGGCGGAGAAATCCACATGAGTTATCGCGGGAACCGACGAGCGGATGGAGTGAAGTTTATCGAGCCCTTTTTTGTTAATATCTTCTTCTGAGAGTTCATTGCGAATTTCTTCCCGGACAGGAGCGACGAGAAGCATGTATGGGCTCTCGACTTTAAGATCAAAATACTCGGAGGCGCGTTCGGCCAGGACGCTTGGAGCGAACGGACGGAAAGATTCGCGGAATTTGATCTTAAGGTTCATGAGACTTTGCATCTCGCGGGAGCGGGCGTCGCCGATGATGCTGCGGGATCCGAGCGCGCGCGGTCCGAACTCCATGCGGCCCTGAAACCAGCCGATGACGTTCTGCTCGTCGATAAGCTGCGCGACGCAGTCCGCGATTTCCGCGGGATCGAGCGTTTCGTGTTTGATGTTGTTTTCGATCAGAAATATTTCTATTTCGGCGTCGGAGAATTCCGGTCCGAGGAGCGATGCGTGTTGTTTGTCTTTTCCTGCTGGCGATAGGCGCGGTTTGCCGCGGTAGTGGTGCCAGCCGGCGAGAGCGGCGCCGAGAGCGCCTCCGGCGTCGCCTGCGGCGGGCTGAATCCAGATGTTGTCGAATATCTCCTCGCGCAGCAGCAGTCCGTTCGCGACGCAGTTTAGCGCCACGCCGCCCGCGAGGCAGAGATTGTTCATGCCGGTTTTGCTCTTAACCCTGCGCGCCATTTTCAGAATTACTTCTTCAGTCACCGCCTGAACCGAGCGGGCGAGATCCATGTAGATTTGAGTGATGGGCGTTTCCGGCTTCCGCGGATTAATTCCAAAAAGGCGATCGAAGTTGCTGTTAGTCATCCGCAGGCCGGCCATATAGCCGAAGTGTTTCAGATTCAGGCGGAACGAGCCGTCGTCCTTGATGTCGATCAGGTTCTGTTTGATGATATCGACATATTTAGGTTCGCCATAGGGGGCGAGGCCCATTAGTTTATATTCGCCGGAGTTGACCTTGAATCCGCAGAAATAAGTGAAAGCGGAATAGAGGAGTCCGAGCGAGTGCGGGAATTTGATATCGGCGATGAGATTGACGCGGTTGCCGCGTCCGACGCCATAGGAGGTCGTGGTCCATTCGCCGACTCCGTCTATAGTGAGAATGGCGGCTTCATCGAAAGGTGACGGGAAAAAAGCGGCCGCGGCGTGCGATTCGTGGTGCTCTGGGAAAATAATAGGCCCGTTGAACCCGAGTTCCTTAGCGATAACTTCTTTCAGTCGGAGTTTCTGGTTAAGCCATTGCGGAATAGCCATGAAGAATGATGACAGGCCGACCGGCGCGTAGCCGAGATAGGTCAGGAGCAGGCGTTCGAATTTGATGAACGGTTTTTCGTAGAAAGCGACGCAGTCGAGATTTTCCGCTTTAATGCCGGCGTGTTTGAGGCAGAAGGCGGCGGCATTTTCCGGGAAAGCCGAGTCGTGTTTCTTTCGCGTGAAACGTTCTTCCTGAGCGGCGGCGATGATATCTCCGTCGCGAACGAGACAAGCGGCGCTGTCGTGGTAGTAAGCTGAAATTCCGAGAATGTCCATTATGTAATCACAGGTTCGAACAAGTCCCGGCAAGCTAAGCGCGCCGCGGCATCAGAATATCGTATAAATGAAAGGGGCCACCGGCGAACTTGCGCTGAAGACCCAGATGAAGACAGCAAGCCCCGCCAGCACGATTATGATCGGCGCCAGCCACCAAAGTTTTCGTTTTTTTAGAAACTCAAAGAACTCAGCGAAGAAACTTATCATTTAAATTTGGCGCCGGGAAAGCGCGGTGAACCGGCGCTGGTTCCTCCATCAAAATTTTATATCCGTATTCGCTGAAAAAGCTGCGAATCATTTTCATCGCTGTTGAATCGGCGATCCCGATTCATTATCGTCAGGTTAAGCTTATTTTAAGGGATTAAAATGAACATGACAAGCGCGCGGCATCCGCTCCATGGCGATCGTAATTGACAATAGCGGAATGAAAAACAAAGCGAGCATTACAGCCGGACCGCGCGGCCGGAGGCGGCTGATTTGCGGGCGGCGAGAACCATGCGCAGAGCAGACAGGGCATCCTGCGCCGGACTCACCGAAGGCTCGCTACTAAATCTAACGCAATTTGCGAAATAGAGAAGTTCCTCCCTATAGGCGTCAGTTGGTTGCAGGTTGGGATGCAAGGGCGTTTTTCCGGGCCGGTGGATCGTTACGCGCGGCGTCCGGCTCGATTCATATTCGATTACAGCAGTCTCGAACACGGCGCGATAGCCCATCGAGAACGGATAAGTTTTCGGGAAGAACCAACCTGCGGATACGCTCACGGCCGGCCCGCCGGTATAGATGTATTCTGAATTCACGGACCGGACGAGTTTCGAGTTGATTTCCGTCGCGCGGACGGCGGCGGGTTTTCCGAACAGAAAGAAAGCCATGTCAGCGTCATGAATTTGCAGGTCGACGGCTGGGCCGCCGCTTTTTTTCTCATCGAGAAGCCAGTTGCGGGAGGAATAGGCAGGCAGGCTGCCAAAACGCCAGGCGTGGAAAGAGAGAGGTTTCCCGAACGAGCCTCTTGTAACAGCGGCGCGCAGGATAGTGTATTCCGGCCAGAAACGGAGGCAGTGAGCGATCATCAGAATGGTGTTCGAGCGGCCGGCCGAGTTGATCATGCGTTTAGCGGCTCGCGTATCGAGCGCGATAGGCTTTTCGCAGATCGCATGAACGCCGGCGCCGGCAGCCGCTCGCGCCGCATCCTCGTGCATAAAGGTCGGCAGGCAAATATCAGCCGCATCGATTTCGGCGAGCATCGCCTCTCTGTCCGCGAAAGCGCGTGTTCCGAAGTCGGCGGCAATCTTCTTCAGGCGTTCCGGCCTCGCGGAGCATACACCGACTACTTGCGCGAATTTGATGCCGCGATAGGCTTCGAGATGTTTGCGGGCCATCGCGCCCGCGCCGAAGATTCCAATTCTGGTTTTACCGCTCATTATTCAGCCTTAATATTTTACGCTTACTTTCAGCGTTTTCGCCGGTCCGGGATTGATGTAGAGACGTTTCGCGGCGGAGTCATAGAAATAGAAGCCTGCTTTTTTGCCGAGCGCCTTGAGTTCCTTCACGGGCTTGAGAGCCTTGCCGTTGGCGGCGACTCCTGCCGGGGCGGCGAGGCTGAGAGCGCGGATCATGAAGGGGCGGGCGCCGGCGCTCGCGGAAACAGTGAAATTCTTTTCGCCGTTCATTTCGAGTTTTAGAGCGATCTTCGGCCGCTTTTCCTCATAGAGCGTGAAGTCCGAATTTGCGCCGGGAGTCACTTCGAGAGTGACGCTTTTCGCAAAGGAAGCGTCGCCGTGTCCGAGTTCGGAGCCTGTTACGTAAAGCGGCACGATCGAGCCTTCGCGGATGAAAAACGGGTATCGCGCGATCGGGCAGTTGTAATCAACAGTATCGCCTTCCGCGTAGCTCTTTTCGGGAGCCCAGTAATCGCGCCAGCGGCCTTTGGGAAAGCTGACCTCGCGTTTGTCTTCGGGGGTGTAGAGGACGGATACGAAGATGTTGTCGCCGAGCCGGTACTGCCATTTTCCGGGCGCCGGATGCATGATCGGGCCGGGGTTCTCGTGGCTCTTCATCATCATCGAATAGAAGTAAGGCAGCAGTTCGTAGTGGAGTTTCACATAGTATCCGTAGATGCGGACGGTTTCATCGTCGAACAGCCAGGGTTCGTGTTTGCCGTGGCCGCCGTTTTCGAAGAGGGGCGACAGAGCGCTGAACTGCGCCCAGCGGAGAAGGAGCTGCTTTGTGATCGGTTCGCTGCCGTTGTAGCCGGCTGTGTCTGAGCCGACGACGGTGTAGCCGAGTTTCATGGAGTCGAAGATATTTTTGAGGGCTTCGAGGAATCCCTCGTTCGTCCAGTCGTGCTTGTTGTCGCCGACCCAGTTTGTGGGCGAGTGGCTGATCGGCGAAAAACCTTTGGGATTGGCGATGAGCATATCGACCGAGCGGCTGAAAGTCGCGCCCTGCGGATTTTTTGAGAGCGTATATTCGTACATGTCGGAGTAATAGAGATCCTTATATTTTTTCGCGGTCATCGGTCCGGATTTGCACAGGGCGCCTTCCGGAAAGAGCGGGTCGGTTCCGTCGCATTTCCAGCCGTCGATGCCGATGTCGAGAACGCGGTCCATCTGTTTGTGCCACCACGCGAGGGCCTCCGGATTCGTGTAGTCGATAAAGGCGCCCTCCCCTTTCCACCATTTTGTGGGTTTGCCGGCGTTGCAAAGGTAGCCGTTTTTAAGAGCTTCGTCGTAGCTCTTGTGCGTGGTCGGCTCGAAAGAGCCTGAGTCGGATACAAGATTCAGATTCGGAGTCAGCCACAGCAGAACGCGAATGCCTTTGGCGTGTAGTTTTTTGACCATTCCAGCGGGGTCGGGATACTGTTTTTTGTTAAAAATGAAGTCGTTGTATTCCATGGACCAAGGGCTGTCTATGATTACGGCGCTGACCGGAATGCCGCGTTTTTCGTAGCCGGCGACCATGTCCATTAGCGCTTTTTCAGTATTTTCATCGTCTTCCCAGACCCAGTGGCCGAAGACCCAAGCCGGCGAGACGGGCGGGCGGTTGCCCTTTTCGATGGCAACGGCTTCATGGGATAACGCAGCGGCGGCGAATGCCGAAATGACGGCGATGGCGATGAATAGTTTTTTTGCGGAAACGAAAATGCTCATTGAGAAAGCCTCCGGTCGAAGACGCCGGCTCGGCGGCATCTGTTTTCCGGTGAATTTTATATGAAATATTGCCGGAAGAAAAGCGAAAAATAATGCTGATTGGAATTAGCTGAATTTTCCCGGATAAATAGTCCGGGTTATTATATAATAAGAGTTTGAAGCGCGGCGATGCATGCGTTGCAAAGCGGTCCGAGACGGTGAAAATGAAAATTACAATCATTCATCTGCCCAAGAAGGTGTTTAAGCGCGGTAAGTTCAGCGGCAATTTCATAGAAATCATGCCGCTGGGCCTGCTGCCGATTGCCGGGTTGTTACGTCGGGACGGCCACGAAGCAGAGATCGCGCATGCGGGGATAGAGGAGCGGCTCGATCCGGAGTTCACGGTTGAGAGATTCGTTGAATCCGGGACACCGGACATGGCGTGCCTGCCGCTGCACTGGCATCAGCAGGCGTTCGAGGTTCGCGAGGCGCTTGAGCGGATAAAAAAGGCGGCGCCGGGAGTTAAGACGTTATTGGGTGGCCTGACGGCATCCGCATTTGCGGCGGAGATAATGGAGGACTGGCCGGCGGCGGATTATGTGATTCGAGGCGAGGGAGAACGGCCGATCAGAGAGCTTGCGAAGGCGCTTGAGGCCGGAAAAAAGGATTTTAGCGGCATTCCAAATCTGCTGTGGCGAAAGCGTGGCCGGGTTGTCGCCAATCCGGCATCTTACCGCGCCGGGCCGGAAGACCTCGCAGAGATGGATTTTACGGACAGATCGCTGATACGCAATCAGAAGCTCTACACGGCGCAGTATTTCTCCAAGCCGGGCAGCGCGGCGGAGAGGCCGATGCACTATCTTTATGTTGGGCGCGGCTGCACTGCCGACTGCGCGTTCTGCGGCGGCGGCTCGGCGGCGCACAGGAGCATTTCAAATCGCAATTCGGTGATCTTCCGGGAACCGGAAGCGGTTTTCAACGACATCAAAACAACGATTGATAATTACGGAATAACGGACTTCTATATCTGCTTCAATCCGCCGGGAACGGACAACGGTTATTATGTGAAACTGTTCGACATGACGCGGGCGGCCGGACTGAAAATATCGATGGTGTTCGAGTATTACAACGGAACGCCTGACGACGCGTTTATCGAGTCGTTCGCGGCGGCGTTCGCGGAGACCGGGTCGCGCATCGCATTTTCGCCGACTGCGTTCAGCGACGCGGCGCGCCCGTGTTTTTATCCGGCGGGAATGACGAACGAGCGCCTTAGGGAATCGGTGCGAAAAATAACTGAGCGCGGAGTCAAAACTCTGTTGTACTACGCGCTGCTTCCTGGCGAAACGGACATGGATGTGCATGACGGGCTGAAGTTCGCGATGAAGTTGAGAGAGAAATACGGGACGTCGATCCGGATATTTCCGATCGAGTCAGAACCGGGAGCCCCGTGGACGTCGGAGCCCGACCGGTTCGGCATCAGACTGAAGAGTAAAACGCTCGCGGACTATGTAGAGCGGCACAGCCGGCGCGCTGACGGTTTCTCGCGATCCGACCTCGGTTACGATTTCCCGGGCTTCAAAGCGCGAGGCGATGTTTACGATATGCTCGCCCGCTTTTCAGACAGACTATACACATAAACAAAGCAGGCACCGGTCATTCACGCATTACGCCGGCAGAAGCGAAATAAAGCAAAAGCCAGGCACAAATTCAGCCGTTTACTCCACAACTTTTTCCGTTTTTTGCGCGTTATATTCTGTAATTTTGGATGTAAGGCCGGCGACGGTGTTGCGGATAGAAGCGTAGCGGTCGCCCACGAGCGGTTCGAGCCGTTCGACAGTTTTAAGCAGGTCGGTTTCGAGGCTGAAAGCGTCGCCCATCGTGTTATCCCAGTTTTCCTTGAAGACAGCCGGCGGGCAGTATTTCATATATTGGATCAGAATTAGAAAGATGACAACCATATCATCGACCCAGCCGGCGGTGGGAACGAAATCCGGGAGTAGATCGATGGGCAGTGCGACGTACAGGATAGCGCCGGCGGTCAGGAATTTTAGCCAGCGCGGGACCCTTGCGTCGCGGAACAGGCCGAGGAGCAGTTTTACGAGCCGCGGCAGGATCATGATGTGGCTTGCGGTCGCGGCGAACATTGTTTGAAGCTGATTGGTTTTTTCTTCCATTTTAATCTCCCCAGATATCGAAATAGCGTCCGTCCGCTTCCGCCTTATAGCGGCCTGAGCGGAGAGCGGCTACAAGTTCCCGCTCGTCGGCGATGTCGTCTTCGAAAACGGTGAAGCAACAGCCTATGCCGCTCACGGAGTGCGCGTCGCTGCCGCCGATGCCGAAAGCGCCTGTCTTTTGGCAATAGTTTACAGCCATTTGGTTCTGTTTGGGCGACGAAGAACCGTTATATTTTTCGATTACGCCGAAAAGCTCGGCGAAATCGGTTTCTTCGAGCGGGCGGTCCAGAGTTCCGCTGTACCAGCCGAAGGGAGCGCGCCACGGATGCGCCGGGATAACTATTCCGCCGCACGAACCGACAATATCAATAACATCGCGCGCTGAAGGCACTCCAGTGATGTCTTTATCATAGCCGTAAACCAGCAGGTGGCCTTCGCGGCTCAAAACTTCGATTCCCGACAGGACAATGAAGCCTCTATACGAGCGGGCAATGTCCTTCAGCACGCGGCTGCCTTCAAGCGCGTCGTGTTCTGTGATGCAGATAGCGTCCAGTCCGCGTGAGATAGCGGTTTCGATGCACTCCACAGGGTCTATGAAGCTGCAGGGCGAAGAAACCATTGTGTGTATGTGCATATCAATGATCATAGCAAATTGTGTCTTCTCAAACCGTATTCCGACTCAAACGAACCGCGTTCCTATTCTTGTGGATAATATCGGGGGTGTCAAGACTGTGACGTATGGGTAAAAAGTCAAAAATATTTTTTCGGGCCTGTAAAGATTTCGTCGGCGATGCCGATAAATATATTGGACACGGAGGTCGAAGTAAAAAAGTTCACTCACAGACCACGGAGGGGAAGGAGTGAAAAACTTTTTTTGGAGGTAAGCAAAATGGATCCAGTATCGATGAGCCAGTCGAGCTACGCCTCCCAGATCATAACCAAATCCCAGCAGACGCACGGAAATGTCCTGATTCAGTTGCTCAAGGCTGTGAGCGACGCAGAGGTTGCGCAGGCAAAACCGCTCGCCAATCTTCTGGAGAAAAATTCGATCGACGTGTACGCCTGAAATCTTTTTTTCAAAAGGACTAAAGTTTACAAGCGAAGTGACCGATAAATTGATTGACATGGTTGCTGCTAGCCACAGCAACTCCTCCTAAAGAGCCACCAGAAAAGGTGGCTTTTTTTTATTCCTGAAAAAGCGCTTTTTATGTTTATGAGCCATCAATCCCGCTGATGAGCCGGGATAACCCGAATCCGTGATGAATAAGGCGGACTGAAGGTATTCGATTTTTTCTGATGCGCCTCGTTTATTTCTGTTTCAGCCGCTGTTTCAGTTGACTCCCGCGTGTGATATAATTTCACAAAACAAGCGTTATGGTGCTACATGCCGGATCACATTCTTATCATTGACGACAAACAGTCAATCGTGGAGATTCTCGAGACATATCTCGGCGATGAGGGATATGCCACTTCTTCCGCGGTTACGGGCGCGCAGGCGCTTGAGAAGCTCGAACATGATGATTATGAGCTTGTTCTGTGCGATGTGAGACTTCCCGACATAGATGGAATGGAGATTCTGAAAAAAATAAACGGCGCTTCCGCGCGCGGGCCGGCGGTCATAATGATCACCGCATACGGCTCGATAGAGAACGCGATCGAGTGCATGAAGCTGGGCGCGGCGGATTATGTCACGAAACCGTTCAACCTTCAGGAAATCAGGGAAGTGGTGAAAAAGGGCCTCGAGCGCGTTCATCTCGTGCGCGAGAACGAAAAAATGAGAGCGGAGCTCGAGCGGCGATACGATTTTTCAGGGATTATCGGCAAAAGCAAGCAGATGCAGGATGTTTTCGACCGGATCAGGCGTGTAGCGCCCTCGAACGCCTCGGTTCTGATCACCGGCGAGACGGGCGTCGGCAAAGAGCTTGTCGCGCGCGCTCTTCATTACAACAGTCAGCGCTCGCGAAAAGGATTAGTCGCGCTCAACTGCGCCGCGATTCCGGAAAATTTGCTTGAGAGCGAGTTGTTCGGGCATGTCAAGGGAGCATACACAGGCGCGTTCACGAACAAACGAGGAATTTTCGAGGAGGCAGACGGCGGCACGCTGCTTCTCGACGAGATATCCGAACTTCAACTTTCGCTGCAGGCGAAACTTCTGCGCACGCTGGACGACGGAACGGTGCGCCGGGTCGGCGACAGTCACAACATCCCGGTTGACACGCGCCTTATCTGCTCGACAAATAAGGACCTCTCCGAACAGGTGAAACAGAACCTGTTCCGGCTCGATCTCTACCACCGCATAAAAGTTGTCGAAATATACATTCCGCCTCTGCGCGAGAGACGCGAGGATATAATCCTGCTCGCCGAACATTTCCTAACAAAGCTATGCAAGGAACATTCGAGAGACATTACGCGGTTCACTCCCGACGCAATCAACCTGCTGCTTGAGCATAAATGGGTTGGGAATGTGCGGGAGTTGATAAATGTGATCGAACAGGCGACTCTGCTGACTGAAGGGGATGCGATTACCGCAGAACAATTGGCAGCTTTGCGCGTTAAACCGGGCGACGCTTTAGCCGCGGACGTTTTTTTTACCGACGATTCTCTTAAGAAGATGATGGACCGCGTCGAGAAAGAGATTATTATCAGGGCTCTGAGAGAAACCGGCGGGAACAGGAAAGAAGCGTCGAAACGGCTGGCGCTCAGCGAACGCGCGCTATACTATAAGCTCGACGAACACGAACTGAAATGACGCCGGCGGCGAGCGGCCGGACCGCCGAAAACGGAGGACGCATGAATAGTTACAGATGGGGTATATTTCTCATTCTTCTCACCGGCGTTGTTTTCTCGACGTCATGCGGGAACAGAATGACGAAGAAAATAAATAATGCGTGGATGGCAGCCGACCGTGTTACTGTGACCACGGACGCTGACCCGTGGAAGCTCGTGGAAGGAATTTACGGTTACGGGGACAGATATGTAGTTGTCGACGCCGTCACTCAGAAAAGACAGCAGGCATTGTCCGTTATTTCATCAGGGGTATTTCCGGATTTGATCAAATTCGACAATCGCGGTCCGTATTTCGAAGGCAAAGCGGGCGGCAAGGAAGCCGAACAACACAGGAATCAATTTCTCGCCGATCTGATTGTGGCGCAAATAGATAATGAAACGACATTCGTTCTGCAAAACGGAGACACGGCGGGACTCGGCCAGTTCACTCAACGCGCTATGGAAAAAATCGACCTCGCCGATTTCGCTCCTTCTGTTCCGCTCGCAACAGGACCCCAAGGCAATGAACTGGGCTGGACTCTGATCGCTTTCTCAAAAGCGAATCTTGTGACATCCAAATGGGCGACCGAAACAGGGAAGATAGTGAGTTTCGAGGATTTGCTGGAAGCTGCGCTCGCGAGGCCTGTCGATTGGGGTTCGTATGAAGGACTTATCGAGCAGCTCGGAATCGCAGTGTCCGTCAACGAGTATAAAAGGTTTAAGCTGGCAGAAGCATTCGCGGAATACGAATCGGCGAAGAAGAAAGACCGCCGGTTCAAGGGCGAAGCGCCGGCCATGGAATCCGTCGCGCTGCTCGGCGTATGGGAAAAGGCGCAGAAGCATGTCGATCAAGTTGTTGAGATGCTTAAGAAGAACCAGAATTCCAACGGCTCATTCTCCAAGTTCTGGTATGAGAAAACACAAAAACCGGAAAACGCAGGCGAGCTTATTCTATATTCCGGCCACGCGCTCGATTTGCTCGACGAGGCTCTGCCGGATAGCAGGCTCGAGGAACCGTGGGTTCGGCTTTCAGTAGATGAGCTCGCGAACTCGATTCTGGACAACCGCTATAAGCTGGAAGACAAGTTTTGGGCCGCCGCTCACGCCGCTCACGCGCTTAAGGCGTACCAGTTTCGAATAAAAAACAAAGGCAAGCCCATGGCGTTTATGGCCGTGCAGAAACCGTGTTGCGACTGAGTTATGTTTCCTACCGTCAACATCAGGTCTCTTTTCAAAATCATCGATGAGGAATCGCGCGATTTCAGAATCGGCGGCGCCCTCGAATGGCCGCGCGTTTCGTCGCCCGGCGTCGCCAAGGAACCCCTCAGGAACCCCAAGCGTTACACACGCGTGCTCGACAATCCGGACGAACATCTCTTCTACGAGTTCTCCACGAAATTCGCAGACATCGCTGTCGTTCAGGTCGACATCCGCTATACCGATAATAAGGACGAGTTTATCCCGGTCGGGCTGGTTTTGGGCGGCGCTATCCCGGTTCCGATCGACGACAATATCCTTTTCACCGAGAAAGCAAAACAGTCAATAACCGGTGAGATAAGGCAGCGGATATTCGTGCCTCTGGCAAGGCGGCAGCGGGCCGGAACCGACTGGAGCAATTATATCGCATGGGCTTCGAGCCCGCGCAACTGGACCCCGCAGGTCACTGCGCTGAATTATTCAACGAAAGCTCACGACGCGGGCGCGCGACTGACGCTCAGCGCCCCGCTTGGCGGAACTTCGTTCGTTCTTCAAAGCCCGTACGGCGCTCAGATCGTCAGAAAAGGCGACAGAACGGTTATCGCCTGCAGGGTCGTGCCTGTTTGCGCCGAAGGGCTTCTCAGCCGCTCGTGGTATTTCGGTCTCCGCGAAGCGGTTTATTTTCTCACCGTCATCAAGCAGTCGCTGAAGGAAAACGCGCCCGCGAAATTTTCAGACGCGAACAAGGACGTCATCCGATATCCGGAACCGGTCATAGACCGCATTGCGATTATTTAATCGGAAATGAATATATTAAAAGGCGGCTTTAGGCGTTAGGATGGAGAAAGATATTTCTTGTTTCTCAAGCTTTATTTCCGACCGCCGCTAAAATTCCGCTAGAGGCGCTATTGAAAGCTTTTCGTTTTCAGCCAAACGTCCAAGGTCTAAAGCCGCATTCGTTTGTTATCAGTAATCAATCTTGATTTCCTGACGGCTGGCTTTAACGAGATCCTCGAACTTGCAGTCGAGGCGCAGGACGCCGACGACTTCGCCGTCTCTGTTGATCGGCGCTGAAACGGTGAGGCCGAGCAGACCGGTGATCTTCGACGTGAAAAGGCCCGTGATGTGCACATGCCCGTTTTCGGACGGGATAATGAACCACGCGCGCTTCGAGTAGTCCTTGTCCAGTTTCGCTTCGTCTTCTTTGCTTATGCGGCCCGAGCGAGTGAATATATCCGTGTGCTTCTGTCCTTCTTTGTCGGCGATGACCGCAAGCTGGATGAACGGGTTCTTCTTGAATTTCTCTTCGAGCACTTTTTCCTGCCGCGCTTTGTCCATGGAGATGATGACGGCATCGTTTGTCAATCTTTCGACCGTGGCGCTCATCAGCTCGCGCGCGGCTTCCTGAATGTACTCGAGGTCGATGTCGAAATATTCCGGCAGGTTGCGGACGGCCTGTTCGAGAATTTCCTCGTTCGAGATCGCTGTGCTGCGGCCGTTTTCATACTGTTCCTTGACCCATTCGCTGATCTTGATGATGCCCGGCTGCCTTTTGTCGATCTGCGAGCGCGGTTCGAGATTCAGATAAGTGTTGACCCAGTGAGCGATGCCGGATGTTCCGGATTTATCGGTTATGGAAATCGATATCGGCCGGTTCAGGATCGTCGCCGTGTCGAATATGTTATAAATCTCCTCGTTCTTGTGGATGCCGTCGAGGTGAAT
>JBAYJY010000030.1:0-34580 GCA_041664945.1 bacterium | reverse complement strand
CTGAATCAGGCAATAATCTCCCGGGGCCAGTCCGTTATGCGCGTTGCAGAAATTATCGTCGAGAAAAATAGGAGAGGCATCGAGTTTCAGCTTGCCGCCCTCCTTCATTGCGTCGCAGGCATTGAGGCAGATATTCAAGAAAGCTTGGCCGAGCTGATTGACGTCGCCATGAATTACGAGGCTTTTTTCGGAAACAGATATGTCTATTTCAATCTTTTTTGAAATGCTGCTCAAAAGAATGTCCACCATGTCGAGCAGGATGTTTCTTATAGGCATATATCCTGTCTCCAGCTTTTCCTTTCTTGAGAATGTGAGCAGGCGGCTGGTTAGGTCTTTCGCCCTTTTGCCCGAATTGATGACTCGTTGCATTCGCGCATAATTGGGGTCATCCGTCTTAAGATTGCTAAGAACAAGTTCGGAATCGCCGAGAATGATTGCGAGCATGTTGTTGAAATCGTGCGAGATGCCGCCGGCGAGTTGTCCCACGGCCTCCATCTTTTGAGATTGAATAAGTTGTTCCTGCGCTTTCAATAGTTCATCAGTGCGTTCTTTGACGAGCTCTTCGAGACGCTCCCGGTGTTGTTTCAACTCTTTCTCCACCCGCTTGCGCGCCGTAATGTCGCGGATATTGCACTGGATTACTTTCTTGTTGTTCTCAAGATAGACATTGCTGACAAACTCTACATCTATACGCCGCCCATCGTCGGTTTCAAGAGGCATGTCTTCATAGCGGATGTATTTCTCGCTCTGCAATTTCTCGAAATGCTCTTTGTTGGCGACAATGTTCTTGATGAACCCCAATTCCCAGATTGTCGCTCCCACGAATTGTTCGCGCGAATATCCCAGTATATCCATCAGAAACGGGTTTACGTCATTAACCACGCCTGTCTCGGCATCGAGGATCAGGATGCCGTCTTTCGCCGATTCAAAAAGCCGTCGATACCGAATTTCCGACTCACGCAGCGCATCCACATCAGCGCTGCCGGAAGCCGGAGCCGGACATTCTGTTGTCGGACGTACATCTTTTTCAACATCGTATTTCTTCTTTTTCGGCATAAAGAGTTCCTATGAATTGCTATTTTTCATTACTCAAGCCGCCTATCGCATCTTGCTTTGATGCGGGAATCTTGAAACCTGATTTCAATGGAACTTGATGCGCGTTTTGAATGTGAGCGATTCCTGCTTGTCGCGCGTTTCGTCGAAGGCGCGATAGTAGTCGAGGACGAGTCCGATTTTATTATTGAGTTTATAGGTGAGGATACAGCGGGCGATCGAATATTTCGGCCTGATCCAACCGCTTTTCGGCACAAGGTTTTCCTGAGCATAAAAAAGGTCGCCGCTGAGGCTTGGAGTGATCAGGCCCCGCGCTTTTACGGTGGTGCGCGGCTGGCGGTTCTCGTAAAGTTCATAAGTTAAGCCGAGCGAGTTTTCGGGATTGGGGGCGAAGTCCACGGCTGTGAATATTCCATGAGTGCGCGCTGAACCGATTGTTTTATAGAACGGCGAGCCGGCTTCGAATCGCTCGTCAACGATGCTCGGAATAAAGTCCGAACTGAAATCGCGCAGTTCGCCTCTCAGGGAGATGCTTTTTTTGGGCTTAACGATAGCGCCGAACGCAGAGCCGTCGCCGCGTTTGATGATTTTCGCTGTTTCGGCATAGAACTTGATCCGTTCGTTTTTGAAATGAGTTTCTATGTCTACGCCGACCTCGTCGAAGTTGGGGTTGGCGGCCGAGACGCCGGTCGCGCCGAGCCGGAGACTGCCGAGGCTTCTGACCCCGCGGATGCCGAACAGGTCCGACTGTGTTCCGAACGCTTTGATGTAGGACTCGGCGCTCTTGATGTCGAGTTCGACGCCGCGCTGACGGTTGAGCGGCACGTTGCCGAGGATGTCCGAGCGGTAATTTGAGACGATGAAGCCGCTGCCTAATGTGAGGTTTTTAATTTCGCCGTAACGAAAATTAAAATTGTCGCCGCCATCGTAATTGAGAGAGTCGAGAACGAAAAAGTTGTGGCTGCCTTTACGTAATTTGTATTTATTTGTCGCTATGTAATTAATGTTGAGGACGGTTGTGACGCGTCCGATAGAGAACTGTGGAATGAGAGACGCGAAGTAGAGGTCGGAACGCCCGTCTTTCTCCTGAATCTTGCCCGCTTCGAATGACAGGCCATTGGGATTAAGAGGACTGGCCGCGCGAACCGGCGCTGCTGCGCAGGCGGCATATAATGCGATTGTTGCTATTAGAACTATTCTGATATGTTTCAATCTTTCACTCCTTGGCGTCGATGCCTTTTCGCGTAAATTGCAAAACTCATATGGCTAACTTAGTTGCTGCTATAAAAAAAGTTCATCCTTTATTTTTTATGAGATTCTTTATTTCCGTTATTCCCTTTTGGGGATCCTTTCCCTTTTTCAGCATGCTTCATGTCGTTCTTCATTTGCTTCCCGCCGGACTTATTGTTCTTGACCTGTCCGGGAGCGGCCTTCGCTTTTTTAGGCGCAACCGCTTTTTCGTTCTTCTTATTTCCCTTCCTCTGTTTTTCTATATCAGCGTTGATCGCATAAAACTTCTTGTTATGCTGTCTCATTTTCATGATTGTAGCAGGCGGGTATTTGTAGTGCTCGGACATGAATTTAAGATTGACAAGGTTGATAATGTCGGCGTCTTGGAGCTTAATATATTTCCAGTCCTTCTTCGGCTTGTTTTTATAGAAACCGTAAGCATGGCCGTAGGGAGGGCCTACAACAACATTCGCATTGATCGGAACATAGAATATCTCCGGCCCGAATCCGTAGCGGCTTGATATTGTCAGCCATGAGTTGCCTTTAAGCCGAAGGTTAATAATTGTAGCCGGCGCAACCTGCGCCTGCCGCGCTATATAGAATACGACCGGAATTTCATCGTCCGGAATATTCTGCTCTTTTACAACCATTACTTGACTCTGGGGGACTGAATAATAATCGCCGATCGAAAGATAAAAACTGTTTCCGCCGCTGTTTATCGATAACCCGGCGTTCACTGCCGCTTTGGCGGCAAGGCATGTAACGGAAAATATCAAAAGCGTAAATAAAATGATCTTTTTCATAAAAACACTCCTAAGTAGTTTTGACGTTATTTCACAACGATCTCGAATAGAACTCTCATATTGGACTTTGCGGCAGGCGAATAAAGGTCTTTAGGCGCCACTTCATACGTTTCAGGATTTGATTCGCCGTATCCGATTGTGACCAGCCTGCCTGTTGCTATTAGACCTTCTTTTATAAGGTAATCCTTGACTGCTTTTGCTCTCCTTTCGCTCAACTTCTGGTTGTATTCATCTGTGCCTGAAGCGGAGGTATAACCTGCGATACGGACTTTCGCTTTCGGGTTTTCAATCAGAATCCGGATATTCCTTTTCAGTATCGCCTGCGCTTCCTTGGTAAGCGTCGAACTGTCGAATTCGAAATTTATGTCCTCAAGGGCTAATACAATTACCATTTCTTCAAATTTAGGCTCCGACACTATGGCAATTACTTTCCTCTCAACCTTCGGCTCCGACACTATGATAATTACCGGTTCTTCAACCTTTGGTTCAGGTTCAATGACAATTTCCGGCGCTTCGGGTTCAGGCTCAGGCTCTTCCACTATTACAGGCGCTGGTTTCGGCTTTGGTTTTGCTGCAACTACCGGTTTGGGCGCAGGTTTTGCTTCAACAATAACAGGCGGTGGAGGCAATCGCTTCTTTTTGCCGACTAATCCAAAGGTTACGCCGAAATATTCTTCGTCGATGCTGTAGTCGAGCTTGAGTTCATATTTCCTGTTGAAGCGGTAACCGAGCATTGCGTGAAAGTCCGTGTCCGCAAACGAATTTGAGACGGCATGGCTGATGCCGTCGCATGATATATCGCAATTGGCATGCATGGATGCGGAACGGTAGCCGGCTCCGAAGCCCCCGTATAATCCCGTTTCCCCGGCATTTTTAGAATAAAGGTCGGTCCAGATATAATTAATTGAAAATTGCATTATCTCGAATTGGTAGCGTACCTGCCGGCCGCCGTATTCAAACTTCATCACCGGTTTAGAATACATAAAGCTGTGGACAAAACCGCTCGATTTCTTTTTGAAACTCCAGTAGTCAACGCCAAGCATGAGCGCGGGATCGGCGCTCGCTTCAATTTCGGGTATAGTTTGTTCCAAGAAGAATAACCCGACCTGAAAAACAAAAGGCGAATTTTCGCTGACAGCCGCGGGAATCTTGGGCTGTACGGCTTTAGGTGTTTCCGAGGTCGGCGCGGTTTTCGCGGGAGCCGCCTCTGTTTCGCTTCTTCTGCTGCTGCGCCGGGAGCTTGAGGTTGTTCCGCCGCTTGCAGCGGCGGGCGGAGTCGCGGAAGCGGATTCGTTCGACTCAGGGACAACTTCTACTGAATGAACGGCTCGCTTGCTCTTAACCGGCGCCGCCACGGCTTCTTCTTTTGCGCTCGCCGGCTGCATTTTGGGCGCGCCTACGGATAATTTTGATGCCTCTTCTATCGGCGTTACTCCGACGGGCATAACATCGTCGAGCTCCCGAACCGCGTCTGCGCCGGTCAAAATTTTTGCCTGCGCATAAGCGGGCAGCATCCTGATGATCTCGACAGTCCCCACGACAGCTCCGTCGCGTACGACATTCAACTTCAACCTCTCGGAATAACCGGCCGCTCTTGCCTTGTAGATCAAGACCGTCCCGTTATCAAGCTTCAGATCAATCTTTGTGTTTTGCGCAAACGCGACTGAACAAATTAACATAAGCGCTACAGACGCGCCCGCCGTCGCCAGAAAGCGCATTGTTTCATAAGTTCGTTTCATGATTGTCCATGTTTCGTTTTTATTTGCGAATCAGTCATTCACATCCTGTAGTCGACTAAGGCCGAGACGCCGATGCCTTCCACCCGGTTGAATTTCAGAGGGTTGGCGCTGTCGGACGGTATGAAGATTTCGACATCGAGTTTACCTATTGTGAGCTTTGTTTCAATCTGGATGACGGCCTTTGTTTTGTTCACCAAATTTTTTGGCCCGGAAACCTGAACAAAACCGACGCGCGTGCCGGAACCGAGGGCGATAACCGGAACGACTTTCGTCGATGCATTGTTCGGAACGCCTTTATTCATGGTGAGTGTGTTGATCGCTTTGTTGATGGGGTCGGCCAAGGCATTTGTGGCGAGAACGATGGCGCCGCCCTTGAGGACGTCGCCTATCTTTAGGGAACGGGCGATCTGGACGGTAGCTGTCATGCCGATTAAGGCGAAAAGAAGCGTTACGATTACTGTGATTGAGAAGAATCGTTTTTTCATGGGGATATACCTTTCCTTTTTATGGGACCTGAGGCGGAGAAATCCACTTCCCGGCTTTATTGCCGCTGAATCCCGTCGCGCGCAGTTATATTTTTTTGATGAATTTCTTCAGTTTCCAAATTTGCTTCTTGGTTCCCGTTTTGGGAGGTGGAGGAGGATCGGCCTTCTGTTGTTTTACAATTTCATCATTAATTGCATAGAACTTCATGTCCTCATGTCTCATTTTCATAATGTCTTTAGGCGGGTATTTATGATTCTCAGACAGGAATTTGAGATTGACAAGATTGATAATGTCGGCATCTTCGAGGTACATATTGTTCCATTCGTTCCTCGGCTTTTCTTTATAGAATCCATAAGCATAGCCATAGGGAGCGACGACTTCCTCGTTCGGTTCAACAGGGACATAGAATATCTCGGGTCCGAATCCGTAGGTTTTTGTTATCTCCAGCCATGTTTGGCCTTTCAGGCGGAGATCCGTTATTGTGAGGGGGGCCTTCTTTGCCTGCCGGGCCAGAAAGAATACGACCGGAATTTCCTCATCCGGAATGCCCTTTTTTCTGACAACGGTTATATCTGTCGGGGACACGGAGAAATGATCGCCGATTGAGAGAAAGAAGCCGGTCCCGGTATCGCTCTCCGGCGCCTCGGCTCTCACAGCAACAGTGAAAGCGACGCATGTAACGGAAAATATTAACAGCGCTAAGCATATTACCTTTTTCATAGTGTCTCCTCTTAATCAGTTTCCCGGAATACTTATACCGGGCAGTTCATTTTCAAAACCGGGGGGCCGGATCAATTCAAAACATCTAACCGCCCCATTATCTCATTACGCTTATTTCACGCTGATCTCAAAAAGAACTCTCATATTGGACTTTGCCGCCGGCGAGTAAAGGTCTTTCGGCGCAATTTCATACGTTTCAGGATGTTCTTCGCCGAATCCTATAGCGCTCAATCTGTCTGCCGGAATGAGTCCTTCCGTGACAAGATAATCCTTGACGGCGCTTGCTCTTCTTTCGCTCAGCTTCTGGTTGTATTCATCTGTGCCGGATGCGGAGGTGTACCCTGCGATGCGATAATGAGCTTTCGGGTTATCTTTAAGTATCTGGACATTCTTTTTCAATATCGCTTTTGCATCATCTGTAAGCTGCGAGCTATTGAAATCGAAATGAATGTCCTCAAGCGCAAGGACAATTACCTTCTCTTCAATCTTCGGCTCGGCTACTACGGCAATCACCTTTTCTTCAACCTTCGGCTCAGCGCAAATAACAACTACGGGTTCCGGAGGCTTCGGCGCGGGCGGGGCGACAACTACCGGCGCGGGCGCCGGCGCGGCCACAACAACCGGCTCGGGAGCCGGCGGGGCGACAACTACCGGTTCGGGCGCCGGCGGGACGAACTTAGCCTTTTTGCCGAGCGCAATGGTTATGCCAATGGTGGCTTCAATATTGTGATATGTCTCTTGGAGAACTTCGGTAACCATTTTATCCGTGAGATCGGCTCTGAACGCAATATTGTCCGACAGCCAGTATTTCGCGCCCACGCCGACATTAAAAACGGCCATGGCTTTAGTCGATATTGTCGGGTTATAGCGCGCCGCTCCGATCCCGGCGAGGATGAAAGGGTTGAACTTTTTTTCGGGCGTGAAGTTATAGACGGCATTGATGTCATAGAAGTTAATGCGCACGCTGTCCATGGGACTTCTGAACTGTCCCTCTTTGCCGATCGTCAATGACGTGTCATCAACGTGCGTCTTAACTACTTCCAAGGCGCCTTCAATGCCGAAATGCTTTGAGAAATTATAGCCGATGCGTCCGCCCAATACGGATCGGTCCTTCAGATTCTGGCTGTTTTGGAATAAATGGAGTCCGCCGAACAGGCCGACTTCAACGCTTCCTTCCTCCGTCGCCGAGATGGCGGACAGGGGAAGGAGTAAAACAAAGGCAGCTACTATAATCGCTGCGCGATACCCGGCTTTCATTGTAAGCCCTCCTTTTTTTCTTATGAGCTTTTTCATTTTACGCCTCCGTATTTAATTGGTTTGAAATTATTTCGCTTTAGTGAAGCGAAGGGGAGACAGGCTGTTATGTGTATAACAGCCTGTCTTCCGCTATCGCCGCTGCTTTCAATCAAAATTCCTCATGCTTTACGGTGTCGGCACTGTAATTGTGCAGGAGTTACATCTAATCTCCGCCGCCGCCGCGCCCTGATTCAACGCCCTGCCGTCCAGATTGGAAAGGTTTAGCATCGTGATGGCGGTTGAAGCGATAATGGTGCCCTTCATTATTGAGCTTGTGCCAAGAGTCACGGCGCTCCCTGATGTCCAAAGGACGTTGGCGGCTTTTGCGCCATTGAGCAAGTGGACCTCGCTCGTGGCTTCCGTGGTAATTGAGGTGGCGCTTCGAATGATGAAGACGGCATTCGTGTCGCCCAGCGCGTCAAGGTAAAGATGGCCGGCCGCGGATATCTCAATCGTGCTGAGTGATTGATATAGACCCGGATACAGCGTCAGGCCGTTCAGATTGCCGGATATTGATGCGGGAGTTCCCCGGCCGGCTGCCGTGGCATCGCCATACGCGGTCAAAGCGGCTGTTTTGGCATTTGTGATAACGGTTGGGTCGTTTTGCGCGCAGGCAGGACCGGCCGCATCAACTTTGTAAATTATCCCTGTCACTTCCGGGCATGTTAACGGAGAGCTGAACCCGGTTATATTGGCCCCGGTATCCGGGGTCAAACCGAGATTTCCGGTAATATGGGAAGTCGGGATATTGGTGATCGCGGCGGAAGCTAATATCGCGAAAGGAGCCGCCAAACCAAGAGGAACAATCGCCTGACAAATATTCGTGCCTGTTTGAAAGGTCCATACTTTATTAGCCGCCATTGTATCTCCTGACAGGTCCTTGATACCGGTGGCTCCGCCTTTGATCGTCGCGGTATAGAAAGTGTTTGGCAGGAGATCGAGCGTCGGTTTAAAGGTTGCATGTGTTGAATCAACAGCAGTTGTTGCGCCTGCTAATTCCGGGCCCAACGGAGCAGGGCTCACTCCCAATTGCACTGTAAATTTTCCCGCGGGAGTAATTGAGCCGGCCTGTATCGCCTCGCTGAAGGCAGCGGAGAGCGTCCAGTTGACACACACGTTTGTGGAGGTAATAAGAGGGGTAACGGTTAGCGTTGAGGGCGGGATGCCTGTCGTAAAGGTCCACACATGGTCATTTGCAACTGTAGGCGAAGCAGCAACGCCTGCCAGCGCATTGCCGGCAACGTCCTTAGCCGCGGAGGTAACCGTGGCGGTGCATATGGTGTTGGCCGGGAGATTGGTTGCCGCCGGAATTGTAAGCGTAGCAATATTGCCAACGGCTGAGTATGTGACGAGCGTCAATGCGACCGGCGATCCGGCCGGGCAGGCCAGTTTAAAGCTTGATGTGAGCAGCGTGTCGGGATTCATCGCCTCGCTAAAGGTTGCCGTGACGATTTTCGTGTTGGTCGGCACGTTTATGGCGCCGGCAAGAGGAACTTTGGCCGTCACCGTGGGTCTTGTGGTGTCCGCGACCGCGCTTGTGGTAAATGTCCACACATAGTTGCTCGCAGCAGGCAGCGGCGGAGCTTGATTGCCAGCCAATTGATTGCCCGCCAAGTCGGTGGCCACTGTTGTAATAGTTGCGGTATAGGTTGTGTTGGGAAGCAGCGCCGGCGATGGCGTGAAGAGCGCGGTTCTGCTGCTGGCTGTATAGATCACACTGCCCGTTACGGGAGTTACGCCGGGTCCGGTAACCGTAAATGTTGTCATGCCTGCTCCGGCGATTGTTGCAGGCGCCATATCCTCATCAAAGACCGCGCTTATTGTTGTGTTGGTAGGCACGCCTGCAGTCGGGCCGGGTGTCGTCGTTGCAGGAATGGTAAGCAACACTCCGGGACGGGTTGTGTCCGCTATTAAACTCGTTGTAAAGGTCCATACAAAATTACTGGCAAGCGGTGTGCCGGCCAGATCCTTAGCCGCGGTGGTAATTGTTGCGGTACAAATGGTATCGGCGGGAAGATCCGGGACTGCCGGAAGAGTGAGAGTGGCCAAATTGCCTGCGGACAGGTAACTAACAGTTCCTGTCTTGGCCGTTCCGGCAGGGCAGGCCAGCGTAAAGCTTGTCGCGGTAATCGTGTCGGGATTCATCGGCACATTGAAAGCGGCGGTGATTATTTTTGTATTGATTGGCACGTTGAGGGCTTCATCTGCAGGAACTACCGCAGTCACCTCTGGCGCGACTGCGGTGTTGCTTGGCGGCACCCAATGTCCGCTTCCTCCGCATCCTGTGATTATTAAAACGCTCAGGATTAGGCTGAATAAAAGAATAATTTGACGCGCTTTAAAGATTTTCATAATAATTGCTCCTTTTTTTCTGCTTTATTTTTTCGATTCTTTTGATATCTTTTGGCCGAAACCTTTCCCTCCTTCGCGCAATTTACTGTTTTGCCAGTCTCTCATTATCAATGATATGTTTTTAAGACAGCGTGAACTATCGGCGAAAAAGCATTCTTTATTAACTCTTGCGGCTTTTTTTTGTAGCCATTTGGGCTAACGGCATTCAAATATATTCCTATTTCCCCGCCGCGACGTTGCTTTGGGCGAGTTGGAGGTAAAACAAAGCCTGCTCGTTGTCGGGGCGAATGCGGATCGCTTCCTGCCATTCAGGAATCGAGTCGGCAAAATGCCCCTGTTCAAACAGTATGCGGGCGATCCACAGGTGAGCCGCGGCAAAGTCGGCGCTTGCCGTCGCTGCGGCGCGGAACATGTCGAGAGCGCCGGCGGTGTCGCCGCTCTCGTAAAGCGCGATGCCTTTTCTGTGCGTTGCATATGCGTTTCCTCCGGTGTTCCGGTAGTTTTCGGCATCCTTGCGCATCAGAATAAGAATCTCGTCGTCCGGCGCTGCCGCGAGACCTTTGTCGAGAGTCGCTAATGCTTCGTCGTACATTCCTTCGTTCTGGTATATATTGGCGAGCCACACATAGGCATCGGCAAGCTTAGGGTTGAGCGCAACGGCTTTATTGAGTTCTTCAATCGCTATCCGATAGCCTCCGCCGGTGATGTAGTAATTCGACCCGAGCCAGCGGTGGCAGTCGGCGGCGTGATTTTTTGCGTTCTCGGCTTGAGGGTCGCCGGGGAACTTATCGAGAAATCGTTCCCACCACTGTACCGCTTGTCCCCACCATTTTGCGCCTTCGTACGCCTCCGCCGCCTTGATCATGACAACGCCGTCGTTGGGGTTTTCTTTTAGATAGGCCTCGTACTGCGTGATTGCAGCGCGGTATTTTTCCGCGCTCATTGCCCTGTCGCCGTCCGCCACGGACGCCGACGCGGCCGCGGATATGAACTGTGCGAACGCGAAAAGCGCCAAGACAAAAACGAGTGTTGCGCCGCGCCGCATTATTGATCCGCATCTGTTAAAGGATACAATCATTTTTGCTGAATACTGTTTCATATCAGTCCTCCATATTTAGTGAAGATGAATTAATCCGTTTTATCCTATTTCTATTAATTAGTTGGATTTTCCACGATGCTCATGTCGCGTATTTTTTCTGAAAGATATTGTCTTGCCCGGTAAATTCTTGATTTAACGGTGCCGACAGGCATTTTTAACGATTTCGAAATTTCCTCATACGAATAGCCTTCAAAATGGAACAGCGTAAAAACAAATTTGTACTTTTCCGGCAAAGAATAGAAAAGGTTTAATATTTCTTCCCGGATATGGTTGTGAAAGAAAACCTTTTCAGGGTCGTCTATATATGAGACATGAGATGGATCATTTACAAAAACGTTATAACGATCCAGCGGATAATCTTCAATTGACAAAGCGTTAGAGGCCTGCCGTCTCACTCTGTTGATATGCGTGTTGACCATGATCTTCCTTGTCCACGCCCGAAAATTTGAATCGTGTTTGAAACCCTCAAAACCTTTGCAGGCTTTCATAAGGGTTTCCTGCAGAAGATCCTCGGCATCCTCTGTTCTGTTGGTTATATACAGAGCCTGAGACCACAGGAATTCCTTCTCGTTCTCAGCGAGCCTCTCAATTTCATGGCAGGGTTCGTATATCAACATTGCGCTCCTTTCCTGTCGCGGTTGCATTGCGATAAGTAAAAACTTTTATTAAAGCGAATATGCAATTGAAGAAACTTATAAGCGGCGGCCGGACGCTATAAAAGCGTCCGGCCGTTAAGCTTTCTGTCGGCCTTGTTGTCCAACTGCTCCAAAAACTGTTCCGTCATAAGGAACCCGATCGCATACGAGAACACAGATGTAGCGGCGGAAAGCATATAGGAAACTGCTCTGTGGACGGATCTCATATATACACCTTCATTTTTTCGTATGAATCAGATCTGCAACGGCATCGCCCGTATCCTCGACCGCTTTCTTAACGCTTGCTTTAATGTCGTGCGCGGTGTCAGAGACGTCTTTTTTAACTTCGTCGACGCGCTCTCCGACGGTTTTCTCGTCGCTTTTCCCCAAGGCGCTGTCGATGCGTTCGCCGATGGTTTTCTTGTCGCTTGTGTCCAAAGCTGCGTCAACTCGTTCTCCGATGGTTTTCTTGTCGCTCATGATTCTCTTTCTCCTTTGATTTTGGAATATAATGCATTTAACACGACTGCTTTTGTGCTTCTTAACGTCTTTGAAGCGAATGCTATTATTTGGCCTTTTTCTTTGTCGCCGGCTCACGGCCAAACACCAGGTCTGAAACGGCGTCGCCGGAATCATCGACCGCTTTCTTTGCGCTTTTGGAAATGTTGTGCGCTATGTCTTCGACTTCCTTTTTTGCCAAGGCAATCTTGCTCTTAGCCTTGTCAACATTTTCCGACACTTCGTCCACAACTTGGTCAACACGGTTGCCGATGGTTTTCTTGCTGCTCATGATTATTCGTCTCCTTTTTATTTGGATATCTTTATTTTGTTGTTAATGGTGTGTTTCCTCGGAGACATAGCCTGAAGGTAGCTTTTCACTTCCTGCTGAATAAGGCGCACGTCGAAAATTCTCTGCTCGCCGAGATGTCCCGTCTCAAGCGGGTTTAAACGCCAGTTTTCGTCCGTGTAAAGGAGTGTATTCGCATCGGGACATAAATCGCCTGCAAAAATGCCGTTCTCTTTACAAAACTTATTAAACTCAAAAAAGTCGGCAAGCAAAATATCCGGAATTGTTTCCTCCAATGCACCGCGTAATTTGGAGTAAGACGCTATTTGTATTACCATAGTGATGTTCTCTTCCCTTGAGAGAATGCCGGCGATTTTTTCGCGCAGCAGATCCTGCTCTTCTACTATAAGGATCTTTATTGAAGCGCTCATAATGGCCGGCTTATCCGCCGTTCATCCTTTGATTAAGTTCTTCTTCAATGATATGTTTTTCACGAGCCAGCCGCTATCGGCGGAAAAGCATTCTTTGTTAACTTTAACGGTATATTTTTGTAGCCATATCGGCTAATGGAGTTAATCGTTTATTGTCTTGCGATTATGTTGACAGAGATGAATATAAATTAGAAATAAACAACAACATTCCCGAACTAAAGTTATTCCGCATTACAAAAAAAAGTCTCTCTGCAAAACGAGTTTAACCCGCTCCGAAGGGAGACATTAGTTAAATGCATAAATGAAATAAATTAGAATCGGTAGCCTAAGCTGATTCCCCAGAAATTTTCCGCGTCTACCCGCGTATAGGAAGCTTCCGCGGAAATGTTATTCTCGAACTTGTAGCCGCCCATTAAATTGCCGCCGATTTTCGTCTTGCTTGAGAATCGCATAACTCCGAGGCCGGCGCCGGCATACCAACTGCCGGACGCTCCCGCCTCGCGCGGAAGGTTATAGATGTAGTTGCCCGACAAAGACCAGATGTCGAAAACATCTACACTCGCAAAAGTGAGGCGGACGTCTAATTCATCTTTTTCCGCAACTGGAATGAAATAATCCGCGCCTATCAAAAGTGAACCGTCGCAGCCGGAGCAGTTGATGAATCCGAGTCGCGCTCCGAATTCTGCCGCTTTTTCCGCCGACATCGCATTGCTTGAGAAAACGGCGAGGCACATCGCTATGGCAAAACCTGCAATAATTAATTTCTTCATTACTTTTTATTCCTCCTTGTGATGATCGGGCGCAAACGCTCGATTTCCTGCTGTGTTTCTGAACAGACCGTTCAATGCTGAAAAGCGCGGGAAGCGGTCTCGCAATGCCTTTTTGCCCAAAACCTCCTTCACAATATCTAACGGACAAGAGCAGGCGCTGTTTATTCCAAGAATATTCGTATCTTGGAACAATCAGACGCTTAGGCTTTAGATTATTACTGTATCAATGATATGGCATGCAAGAGGGCAGGGCTATCGGCGGAAAAGCATTCTTTGTTAACCATTACGGCATTTATTTGTAGCTATACAGCCTAATAAAGCTTAGTGTTATTAGGACAAACACCACCCATGCCATTGCGCCGCGCGCCCTATCAACAAATTAGTTGCTGAATTTGCTCTTTTTTCATTGCAAACTCAGTCGATGCCAATACTCTTGATTCGTCATCGCGCTATTCGGTTTCATAGCGCTTAACGCCTAAACCTATTTTCCGGCGAGCGCCCGGTCGAACATACCGACAATGCTGTTGCTCAGCGATCTGCTGAATTCTCCTGGCAGCAATCCTTTTGTGTAATTCAATTCGACTTTTGCGCCCGCGGCGGCAAGCATCTGCTTTGATTCTCCAAGTTTCTGGTACATCGCTGAATCCTCGTAACGGGAATACAGATAAATATAACTGCCGGCAAGTATTTTTAGTTCATCAGAGGGTATTATGAAACTTTTCGCGGAGAGAGATGTCACGACATCGGAAGAGCTGCTTATAGCCGGAAACGGGCCGGAATCAACTATGACCATTATGTACTTGCCGGGATTATAAAAACCGAGATATCCCGCCATGTTGGCGCCTCTCTCATAACCGTGAAGTATCCCTCTGGCCGGATCAACATTAAACCCTTCTTTTGTTTGCAACTCAGTTATGATTCCGCCGATAAACGCGGTTATCTCTTCGGGAGTCATTATTTTGTCGCCGGATTTCCATGCGGGAGCGACGAAAGCGTAATTGTATTGAAGTATTGTGTGGTACCATCTGGCAAAAGAATCGACGACTCCCTCGTCGTTGCCATGCAGACTGATCACCAACGGCCTCATCTTCTGTTTGTTGAATCCGGACGGCGCCCAGTACATATACTTTTTACTCCAATCGCCATTCAGATAACGCGATTGAGTTCCGTAAGCGGCGGGAGCGTCTTTAACATTTTTGATGTAATACCCCGCATCTTTCAGCAGACGCCGGTCAGGATTATATCCGTCCCGGTATTCTCCTCTGTTACGGTCATCTCTATTGTTGAAACCGCCGCGATTGTCGTAATTCCGATTGTCGCCGGGAAAACGGTTCATCTGCGCAAGCGCATTCAAATTCATTGCAAGGGTAATTGCCAGCGTCGCAGCCGCGAAAAGCGCCGACTTGGTTATGCTGCCGTAAAAAGTATTTTTCATATATAACATTTTCAGTTCCTCGATTTTCGCGAATCGCTTTCCGATCCGTTTTATGTGTTGTCTCTTAGCGCATTTATATTAAGCCCTAAGCGGCTCGCTTCAGTCGTTTCCCTGCAGCGCTCTTTGTGAAAAGATGTTGTCAGGTTGTCTCCCATTGATTCCTTGCTGAGTCAGGACATTGCGAATGCATTCTCCGAGTTCATTGAGTTCAAAAGGTTTGCTTAGATACCTTATGGCGCCGGCGAGGTAGCCTGTCAGCATGTCGTTTAGTGAAGCGCTGCCCGTGACGATGATAACAGGTATGTTTGAGGTGGAAGGCTTTTTTTTCAGGATACGGCAGACTTCCAACCCGTTCAAGGCGGGAATTTTTATGTCGAGAAGAATCAGATCCGGTTTTTCGCTCTCAATATGACTGATTGCGACGGCCCCATTCTCCGCTTGGAGCGTGCTGAATCCTTGTTCTTCGAGATAATCAACAATGATATCCAGAAAATCTTTGTCGTCATCTACTACTAAGATGCGATTGGGTTTCATAACGGCTCCCCCTTCAATTCACAAATGCATATATCGAAGCGATTGGCTAACATCTATCAACTTATTTTTCCATCAGCGCGTTACCGGCGCTCTGTAGAATTTCACGCCACGGCGCCGTTCTCGTAGATGGATTTCACAATGTGAACAACGGCTTCTGGCATGACGGTTGCCATATTGATGACAACGTCATTGAGTAACGGGTCATCTATGTCCTTTTCCATATATTTTTTTATGAACTGCCGGCGTTCATTTTCTATCTTGGCGATAAAGGTCCGCGCTCGCTTTTCAGTGTAGCCGGCTTGCTGCATTACGTTTTCAACTCTCTTTTCGAGAGGAGCAACGAGGCGGATCGCTATTCTCTTTTCAGGCGGAACCAGCAGATTGCCGCCTCTGCCCACAATAACGGCGTTTCCGTGCGCCACTATCGTGAAAAGAACTCGCTTGAGGCTCTTTATGTAAGAGATTGAGGAAAGGTTGGAATCCATCAGAGTTTCGCCTATCCAGTTCATCAGTTCCGAGTGCCCTTTTTCATCCAGCGTGGATACTACTCGGGTGGCCACCTCTCTGTCCTTGGCGATCAATTCGACAATCTTCCTGTCGTATAACGCCAAGCCAAGCTTTGCTGAGAGCATTTCCGCAACTGCGTTTCCATTGCAACCGGCTTCGCGGCTGATTGTCACCACAAGCCCGGGCAAGGCGGTTTTACTTTCTCCGGAACGTGTTTTTGTATCGTACTTAGACTTGCCTGATTCCCACTCCTTTATCCTTTCGCTAATCATTTTGTGGATATTTTTGTCTGGTTTGTCCGCCATTTATTCTCCTTTCGATTTACACCCGGTCGAAACCAAAGGCATCTTCCGACCCGGAGCATCTTTCATTTATCTCGTTTTATGAACTTGTCCATGCGGGTTGCCCATTCTTCAATAAGATTCTTCTATATCAATGATATGTTCTTGGTGAGGGAGGAACTATCGGCGGAAAAGCATTCTTAGTTAACTCTTATAGCTTTTTTTTGTAACCGTTTGGGCTAATGGCATAACATATATGAGACAATATTTTTTTTAGATGATAAAACGGATGCTCTCAGGGATAACAAAAGCATGCCGGGGGCTTCCACGACATGCCATTACCCAACGCAGCTTTTGATCAACATCATTATCCCGATGATCAAGAGAACGAATGCCCCGAGAAGTATTTTGTTCTTCATTCGGTTTAATCCGTATCTATTCATTCTTGCGGTTTTCCTTATTTAATAGCGTGTCAGACGCGCAAATCGCGAGGCGCTCCGGATGCGCGCCTGTTTTCAGCGTCTTGACGCATCAGGAGGAGAATCTTGTCGTCCGGCGCGACGGCGAGCCCTTTCTCAATAATTTCAAAGGTTTCATCGCTCATGCCTTCGTTCTGAAAAAATAAAGCGTGTTGCACGTATGCTAAGGCGACCTTCGGCGCAAGCGCGAGGGATTTGGTTGTCTTGTCCTTCGCATTATCTCTCTTTTCCGATGATTGATCCGCCGGTTTGTCTAAGCGTTCGCCTTTGTCTTTTTTATCGCTCATGATTTCCCATCTCCTTTAATCAGGGACGTTCAATATGATTATCATGTCCCTTTGGTTCTTTCGCGCAGCCAGCTATATCCTTCAACCTACGAAATTCACTATCATTTCGTTGAACTTTTCTTTCTCTTCATAGAATAGGCCATGCCCGCTTTTCTCGAATCGAATCAGTTCCGCGCCTTTAATTCCCGACGCCATCGCTTCAGCCAGTTCGAAAGGGCATATCTTGTCATGCGTGGAGTGGGAAATCGCTGTCGGAACTTTGACTTGCGCTAAGTCGTCGCGCAGGTCGGAGTCACGCAGCGCTATAAGGCAGGCTTCTGTTGCGTGGGGAGACGCTTCCATTCCCATGTTGTGAAACCACATGCCTAACTTTTGGCTGACCGCGTTTTCGGAGAGGAAAAATATTTTGCCGAAATCCTCGTTTAATTTCGCTCTATCCGCACGGCACGATTCGATGAAGCCGTCAACAGCTTCCGGTTCGAGGCCGTATGGGAAACCGTCTCTTTTGGTGAAACTCGGCGCGGCCGCGCCGAAGAGAGCCAGCTTGGACACCCTCTCGTTTTTTTGGCGGGCAACGTAATGCAATGAGATGGCGCCGCCCATCGAATGGCCGGCGAGCGTGACGTCGCGCAGATCGAGCGCTTCAATCACTTTCCCGATATCATCGGCAAAGACATCATAGTTGTATTCACCCCAAGGCTTGGACGATTTGCCGAAGCCGCGCATCGTAATGCCTATACAACGGTATTCACGCCGGGGCAACTGATTGAACTGATATTCATACATCTCATGGCTCAAAGGCCATCCGGGAATGAAAACGATGGGCTTGCCTTGCCCCCAATCCCGAATGTGAAGATATATGTTCGGTTCAATTTTTATATACTCGTCGTTTTTCATATTTCCATCCTTCCTTGATCACGATATTTTCGCGCGTCAAGCGTCTTCTTCCGCGTCGTTGTGTTTCTTGGAAACCCGATCCTTTGCCTTTACAATGGCGGCGGCGGTTTTTTCGTATGTGCTCGATACGGCATCCTTCGTTTCGCCGTAAGCCTCGCCCGCTTTGTCTGAAACGTCGTCCCATTTCCTTCTGATGGCGGCAGTCGTTTCCCTGCCGCTTGCCGGCGCAAGCAAAAGCGCTGTCGTCGCGCCGACGATTGTTCCGGCGCCGAATCCGATTAATGCATAATACAAATTTATCCGCTTCCGCTCACAAATCTCATCCCGCCTGTGTTTGTTCATGTTTCATCTCCTTTCAAATTGCTTTTAATTCGATCCGAATGCTATTGTTTCACCGCGTACGCTTCATCATTGGATACATTCAGAAATTCATTTAAAGCCAGTTTGTCGATCACCATTTTCACGCTTTTAGGCAGGCTGCGCATTTCGAATGTGCCGTTTCGCTTTTCAGCAATGTTTTTCATATGAACTAAAAAACCTACGCCTGCGCTGTCGAGAAATGTCACCTTTTCCATATTGAACGACAAGCGCGCGCCGGCGCCAATGTTTGTGGACACATAGGATTCAAGATCATGGCAGACGCCGTAATCCAGCTCGCCTTCCGGCTGGACCATAGTGAATTCGTCTTCATTGATTATGTGGCATGTAAACATTGGGTAGGCCTCGCTTTCACATTAATTAAAGGGGCAGGGAGCGTCTGCTTTTTAAACGAGCCTGCGCCCTTCAATCACTCTGACCAGAACAATGACTATAGCAATGACAAGCAGAATGTGAATAAATGAGCCCAGCGTATAGCCGGTCACAATCCCAAGCGCCCATAAAATTAACAGAACAACAGATATTGTCCACAACATATTTATCTCCTTATGAAATCCATTTAAATCCTATATCCTCAAGGTGTTTGATTTTCTCATATTCCAATTTTCTTTTCCTAAAAAGGCTTCTTTGTCCTTCCTGCCATCTCCACAGCGAATACCCGCTTGGAGTAACATGATTCGGAGGGGCGTTTGGTTCCTTGCCGTTCAGTTCCATGAATTTCAGCGTTTCCTGAAATCCTGTTTCAAAATCTTCATACCGTAAAGGAGTTGGAATATTAAATTCGGAAACCTTCGTTTTTGCGTCCTGCGATATTTGCAAAAGATTCTCTACAAACTCGTTTGAGCTTTTACTGAAATCATTTGTAACCATTCCTATTTCAGCGATGCTGTTGTTAAGCGTTTCAATCGCTTTGTGAACCTTAGCGTCTATGCTCTCAATGAGATTGCTGATGGAATTGCTTCCTTTGATGAGGGCGTACGCCAAACAGATAAAGGTTACGGCAATAGTGACGATGGATAATGCTATAACGCTATAGAAAATCTCTGTCCGGCTGAAATCCATGTTATGCTTTCCTCCATCAGGGTCGAAAAATATAAGATTCGCCCGATCTTAATTGGGGCTGATCAAAAGTGACAGGGCTCGCAAGAGAGTCTGCAAACTTTTGTTCAGATTTGCCAGCTATTGCGCGTCTTGCCGGATCTCTCTTTCCGCTTGGCTCCAGTCATGCCCCGCTCGCCCCTCAAGGCGGCCTCGCTGCTCGTATAGTTCATAAGCGCGCTTGGCGATCTCCGGGGTCAAATCGACAGCTTTTTTCGCGCTTTTCGAAATGTCTCTCGCGGTTTCGGCTACATTTCCTTTTGCCGCGGCGATCTTAACCACGCCCTTATCGACCGTCACCGCTGCTTTACTCACGGCTTTTTCAACACGTTTCCCGATGCTTTTCTTCTCATTCACGACGCTTTTCTCCTTATGTGTATGCCAACCCTTATCCATGTTCATGTGGATTGTTGGAGCTATACGACAATTGTGATATAAGAGGGCGATCGGCGAATATTGAAATTATCTTCATTCGCTTTTCGCGAGAAGTTCACCCCTTATCGTTGATATACTTCTTTGCTTTCGCATTATGTTTCTTATAGAACTTCTTCACTTTATTAACTTGCTTCTTCGTGCCTGTTAAATGCTCGGGATTCCCGTTGTTCTCCAATTGCTTTCCGACTGCTTTGTTGTTTGCGGGAGCGGCATTTGCTTTAGCGTTCTTTTTATTTGCGATCTTCTGATTTTCTATATCATCATTGATCGCATAAAACCCTTTGTGCTTCTGTCTCATTTCCATGATCGTTGCGGCCGGGTATTTGTAATGCTCGGATATGAATTTAAGATTAACAAGGTTGATTATATCATCGTCCCCGAGCTTAATCTTCTTCCAGTCTTTCCGGGGATTGTTTCTATAGTATCCGTAAGCATGCCCGTAGGGCGGGCCGACAACGGCGTTAGCGCTGACAGGGACGTAGAATATCTCCGGCCCGAATCCGTAGCGGCTTGTTATCGCCTGCCATGATGAGCCTTTCCGGCGGAGGCCGATTATTGCGGCCGGCGCAACCTTCGCCTGCCGGGCCAGATAGAATACGACCGGAATCTCCTCATCCGCTATGCCTTGCCCGCTGACATACATCACATCTTTCTGCGGCGCCGAAAAATAATCGCCGATTGAAACATAGAAACTGTTCCCGGCTTTGCTCATTGTTACCCCGGCATTCACGGCGGCTTCGGCGCCAAGGCATGTTACGGAAAAAAGCGCCAGCGTTAAAAATAAAATCTTTTTCATCGGATTTCCTCCTGAGCGATTTTGTATCCCTTTGCTTTGCTTATCATTCAAAGCAGTAAGTTGTTTATTATGCCGCCGGAAAAACGCCCCCTGCCAGGCCACAGAACAGGGGGCGTTCCGGACAGCGCCCGGTTGTCCCTCTAAATTCCCTATTAAATACATATCTCTTTCCCCCGCAACGGACTTCCGGGCATTTATTCTTTATTAATTATTGTGTTGTGAAAGTCCTTGTCTCGCTCCATTGAGAGCAGTTCGTGCAATAGCTGTTCGAATATGAAGAAATCGGGTCTTCGCCGTGAAACGCCCTGACTTTCCATTGATAAACAGTCGCCGCAGTTAATGGCGTGGAAAACGATGACGGATTAAAAGACGCGCTCGGAGCGCTTAACGTCAAGGCATAGGGCGTGGCGCCGCCTCCAAAGCTTGCCGGAATAGCTTGAACCTCATAACCTGAAGCGCCCGCAACCGCATTCCATGCGAGCGATGCGTTTGCTGAAACTCCTGTCGCGTTGTTCGCCGGAGTAGTAAGCGCGGGCGCTGAAAGCGCGACGTAATTTGTTTTTGTCAATGACATGGTTCCCGATTGAGCGCAGCCGTTTGCCGGAAGCAGGCAACCCTGACCGGCGGGCGCCGATGCGGTGAATTGCCATGTTCCGGATATGACTCCGTTAGCCAGCGTTCCATTCCATGAGGACGGTATATTGGCCGTGCATGTTCTGTTTAATTCATCCGTGGATATGTAGTTTGTTGTGCCGGACACGGAAAATGCTCCTGTTGAGCTGTTATAAGTTCCCGTGAATTGAGATTCCCAATGGTTGATTGTTATGCTGTTGTTAACGACAGTGACAAAGAAAGAATCGGGCGCCGGAGTATAATCAGGCGTGATATTGCAAGTGTCGCTTGTGTTTGTGTCGGTTCCGACATAATAGCCGTCAACCTGCGAATTGCCGGAGCCGATCAATATCATTCTATCAAGGTTCGCCTTAATTGCAGCGGTGTACAATGCTGTTTTTGCGTCATTGATTGTTCCGGCTCCGCTCAGGTTCACATCCAGCGCATCGGTTTCAACCTGAGCGAGTATGTTAGCCAGTTCAGTTGTGGTAAAACTTGATAACGGCTGCGCGTTCTCCGCAACTTTTGCCACAACCAGCTCTGTCAGCGGATTGATATTTACAGAAGAGCCGGTGACAAAAGAACGCATGAGGTTAACGCCGCTGCCCGCGGATACCACCAGATTGCCGGCTGCGCTGACGTTTGCAGGCAAAGTTATACTGAATACACCCGAAGAATTTGCCGCGCCGGTCGCAATAGATGAACCGGATTTTGTTCCGGTATCATCAATAAGGTAAACATCAACGCTTGCCCCTGCTTTAGCGACGAGGCCTGTAGCTTCGGCTTCGCGTCCAGCCTGTCTGCCCAACGCTATTCCGGAAGGAGCTGATACCGTGCCTGAAATTGTTGTCAATGCAGGCGCTGAAGAGCTGCCGCCGCCTCCGCCGCATCCGGCTATGATGAGAGCCAGAAAGACGCCTGCGGCCACGAGATATATTTTGTTTGTTTTCATGAAGCGGTCCCCCTCTGTTATTTGATCCTGTTTTCGCTTAATAAAGAATATGACTTTCGAGAAGGCTGAACTATCGGCGGAAAAGCATTCTTTATTAGCTTTTTCGTTTTATTTTTATAACCTTATTGGCTAACAGCGCTGATTTTATACAATCTCCGTGATTTTGTGATGATCGTTATTTGTAACTTTCGCCTCTTTTTTCTCATGGCTTCGTTTTTTGATGAAATTTTTCACTTCATGCTGAATGCGCCGCACATCGAAAATCCTCTGCTCTTCGAGACATCCCACCTTTATGCGATCTAATTGGCCGTCTTCATCCGAGTAAAGAAGAATATTCGTATCCGGATATAATTCGCTGATCGACATCCATTTGTCATCGCAAAACTTATTGAACTCAAAATAATCCCCGAGAACAAGATCCGCCTTAGTCTCTTCCAGCGCCGCCTGTAATTCGGAATAAGAAGACACCTGTTTAACCAAATCGATGTTTTTTTCTCCGGTGAGAAGTTCCGCGATTCTTTCCCGCGCCTGATTCCGTTCTTCCACGATAATCACTTTTATTGAAGGGCTTAAAACGGCAGCCATATGATCCCCTCCTTTCTTTGCTGTTATTCTTTTGATTCAACCCGGATTCGCCAATAGGATGTCGAATCCGGGGCAATGTTCAGAGCGGCGATCTGCTTCGTTATCGGCGCATTTTTTTGTTCATGAACTCAAGTTCTATTCACTGCAAAAATACGCCTGCTGCCTTGCATCTCATCCACTCTGAGCCATTGCGCCCAAATCCTAACGGCGGATTCTGATTCAATGATATCGGATTTAAAATGCCGGAACTATCGGCGAAAAAGCATTCTTTATTAACTTTTACGTTTATTTTTTGTAACCATTTGGGTTAAAGGAACAATGTATATGTTCCATGGATTTCAGCGCGCCGGGATGACAGACAGGCGACAATATATCGTCTTATAAAAATATTCAAAAAACACGCTGAAGAAATTGAATTCGCTGGATGATAATGCTAATTAATGTCTCTCTCAATTAATCCTTTATTTATCGCATAGAACGTCATGTCCGAATCTTTTTTCAGGTCGAGTTTCTCCATAATGCGATACTTGAATGTTTTCACGGTGCTGTAAGAGACATTCAGGTCGTCGGCCACTTCGCCCATTGTCATGCCGCGAGCCATTCTGATGAATATCTGATATTCCCGATTTGAAAGCTTTGCAATCAAATCCTTTTTTCCGGAAACGGTATCACGCGACGCTTCCGGATCTTTAAACGAAGCTGAAAAATAAATATCGCCGGCGGCTATCTTCCTTACCGCCGTGGTCAATTCCATGGCCGTGATCTTCTTGCACAGGTATCCTGATGCGCCGCTTTTAATGAAACTGAGCGCAAATTCCTTATTATCAAATATTGTCAGTATCATTATCTTCGTGCCAAGTTTCAATTCGACAATCTGCCGCGTGGCTTCCAAGCCGTCGATATCAGGCATGTCGTAATCCATCACGGCCACGTCCGGTTTAAGCTTTTTGCACATTTCGACAGCCTCACGCCCATCCGAGGCTTCGCCCACGATTTCCATATCTTTCTCCGCCGCCAACAGCCGGCAGATTCCGGCGCGCACGACGCCATGGTCGTCCGCAACAATTATTCTTATCATACGTTTGCCTCCCCATCCGGCTTTCTGATAGGAATAGAAACCTTGATGCAAGTTCCTTTTTCGGGCGTTGAATTTATTTCAAAATGGCCGCCGGACATTTTTGCTCTTTCTCTCATTCCAAGTATACCGAAATTATAACTATTTGGCAATTTGCATTCAGGCAACCCGCGCCCTTCGTCCTTCACTTCCAGCACAAGCTCCGAACCTTCTTCCTGTAAAGAAACAAATGCCTTCTTGGAGTTTGAATGCCGAACAACATTTGTAAGCGACTCCTGAAGGATTCTGTATGAATTTATTGCGGCGTCGGGACTTATGCGGGTTTCATCAACAGGCATTATCCTCGATTCTATCGCAACATCACAGTTTGTTTCGAATTCAAGAAGCAACGATTTTATCGCGGCATTAAAACCGATTCTGTCCATGATTAATGGACGCAGTCCCAGACAAATATGATGCAGTTCCTCGGATGTGTCCACTGTAATCCCAAGCAGATTCTTATATACATCTTCGACTGCGTTCTCGGATTTATGGTTTTTCAGCCATTCGATCTCAAGTTGCATGGAAATAATCTTCTGGCCGAGCGAGTCATGTAGTTCGCGGGACAGTCTCTTCCGCTCATCTTCCAGCGATATGATGTGTTTCTGATACAGCATTTCAAGTTGCTTTTCCCTGTCCTTCAGCGCTTCCTCCGCCATTTTGCGATGGGTGATGTCGCGCAGAACGCCTACTATGCCCTCGATATTTCCTTCTGAATTTTTTATCAGCGACAATGTCGTGCTAAGCCACAAAACCGAGCCGTCCGACCGCAGCTTCGCGTATTCGGCGGCGGCTTTTTCCTCGCTTTGTATGACCATGTCTTCAAAAAGCCCCTTGCTGAAAAACAAGTCTCCCACGTGGCTCCCGATCATCTCCTGTTCGGAATTGCCAAACATCTTTTCAGCGCCTCTGCCCCAATAGGTGATACGGTCGTCCATGCCCGTGGCCACAACGGCCTCATCAACGCTTTCCAACAGTCTTGCCTGAAAAGTTACATGGTCCATGGCCAGTCTGTGCGTTGTTATGTCGAGAATCTTCACCAAATAGCCGCTCACAGTCTTTTCGCCCGGCCGCAGCATAGGCGACATGAAAATGTCCAGAAACAATACGCCGGTTTTCCAGCAGTTCATTAGTCCGTGCGAGGCGGCATCCGCAAAGTCGAAACGGCTCTGATAGTTCACGGGATTGCCGGAGAGTACGCTTTCGAAGGTTTCCTTGGGAAGAAGCTTTTGCGAAAGAATGTCGAAGGAAAGAATATCCCCGACGTCCGGCGCTCCGAAGAGGTTCAGGCAGCTTTTGTTCGCGTGTATCATTTTCCCGTCGGGGCCAAAGAGCGCTATAGCCATGGGCGAAGCGTCGTAGATCATGCGAAAATGCTCGCGGCTTTCCAGCATGGCCTCCTCGAATTTTCGCGCGGCGCTAAGCAGCACGACGCGCTTTTCGCCTATGATCGCGTCAACTTCCTCTTTGCGAATTGAGGCCAACAGCGCATCCATTTCCTTCAGACGCGCGGAAAGCTGCTCGTAAGTCAAATCATTCGCGCCGCTCAAAGCGTTTCCTCTTTCAGGCGAAGCGCCGCCAAAACTTTTTTAGCGTCGTTCAGGTTGCCGAATATAGTAACGCGCGGTTCGGGTTTCATCAGAATCAGCGTGGGCGTGACTATTACTCCGTAATCAATTGCAGTTGAAAAATCTTCTATGACATCCACGATTTCTATGTTGAACCGGCCGGCAAGATGCTTGTTGCAGATAAGCGAAAGATTAGTTTGCGCAAGCGTTGAATTGGGCTCATCCCCGGCGACAAAGAGCAGGAAGAAATAGCAGGGCTGTCCCACATTTTTCTTATTCACACCGCTCATTTACGAACTCCCTTCACGTTCTTTTTGGCGCTGGCCGCCCGCCCGGCTCCTGCCGGCGGTTTCACCTTGCCGCGCAATTTGCCGCCTATCTCTATGCCTTTTTCAGTGATGATAAAATCCTTGATTTTGTTCGAGTGCATGGACCCGCGGGCTTTCACTATTTCTATAATGCGTTGTGTCTGCTCTGGAGTCCGTCTGTACTGCATCAACAACGCCGTGTCTATCAACGATGATATGCCTATGCCGCTTACATCTCCCGAGCTTTCGTCCGACCGGTCGAGTTGGTTTAGGAGTATAAGGGTGCTGCCCCGCTCTTTGCAGGCGTTTATGAGGCGCGTTACGAACTCAAAAGCCGTTTGCGTCGTTCCCATTCGGCCACATGCCGAAATAGCGTCAACCACGACATGCGCGGGCTTGAACGCGTCAATGGCGTCTATCGTATCCACAAGGTGCTCATCAGCCGCCCTTGATTCGGGCATGAAGTTCAGGAATCGCAGAATGCCCGACTTCAGCGCGGGCGTCAGGTCTATTCCCGTGCTGCGCATGTTGGTCACAATCGCTTCCTGAGATTCCTCATAACTGACGTAAAGAACTTTTTCTTTCCGCTCACATGCGCTCTTCGTGAACATGCACGCCGCCGTGGTTTTCCCCGTGCCCGACTGGCCCGCGAGGAGTATGCTCGTGCTTTTCATGTATCCGCCGTTCAGCATCGCGTCCAGTTTCTTGCTGCCGGTTGTCACGTGTTTCATGGTGGGCGTGCGGGAAAGCAACACCGATGACAGCGGAATGACCCGAAGGCCGTTCTTGAAAATGAACGGATGCTCGTTGCTGCTGTACGACGACCCGCGGTACTTCACCACCCGGATTCGGCGTGTTGTGACCTGCTCGAGCTGCCTTGCGTTCATTAAGATCACGCAGTCCATCATGAAATCCAGATAGGAATGCTGGTTGTACGAATTTCCCTCGTTCTTTACGGTGATCAAAGACGTGAACTCATGGTCGAGCAGCCAGTTGTGCAGCATGTACATTTCATTCCGTTCGCGTATCGGGTCGCTGTAAAGATTAAGCAGCACGTCTATCGCGTCGAAAACGATTTGCCGGGCGCCCATCTTGGCGGCTTTTCCGCCTATTATCGCCAGCATTCCCTTGAGGTCGAAATCCCCGGACACCACCGCTTCCGGATTCGGGCGCGCGTCCATTATGAAAAGGCCGCCGCTTTTTTCGAGCGCTCCAAGGTCTATGCCGAACGTCATCGCATTTTTGCGCAGGGCGTCTGCTCGTTCTTCAAACGTAACGAAGATGCCCGGGATGTTGTTCTGCGCCCTGAAGGCCAAAAACTCCAGCCCAAGGATGCTCTTGCCCGTTCCGGGCCCGCCGGCAACGATGGTGCAGCGGCCGCTGGGGAGCCCCCCGTGCAGAATTTCATCCAGTCCGCTGACGCCTGTCGGAACTTTTTCCAACACCGTGCTGGCGACCAAATTCAACTTGTTAGCTTCAATACTTTTTTCACTGCGTTTTTCCATCTGGGACTCCCATAAATAATTATTGCGCTATTTGCGCGCACTTCAAATATTTCCTCGTAAAACAATTCCAGACATCATCGTTATTTTCATCGCTGATTCACCGCGAATTCCGGGATTAACGGCCGCAATGCTTGCCGAATTAATGAAATCTATCTTTGCCGCCGGAATAACGCCCCCTGTCAGGCCACGGAACAGGGGGCGTTCCGGACAGCGCCCGGGTTTCCCACCATCATGCCCTTAAAATCCATGCATCCCAATTCCCCTACATATGCTTCCCCATATACTCAATTCTCTATACAAGCGCCCGCAACGGGACTCCCGGACAGTTTAATCTTAACTTTCACCGCGCTTCAGCGCGCGCAGCGCCCTCTCTTTAATTATTGTTATGGAGCAGTCAGAGACTATCAGCGGAAAAGCATATTTTATTAGCCTTTTTGGCATTCTTTTGTAGCCTTTTCGGCTAACGGACTTGTGCGCCATGCGGCTTTTGTGTTATTTACGATTAGAAATACGGTATCCACGCTTAAAATCGAATCCTGTCCCTCTCTGTTTTTTACAGGCTTTGTATTTCCCTCATGATAAAGCGCAGGATAAAAGTATTAATCTTAGCCATACAAAAATGCCTATTTCTTCGCCAGCAGAGTTTATAGAACATCGCACCTTCATGCCTGCGTCACGGTTACTAACGCTGACAGACGGCGGCATCCCCCATATGTCGGCTTAAAGCAGCCTGCGACCTGCTTGTTTCACCACTCCAAAGAATGTTTCGCCTTCACCATCTTCGACGCGCCAGATCGCGCTTGAGATGGGTTTGACGAGGCAGGGAAGGCATGAGGGGGCGCCTCTGAATTAAATCGACTCAAAAAAAAGCCCCCCCTGCGGAGGGCGTAATTGTAGTCCATTTTATTCGTTATTGCGTTCCATCTGCGTTCCGCTTTGGATGGTCAATAGCCTTTTTATTAAAAGGGTTTTTTGCCATGGGTTCAAATCCCACTCTCTCCGTCCCAGTAAATTACATAGGCAAAGAGAGCTCTTGCAATGTCCCTAAAACCCTTTTGCCATAAGGGTTTTTTGAGATTCATGGGGTGTCTCCGTGGTCTCTCGAACTACCTCCAAAACCACCGTTTCTTGCATATTTGCGTGACCCGTGCGTGACCCAACTTCAAATGCGGCATCAACTAATGCACGTGATGGAACGGTCGGTCTGACGTAGTTTCTCACAATGGTCTCGACAGTGTCACCGAGTTGATTGGCGACTTCATGCACCGGCATCTTTGCGTCAAGAAGACGCTTTGCGACAGTATGCCGGAAGCTGTGGATGGGCGACTTCTTGTTAAGGCCGATGGACTTGAGTACGATCCTTATGGCTCTATCAAGGTGTTGGTACTCAACAGGGCTGCCATTCGTATTGACGTATATTAGCCCTTTGATTGTAGCGTGGCCCTGGAGCTGCTTACGTTTCTGTAGAGAGTGAAGCCGTTCAACGAAGGCTGTAGGGATTCTGATCTGCGCGTACTTGCTGGTCTTTGTCTGCCGGATGTTGATTGTGGCAAACTTGAGGTCGCCAACATGTTCCCACGATAGTTTTATGGCATCGCTGACACGCATGCCGGTGTAGAACATGCAGTAGAACAATTCTTTATAAACGCCCCACGCTACCGTACTGCGATCATCACGTCCCTCGCGTTCTCTCCGCTCCAATTCATTGAAGATAAGCGACACATCATCGTCAGTGTACGGCGTGATGTTGCTGGCAGGCACTTTAACTCTGCTGACGTCCTCTACAGGATTGTCTTTCGCATATCCCAAGACCCTTGCTTTGTCGAACATCTGTCGAAGAATAGAAAGTTCTTCGTTGATGGTCTTGTTTGCATAACCGACGAAACCGAGGATATTTACAACGACGGCGAAAAATTACTTCCCTATCATATTACTGAATTATATAAAAATGCTCCGCCGTGGAGACCTACTGGTTTGCCGGAATAATAGTCAAACCAGCGTTTTGAAAAATAGAGACGTTAAACTCTCTATTTGCAGCTTGTCATAATACTCTGGCACCCGTGACGCCATCATTTGCCTCTGTCATCCTTTTTTATCTATAATAGCAACATCGAGTATCCGTCTCGCTTATATTGAGATATGGCATTGGCAGACAGACCATAGAAAAGGAGACCCAATCATGACAGTTGGAACTTACTTTAAGAAGCTTCGTGAAGAGAACGGCTACACAATGCAGAATGTTGTTGATATGGTTGACGGGCAGATTGATAAAACTCAGATCAGCCGCTTGGAAAACGATGAACGAAAGCCATCATTGTTAATGGCTTTGCTGTTTTCCGAACTTTATGATGTAACAATGAAGGAAATTGTGTTTCAGGCGTTTGGGAGAATGAAAGTCAAGAAATTGAAATAATCTGCAATAAGCATCAACGCATTCTCAAGACATTTAGCAGAGCAGATGGTGCTCACGTGGGTTGAAAAACAAAAAATCAGAAGTTTATATGATAACGATTGTTGTATAATAATAGTTTAGACAGGTTGAGAGGAGGGTATGATAAATGCCATTCTGTATCCAATGCGGCAATGAATTGAAATCAGGATCGTATTTTTGTGATAAGTGTGGCGCAAAAAACGAATTTGACGCAGTTGCTGTATTGCAGTCCGGCAATATTAAAACGCTCAATTCCAACCGCTCTGGATTTATCGCGGTTTTAGTGACAGTTCTTTTGGGCACAGGTATTGGCCACATGTACGCAGGTTTTTTACTTAATGGCATTTTGTTATTCGCAATAAGTATGTTGTTGGCATCGTGTTTATTTACGACATTTGCATTTTTACCCAATTTAGGCCCTATTGTATTATTATTAGTAATTGCTATTTGGTTATACCCAATAATTGATGCCGGAATGAAAGCTAAAAAAGGCACGATAAAAAAATACAATCGTTGGTATTATTATATTATTGGCTGGATTATTATCGTTGTCATAAGCAATATATTTACTACTGGATTAAAACGTTTTATTATTCAATCTTACATGATTCCGACTCCTTCAATGGTGCCGACTATTTTGCCAAATGACAGAGTTATGGGGAACCGGCTTATCTATCGTTTTAGTGACCCGAAGCATGGAGACATTATCGCATTCAAGCCGCCGTTCGCTTCATCTGAAAAAGAAGAATCGGGTTTTAGCATTATCGTTAAAGGCGAAAGGGTAGTCCCATATTTAAAACGAGTAATAGCCGTCGGAGGCGACACGATAGAGGTGCGGAACGGAATCGTATATGTAAATAATGTTCCGCTCGACGAGCCATATATAAATGAAAAGCCCAATTACGATTATCCGCCTGTGAAAGTGCCTAAGGATAATTTGTTTGTGATGGGAGACAACCGCAGCAACAGCCACGACAGCCACGTTTGGGGTTTTGTTCCCAAGGAAAATGTTCAGGCCAAGATTATTTTTCGTTTTTGGCCGATAAGATCAATCGGACCTATCAGAACGACAAGTATTACCGCAAATGTAATAAATACCCAAGTTGATAAAAATTTTATTGAGATTCCTACAGGAGAAAGTGCAATTGATAACACGTTGGGGTCAACAGATATTGCCCAAAATAAAACATCTTTCAAAATAATGACTAGGCCAGTTAATTACGATAACTTTGTAAAGCACTTTTCTTCACATGATATATTGAAATCAGCATTCAGTAATTCTGAAATATTGAAAAAATATTATAAAAAGACTCCGGAAGGTTATTTTATGTATTCACGCTTCATAGACGATTATGAAGATAAACATCTAACTTTGTACAATATTCAGCAGGATTATTGCAAAGAGGTTTATGGAGGGGAAATCGCATCAGAAATAGAATTATATGTCGCATGGCACTCAAAGCCGGATTCTGTTTTATCAACAAGATATACTGAAACGACTGGTTCATGCTGTTTACCAGAGAATTCCGATCAATTGTTGGAGGCTGAAGGCGTTGGTTACTACGACATATCAATAAACAACAAAGTGTCAAATGGTACTTTGCCATATAATATATCAGGAAGCAATGATACGTTTGCTGTTTTTAGATGCGTAAAAAGAGACAAATATAATGTTGCAGAAGATTGCCCTAAGTGCAATCCACGGTGGAAGAACTGATCTTATAACTCGATATACCATTAATACAATTGAAAAACTTCATAATAGGGGGAAATATGGGAAACAAAGCACATCAAGGTGACTCGAAAACATTTGAGCAGTTAAGTTTTGATGAACAATCAAAATCAATTAATGCTCAAATAGTAAACCTCAAAAAGGCTATCGAAGCGAATATCAGACTGGCAGGACAAAAAGGGAAAGACGAAAATGGTGTTCGCAAGAAGAGAATTCAACAACTTTTACGTATGTGTGAGAGATTAATAGAGAATCTGGGAATTGGACAGGCAGACGAAAAACACTAAAATGGATCGCTTGTTTATTCAGGCATATTCACAGAAACATTATTTTATAAAACGTCCAAATATTATAGTGCGATAACCACCCGAATTGTTTTTAGATTTTCATCACATAAATGAATATCCACTTGGCTTCCTCCAAATACTTCGGTTGACAACTCTTTGGCAACTCCTTTCGCGATTTCAATATACTGCGGGTCCTTTTCCAGCCCTTTCTTTATCACCATTCTGAATTCATATGTTGAAGCTGTTTTGTTGATTTGAACGGTTTTTGGAGTTCCGTCGAAATAATCATTACCCAAATATTGGACCAGTCTATTTGCTTCAGATTCGGTAATAGAAGAAGTGTAATATAATTCTCCTCCGTTAAATTCCAATCGTTTCCCCAAATGATTTCCACAACCTGAAAGCGTCAACAGCGTCGTTACGAAAAACAAGCTAAAGAGTAAATTACGTGCGTTCATCTCTCAAACTCCTTTACTTATTCGCTATCTCCCACAATTAATTTGTATCGGTTTTCTCATCATACCACAACTTTACATCTATCTACAACTCTCTACATTACGTTTCTTTTCAGTTTGATTCTGAAACAGTACAAAATCATACGCAATCATACAGTATCGTATTTGTACATACAGTTTAATTGTTTATACGGTTTAAACGCTGAAGTAAATTTAACCCCTCAATGAAAAGCTGATTCCTTGACAGGAACAAACGATGAAACGCCGGTGCAGGTGAGACGTATGCCGGAAGCCTGAATGCGTGTCATAAGATGAAAGGAATAAAAAAAAGAGCCCCCGGTGAAGAGGGCTCTGGTTTACATTACTATCAATTCTGCGTGACCCGTGCGTGACCCAACAAACAAAAAGGCCTTTGTTTGCTTGAATAGTGGAGAATCCCACTCTCTCCGTTGATCACGAAAGCGCGTTCCCGGAACAGGGGGCGCGCTTTTTGCGTTTGATATACACCGCAGAGAAATTCTGGCAGTAGGTACATTTTTTGCGATAGCGCTATAACGGATATATTATCAATAGGCCAAACAACCCAATTAAAAAATATTATTCACGATGTTTAAATCTGTGATATAATTCTCAGCAAAGTATTTTCTTGTCTTGTAAAAAAGCGGTCTTTATGACTGAATAATGTTGTTGGCGGGTAGCAGATACTTGACCGGATGCGGGTGTTCGAATTCGGTCTTAATCGATAGATATACTGGTGTTACACATGTCTCTGGATGCTTCCAATAAGGTATTTATCGGACGCGGTTGTGGCTGTGCAGTTCATGTGAAAAGCATCCATGTAATTATCTTAATAGGGACTATTGTTTCTCTTTTTTGTATTCCGAAACATTGTTATGGCGAGGCAGGGAAATCCGGAACAGAGCTTAGGCGCAAGCTTTTTATCATCGAGCGACAGCTTTCGAAGCGTGAGACAGCTCCCCGGAAATCGCTGACGGAGAGTGCGCTTAACATCAATGAAATCAATAAAAAGATAGAGCCGGCAGCAGATACCGACCCTGCGGGAAGCGAAACCGGAAAGGCCGCAGGGACGAATCAGAAGAATGAACCGGGGAGCGTGAGTTTCGATCTCGGAGGCGGCAGGCTGACTGGTTTCAAGCTATCATCGCAGGGGCTTGATCTTTCGTTCGCCACGGGAACCGGGCTGAAGCTGATGTTGCGTTCTGATTCGGTCGATCTTGAGTCTTTGCAGAACGACGGAAACATGAACGATGCGTTCGCGTCGTCGAACCGGGAGACGTTTTACGGGTTGAAGAATTTCGACGGGTTCAAGGATATGTTCGCCAAGGACGAGAAGACGAAGGATTATTCGGTGACAGGCGTCGGGTTGTCGTTCGAGACGAACGGACTCGGGATCGGGATGTTGAATTACAGCAAGCCGCCGACACGCAAGAAGGCGGTGTTTTTCGGCAATGAGAGCGTCGGGCCGTACAAGCTGAACGCGACGAACATCATTCCGGGCAGCGAGATTGTGCGGGTGGACGGCGACAAGCTGGAGCGAGGCGCTGGTTACGCATTCTCATATTCGAAGGGCGAGGTTACGTTTACGGCGCCAGTGGCTTCCGGCGCGCGCATTCTGGTTGAGTACGAGGTGGCCGACGGAAGCGGCGGAGGCGAGCCGGGTAAATTCACGGGGTTCAGAATTCAGTCGCTAAAAGCTGAATCGCAGTCTGGGGGCGCGCCTAAGCAGGCTTCAGGCGGCGGGATGAACGCCGTGTCGGATTCCGGCGTCGCTCCGGAGGACGGTTCGGAAAAGACAGACGGATTCGGAAAGATAAGATTCGGGCCGGCGACGTTGAGCAATTGGGGCGTTTCGTATCTTGCTGACGATCAGATTGCATACAGCAATATCGGCGGCTCGATATCGAGGAGCGAAACGGCGCATCAGTTGATGGGTTTCGACGGAGCGGTCTCGTTGTGGAAGAACACGGATATACAGATCGAGATGGCGCAGAGCACGGGCGACAAACAGAGGGAGTTGGGCCGTTATGCGAAGGCGACGTTCACGATTGCGGACACGCGCGCGTCGGATTTGAATCCGCTTGGCCCGTATCAGATGGACGAGAGCAAGTTGCCGGTGATTGAGGGCAGCGACGAGTTGAGGCTGAACGGCGTTTTGCTGAATAGAGATACTGACTACACGCTCGACACGGAATACGGCACATTGCGGCTGAAGAAGAAAGATTTGAATCTGTCGTCGCTCGACGCGTTCGAGATCACATACCGCTACATGACTGAGGAGGACGCCGTCTCCGGCGCGGGCGAAGCGCGGAAGGGCATCGCGGGCGCTGTCACGATGAAGAACACATTCGGCGGCGTGACCCACACGTATTCAGTCGAGCGGCGCGGCGCCGATTTCATGCTCGTCGGCGGGAAATCGGACAATCAGTTGAACAATGAAAAGCAGGAGTTGTCTTGGAAATCAGACAAGGGGATATCGCTGAAT
>JBAYJY010000029.1:0-34870 GCA_041664945.1 bacterium | reverse complement strand
GCATGCGGGCACGAATTCATCGTCGGCTCGACGCAAAAAGAGATCCGACTGGACATCTGTTCGAAGTGCCACCCATTCTTCACGGGAAAACAGAAGTTCGTTGACACCGCCGGAAGAGTGGACAAATACTTCCGCAAATATGGCGATGAAGCTCAGCGCAAGTTCAAGAAGAAAAAGAAAAAACTCAAGCTGACGGAAGAAGAGTTGGCGCGCGAATTCGAATTGGCGGAATCAGACGAAGCCGCCGTCGATGAAGCGCCCGAAGCCGAAGCCGTAGCCGAAGTCTCGGCCCCTGTCGCGGAAGCGTCTGCTGTTGTTGAAGCCGCTCCGGAACAGGCTCCCGAAGCGCCGGCAGAACCGGCCGCCGAATCCAAAGAAGGATAGCGGCAACGCGCGTTCAATCGCGCGGCCGCCTTGCGGCGATAACCGTGCAAGAAACCAGCTCCGCAACCGCGGAGCTTTTCTTTTGAGGCGATAAATTGTTAACTCGGCCTCGGGCTTGCGCATCAACCCTTGGCCTAAAACTAAAAAAAGACCAAACTAACAATATATTTGAAACTGAAGCCTTAGACCTGCTGCTTATAGACGGTGTCTGAAAAAAATATGAAACCAGACATATTGAAGAAACTCGAAACCGGCGCCGCACGCTACATTGAGGTGTCCGGCCTGCTTTCCGCCGGCGACGCCGCAGCCGATCTTGAGAAATTCAAAACGCTCGGCAGGGAAATGTCGCAGCTCGACGAGCCGCACAGACTCCTCGAACAGTTCCACGCGGCGGAAAAAGAACTCAAGAATTGCAGAAATAACCTCGAAACCGAAACTGATAAAGAGATGCGGCTTCTTTACGGCGACGAAATCACGCGCCTCGAAGCAGAGCTTGAGCGGATCTCTGAAGCGGCCGAACTGTTCTGCCGCCCTCCTGAAAAGATTGAAAAAAGACCGATCATTATCGAAATCAGGTCCGGAACCGGCGGCAACGAGGCGGCTCTTTTCGGCGGCGACCTCTTCCGCATGTACAACAGATACGCTGAAAATAAAGGCTGGAAAACAGAAATCATCAGCGCATCGCCCTCCGCCCTCGGCGGATTCAAGGAAGTCATTTTTTCAATCAAGGGCGACGCCGCGTTTAACAAACTGCAATACGAGAGCGGGGTCCACCGCGTGCAGCGCATACCGGTCACCGAGGCGGGCGGCCGCATTCACACCTCCGCCGCTACCGTAGCGTTGCTTATCGAACCGGACGATGTGGAAGTTAACATCGACCCCACCGAGCTTAAAATAGACACTTACCGCGCTCAGGGCGCCGGCGGCCAGCACGTCAATAAAACCGACTCGGCCATCCGCATCACGCATCTGCCTTCAGGCCTCGTCGTCGAATGTCAGGACGAAAGATCGCAACACCAGAACCGCCTGAAAGCCATGCGCCTTTTGCGCGCGCGTCTGCTCGCAAAATATCAGGAAGAACAACAGAAAAAAATCGCCGAGGATCGCCGCAGCCAAGTCGGCTCCGGAGACCGCAGCGAACGCATACGCACTTACAATTTCCCGCAAAACCGCGTCACCGACCATCGCGCGGACATCACTCTCTACCAACTCGATATAATAATCGAGGGCAGCCTCGACAACCTGCTCGAACCCCTGCTCTCTAAAATGCACGATCTCGATTCGGAAGTGGCTTGAGAAAGGCCCGGCAATGCCGCAATTCGACCTCATGACCGCGCATCAACGCATGGCCGCTTACCTCGAACGGCACAATGTCGAGCAACCGCGCCTCGCTTCGGAAATTCTCGTTTCTAAAACTCTCGGAATCCGCCGCATGGATATTTACACGCGTTTCGACCGCCCGGTCACGGAGCTGGAACTAGACGCCATTCGCATCAGAGGAAAACGGCTCGCCGGCGGCGAACCGCTCCAACTTATCGTCGGCGACGCCCAGTTTCTTTCTTACCTTTTTAAAGTCGCGCGCGGAGTTTTCATTCCGAGGCCAGAGACAGAAATCCTCGTGGACATCGCAGCTCAATTTCTAAAATCTCTTCCGCAACAGGAATCGCCGACCGGATTTCTCGACCTCTGCGCCGGAACCGGCGTCGTCTCCCTGTCGCTTCTCAAACTGACTCCAAACGCCATCGGCATAGCGACCGACATCTCCGAAAACGCGGTAGCGCTCGCTCTGGAAAACGCGCGTCTGCTCGGCGTCAATGAGCGTTACAACTGCACGCTCGGCGACCTGTTCGAGACGCTCGACACCGAAATGCGATTCGACGCCGTTATATCGAACCCACCATATATTCCGGCGTCTGACATCGAATCGCTTCCTGAAATAGTGAAAAATTACGATCCGCGCGCCGCTCTCGACGGCGGCCCGGACGGGCTCGATATCGTGCGGCGCATAATCGAACAAGCGCCGGCATTTCTCAAACCGGGCGGCATGCTTGCGCTCGAAATTGGAATAGGACAGTCAGGCGAAACGATCGAGTTGATGAGCGCCGCCGGCTTCGAAAGCTGCAAAGCCGAAAAAGACCTGTCCGGCATAGAAAGGGTAATCTCAGGATGCCTCGAAAAAGCTCGATAAACATAACCACAAATGATTGGGAGTCGCGCGCAGACGAAATCGCCGCTAAAATCATAGCCGGCGGCATCGTTCTGTTTCCGACCGAGACCGTTTATGGACTCGGCGCGCTGCCTAACGAAAACGGAGTCCAACTCCTCATCGACCTCAAACTGCGTCCGAAAGGCAAGCCGTTTCAATTGCTGATTTCCGACCTCGACAAGCTCGGGAAATATGGAGTTAATCCGAGTCCGCTTGCAATGAAAGTCATGGAAACATTCTGGCCGGGACCGCTGACCATCGTTCTCGACGTCACTCCGGGCCTGTTCCCGTTCGGCCTCGCGCCGTCCGGCAATGTCGGATTCAGAATGCCTGCGCACGGTCTTTGCCTTGACTTGGTGCGCCGCTGTGGCGGCGCTCTGGCCGCTTCCAGCGCAAACGTTACCGGCAACCCCGAACCAAGAACCTGCTCCGAGGCGCTTAGGCAGTTTTCCGGCCGTCTCGACGCCTCGATCGACGGCGGCCCGACTGGCGACTCGCTCCATTCAACTGTCATCTCAGTCAGAAACGGCGACATCACCGTCATTAGAAAAGGCGCCGTCTCCGAAGCCAGACTGCGGGAAGTGGAAGAATCTTATCAAGCATCCAAAGTTTCCGACAACAATAACCCGAACGTCTGAGTTTTAGGCGTCTCTTAGCGCGAGAGAACTATAAAAAACAGCGCCACTTCCCAAATTTCTCTAAAAATACTGAATTAGTATCAATTATTAACTATTTATATGATATTATTATTGGAATTGTTTTTGGGTTGAGGTTGTCCGCCGGTCGGCGGCGGCCTTAAAATTGTATTGGCCTACGCCGTTTCCAGGCGCCGGCTGTCATATCAATGGAAAGATGTTTCCCGGCGGTTCGAGAGAGCCTTCGGAAATAATTGCGGGTTTAACAAACAAAATGCTTGCCGATCAGATCAGACAATGTATTCTCGACGCGCTTAAGGCATCCGGCATCGAGCAGGAGACTGTTAAAAAATTCTACGACGTTCCGTTGGAAAGTCCGAAAAACCGCGAGTTCGGCCACTACTCAACCAACCTGCCGTTCCAGCTCGCGAAGCTGGCGAAAAAGCCGCCATTCCAACTCGCCGAACAACTCGCCGCCTGCATCGATCTTTCGATGTTCGAAAAAGTCGAACCGGTTAAACCCGGCTTCATCAATTTCAAACTCAAGCCGGAAACTCTGCGCGGCGTGATCCCGGAAATAATCGAATCCGGAGATAATTACGGCCGCACGGAATTCGGCGCGGGACATCGAATACAAGTGGAGTTTGTAAGCGCAAATCCGACCGGTCCCCTTTCTGTCGGACACGGCCGACTCGCCGCGTTCGGAGACGCGCTCGCTTCGCTGCTCGCAGAAGCGGGCTTCAATGTAGAACGCGAGTTTTATGTAAACGACATCGGCGGCCAGATTGAAAATCTCGCGCTGTCCATCGAACTGCGGTGCCGCGAGCTGCTTGGCGAAACGATCGACCCCGAGGAATTGAAATACAAAGGCGACTATATAATCGAGCCGGCGAAAGCGCTGCTTGAGACACACGGCGACCCGCTCCTGAAAATGGACGAAAGCGAACGCCGCTCCATCATGGCCGAGTTCACGATGGAACAGATAATGGGCGCGCAGAAAAAAACGCTGAAACGCATCGGCCTTGTTTTCGACAACTGGTTCCGCGAACACACTCTTCATGATCAGGGCGTGGTTGAACAGACTCTGGAACTGCTCACCTCGCGCGGCGAGGCTTACGAAAAAGACGGCGCACACTGGTTCGCTTCCACAAAATATAAAGATACGGAAGACCGGGTTCTTAAGAAATCCGACGGCAGGCCGACATACTTTCTCGCCGACATCGCATACCACAACAACAAATATCAGCGCGGCTTCGACACGGTGATCGACATCTGGGGCGCCGACCATCACGGCTACATCAACCGAATGAAATCGGCGGTTCAGGCCATGGGCTACGATCCGGACCGTCTCGAAGTGCTTATAGTGCAACTCGTCAGATTCAAGGAGAGCGGCGAGTACGTTAAGATGTCCAAGCGGGCAGGAAAAATGATTACGATCGACGATCTTGTCGACGAGGTCGGCGCGGACATGGCGAGATTTTTCTTCATCGCGAGGAGCCGCGAGAGCCACCTGGACTTCGACCTCGAACTTGCCAAGGAAAAATCCGAGGCCAACCCGCTATTTTATTTGCAGTATGCGCACGCGCGGATATGCAGCCTGATAGCGAAAGCGGCGGAGGCCGGCCTGAAACCCGGCGGCGCCGAAACGCTCAGCCGGCTCGCCGACGAACGGGAATATCATTTAATGAAACTGATAGCGGACTACCCGTGGGAGATTCAATCCTCTGCCGCGGGACGCGAGCCGCACAGGCTCATCGCCTACCTGACGGTTGTCGCGGGGGCATTCCATAATTTCTATCACGATCTGCGCGTGATAGCGCCGGAGGAGCCGGAACTGTCCGGCGCGCGGCTGGCTCTTTCCACTGCGGCGCGAAACGTTATCCGGAACGGCCTGCGCGTTCTCGGCGTATCGGCCCCTGAAAAAATGTAGATAGGCGCGCCAAGGAAATAACTTGTGAAATTGTTGAAGCATAACGCATTCAAAATCCTGTTGATCGCGGCGGCGGCGGCGGCGTTTACCGCGGCCGGAGCCCGGATGGCGCGCGCCGACTTCGAGGGTCAATACATATACGGACGCGGAGCGGTTTCCGCATCCACTGGCGGCCTTTCCATCGGGTCGCGCAACGACACCTTGGATTACCTCACAAACCCGGCCCTGATCAACTTTGTCGGAAACAGACGTTACATTTTCTCGTTAGGCTCTTATCGGGCGCCCGAGTTCGCCACCGGAACGCTCAGCTATTATATCGTTTCTTACACAATGCCCAATCAATCGTACACACTTTCGTCCGGCGATGAACAGGGTTCCAGCCGCGACATGTTTACATACACCATCGGCAAAAGAACTTCGCAGTATATGCTGGGCGCCGCCATTTCCGCTTTCAGATATTCAACGCCCTCATACAGCGATATGATAAGAACGATACCGAGCGATAACGGCTCGGCATTCACGCTCGACATCGGCGCCTACAAGGAATTCGAAAAGGTTCGTGCAAGCGTTTCGATTCAAAACCTCATCGGCAACATTAGCGGAACGGCAAACCAGTTTGGAAGAAAACCGATTCTGCCAGTGATATACAATTTCGGAATTTCATATCCGGCGCGGGAATGGCTGGATGTAATAGCCGGTTTTAAAATCATCAAGTACCAGACTTTAAACATGGAAACTTCTCAGTCGGGCAACATGATGTATCTGGGAGCCGAATTTCACACGCCGAACCAGAAATTTTCCGCGCGGGCCGGGTTCCAGTCGGAAGGCGTCTTAGCGGGCGACCAGAAAGACCGGGCCGCGATAGTGGGCGGCGGCGTCAGAACCGAAAACTATGACGTCCAGCTCGCCGCCTATAATTATCTCAACAGCTACGGCTCTCCGATTATCGCCACGCTATCCTACAAGCCGGATAAAGGCGCCTGGAAAGAGCCGTTTATAGTTAAGGAAGTCCCGGCGCCGGCGACTTCGACCCCTCAAATCACGAAACCGCAATTCGAAACTCCGCTCCCTTCGTCCAACGCTAATGATTCAGGAAAAAAGATAGAGCCTAAACCTAAGCCGGCCCCGAAAGCCGACGTTGAAACCAACGAGCCAAAACCCGCCGCGCCCTCAAAATCAACTCAGATCGCGGAGTTCCGGGTAGACCCGAAAATCATGCTTATTCCTTCGCTGCCCGGAGCGAGTTTTTCGGATGTCGGCTCTCACTGGGCCGGTTCTTATGTCGAATCGCTTTCAAAAGAAGGCTTCTATCCGGACGTTTCAAGGCAGTTCTTCCAACCGGACGCGAAAGCGCCGCGCATGGAATTCTACAGACTGCTTTTCCTCACTCAGTTGAACCGGCTTTTCAGTTCTCCAATAAACATTTACTTCAAAACGCCATATCCAGTTACAACTGAAGCATACGTTATCTCGCCGAAAATACAGCAGCCGATACTGCTTCAGGAAGGCACTTACGAAAAGCCGGGGCCGAAACGCCTGGTCATCAACCGCTCAATGCTCAACGATGCGTTGAAAGACGCTCTGAAGGACTCCGACACGCTCGCCGGCCCGTACAAACTCCGGCTCTCCGTTTCAAACAAGGACCTGCTTCCCAAAACTCTTGAGGATTACATTACGGTCGTCGACACATCGATGAATTTCGCCTCCATAGAATCAAAACCGCCGGAGGAACGCAAAGCGCAGATAGATTCGCTTAAAAGCAATCTGTCGCCGCTCGGCATCAACCTCGACTACCTCGAAGGCCTGCTCGTGGACGCCGGGATAACGCGCATCGAGGCGCTTCACAATCTGTTCGACTCCGCTTCCATCACGCCGCCGAAGGAATTCGACAGGAAATATTTCTTCTACGACGTCGGCGACCTGCCCTACGATGAGCAGTCCATGATTTTCGTCGCATCGCGCGGATTGCGGTCGCTCGAAGGCAAACCGCTCATGGGCGGATATCCGGACCTTACTTTCAAACCGAACAAGGAAATGACCAACGGCGAAACCGCCGCGCTTATAGACAGGTTCAGATCTCTTTCCCCCGCCGACTTCGAGCCGCCTTACGAACCGCCGCTGTCGCCCGAAATAACGCAGCCAAAACCGCCTTCGGCTTTGATTTCAAAGATTCCGTCGAACAGCCAAACTACTTCTCCGGATGGCAAAATGATTCCCCCGCCGATAGTTCAGCCTGATATTTCCACAGGCCGCAAGACCGGCTCAACATCTGCAAGCGGAAAGAAGCCGACTTCCCTGAGTTCGCATATCGCCTCCCTGCCGCCGGATATCAAACAAAGCCCGTCATACTTCGTCATTTCAGGCAGCTTCCTCACAAAGGAAAGCGCTCTGGGCGAGATTTCCCGCCTGCGAACGCTTAAATACAATCCGTTCATCGTGGCGGAAAATATGGACGGCAGCGTCATGATGCTCCATGTCGCGGTCGGAGCTTACGCTTCACTCGGCCAAGCGCAGGCGGCTGTTATAAGCGTCAATCCGGAAAACTTCCAGCCGCGCATTATTATGATGCCCGCAAGCTCTGCTCCTTCCGGCATTTCAAACGCCGCGCTTCCATCCGCGATGAAACAAAAACAGGACGCATCACAGGCGCCGAAGCACGCTGAAGGCGAACTCATGTTGAAAGGCGAATCCTTCATCCCTTGGAACCTGATTCAAAACATCAACGAATATGTGCCGGACTCAGCCGACTCTGACAGACAACCCGAATAACGTTCGTCTTAAATCCTTTTTCCTTGACGTGTCCGAAACGCCGTGTTAGTCTTTACAACTATCAACGTTGCCCTGCCCGCTATGCCGACTCATAAACCAACTGTGTATTGCATGGACTGAGATGCTAAACCAAAAAATAGCGCAAGCAAAAAACATTCCTGAAGCGTTAGACACCGCCGCCGAATTATTCGGCAAAAAAGAGGCGCTGCGTTACAAAACAAAACCCGGCGACATTTATTCGGGCGTCTATTCTTTTATAGATCTCCCACGCGTAAGCCGGATCGTCGGAACAGTCCTCATCGAAAAATACGGCCTTCAGCCGGAACAGAGAGTCGCCTTCATTTCCGAAAACAGGCCCGAATATAATTTCGGAGACTGGGGAACGCTTTTCGCCGGCGGCGTCGCATGGGGCCTCTATGACTACGATGTGAAAACAGACGAGATAGTCGAGTATAAACTTAAAGACAGCGAAACAGAGATACTTATAACCAGCCCGGCATTCCTCGAAAACGTGCGCAGGGTCCACCGCGGCGGAAACACTCCGCTCAAACAGATCATAGTCATGGACATGCCTCACGACGACATCAAATACCAGCCGCACGAAACTCCTTTCTCCGACATAATGAAGAACGGCGCCGAAAACGCCGCCCTGATCGGCGAACGGCTGAAAGCGGTTACACGCGACTCAGTCGCCCACATCATTTACACTTCCGGCACGACCGGCATGCCGAAAGGCGTCATGCTCTCGCACCACAACCTGCTGTCCAACGTGGAATGCTCGTCAAAGATGATGACGATCGACAGCGACGAACGCCTGATTTCGTTCCTGCCTGAGGCCCACTCGTTTCAAGGATTCGTAACTCTGGCCGCGCTCTTTAACGGCGCCTCAATCTGGTACTCACACAAATCGACGCTGCTCGACGACCTGAAATTAGTCGAGCCGACACTGTTCGCTGGCGTGCCGATGGTCTACAAGCGGTTCGCAGAAGGCATGAGGTCGAAAGCTCTCGCCCTGACAAAAGATTTTATTGATCTGGGAGCGGACTATTCGAAAAATCCGCTGAAAAACCATATCCGTAAAAAACTTTTGGGGCAGCTCATTCTGAAAAAAATAGGAATGCACAAACTCAGACGCGCGGTTTCAGGTTCCGCGAAACTTGACGTGGAGCACGCGCGCATTCTCGAAAACATCGGTTTCATCGTGCTTGAAGGATACGGAATCAGCGAGACGTCGCCTGTGATTTCAGTCGAACGTTTCGTTAAGCGCAAGTCCGGTTCGGTGGGGTTCCCGCTTCCCGGCGTCGACGTGAAAATCCTGTCTCTCGAAGAAGACGAAACAGGCAAACGCAGAACGCTGCCGGCCTGCGAACGTGGCGAGATCATCTGCAAAGGTCCGAACGTTTTCAAAGGGTACTTGAAAGACGAAACAAAAACGCGCCGCGCGATAGTCGACGGTTACTATCACACCGGCGACATCGGCCATATCGACGAAGATGGATTCCTTTTCGTACACGGCCGCTGCGGACTTCAGGTCAAGATGTCGAACGGAGAGTTCGTGGACCTCGACGAACTGGCGGCGAACATACTGCGCTGCACGAAGTATGTGCAGGCGGCTGCGGTGGACGCCGAGGGCAGGGAATCTGCGGTCGCAGTCGTTTCACTCGCTTGGGAACCGGAAGCGCTGGAGGAGATCGGCAAAGAACTTGGAATTCCTTACAGAGGCGACCCATCCGAATTCGCGAGAAACGAAAAAATTATCGAAGCCATAAAAAATGAACTCGAAGAGAATGCCGGAATGATTGGAAATCCGCGCAGCATCACCACCCCGAGAAAATTCCTGATCGTCGCCCCGATGTCGCCGGAAACCGGCGATATCACATCCACGCTAAAGTTCCGCGTACGCCAAATCCTTGAGAAATACAGGCCTCAAATCGAGGAATTGCGTAAATCAGATGAAAAATATTTAATTTATATTAAATAATTCGCAAAAAAGCTTATAATGTAATAGATTATGGGTTATTCGAGCCACATTTCAGCGCGACCGTCTAAATCGAGAGCATTACTGTTCTTTGCAGCGATTGCGCTGCTGCTTTCTTTTCTCTCAACTCCGGCGCCCTCCGCTTCAACCAACAAAAACCTCACCGCAAAAAAAGAAGACCTGCAAAAAAGGCTGAATCAGGCCAGATCCATTCTGAAACAAAGCAAGCACAAGGAAAGAAGCATTTCAGAGGCAGTCCGCCAGATTGACGCCGAGCTCACCCGAACGAGCAGAGAGCTCGACCAGAAAATCCGGGACCTCAAAAGGGCGCAGGCGCAGGAAATATTCTACAAAAACAAACTCGTCGAAGCCTCAAACAAATTCGACGCCTACAGAACTAAATATAAAGGGCGCCTCGTTTCGTATTATAAAAACGGTCATGCCGGCTATATCGAAGTGCTTTTCAACTCCTCAAGCTTCAGCGATTTCGTCAGCCGCATCACTTACCTGCGCATGATTACAAAAAACGACCTTGGGATTCTGACAGAGCTCAAAACGATCAGAGAGGAAGTGGCGCAGAGAAGAAAACAGGTTGAAAGCGCGAGAATGAACATCGAGGTTCAAAGCAGCATGCTCGCGCAGGAAAAAGAACATACGGCAGCGGTTAAAAACGAGAAAAACAAAGCGCTGCTTGATATTCGCAACGATGTCGAACTGCAGGAAAGAGAACTTGCAGAACTGGAAGCGGAAAGCCGAAGAATCGAAGCTGAAATTCAGAGCATGATGAAAAGCGGGCGCGGAGTGAAGCATAAATTCACAGGCACGCTCGGTTCGCCTGTTTGCGGAAGAGCTTTCAGCGTTACTTCCGGGTACGGCTACAGGAAAGCTCCAAAACGGGGCGCTTCTTCCAATCATCGAGGCATAGATATCCGCGCCTCTTACGGGCAGGAGATTTGCGCCGCCGCCGATGGAATCGTACTTAATGCCAGATACCGGGGCGGCTACGGAAACACCGTTATCATCTCTCACGGATCTGATATTACAACCCTATATGGACATGCCCTTCGTTTGCTCGTTCGTGAAGGCGAAACTGTCAGAAAAGGGCAGGTCATCATGCTCGCCGACAGCACAGGCACTTCAACCGGAAACCATCTTCACTTCGAAGTCCGCGTCAACGGCGTCCCGGTCAACCCCATAAGATAACTGCTTTTTCCTATTCATTATTAACACGCTGTCTCATTTGTCGTTTTACGCGGTCGGAAATATTATCTTAAATAATTTCTAATATTTAACATTTCAAAAAGGCCAGCATGCAAAGGCTTTTTGTCGTTATATAAAATTAATTTTAAAAAACCCTAAACTTTTTATTAAGTCTGCCGATAAAAGCGATAGAAGAACAAGAAGGTGTTGAAATGGAAATCGGGAATATTCAAAACCAAGGGCCCCTGAAAGCTGAAGAGCTTAAAGAGGCAAAGACGGCCCGAAACCGAGCCACCAACGCCTATGCCAAAGCCGAGCGGAACGACAGCGTGGATGTGTCTTCAAAGGCTAAACTTCTTCTCAAGCTGCGGGAATCGTATGACAAGCTTCCCGAAGCAAAAACGGCCGCTCAGACCGCCGAGTTGAAGGATAAGCTCGAAAAAGGCACGGTCCATCTTTCGTCCGAGGAAATTGTCAGCTCGATCTTACAAGGGTCATTGTTCGAGGTAATCTGACAATTTCAAATTCAGCCGAGAGCTAGGCTGAGTTTTTGTATTTTAAATACTCTTAGCCTTGTGTTGCTATAATGCCGCATTGTTCGCTATTGTGCGTTGTCCCTCTGCTGATAATCACTATATTCTTAGATATTCTATTACCCGGATTCGGCAATCAGAGACTAAAATTGAGACTATATTATAACGGCGACACGCTTCATTATCTGCGTTTATGTTTTTTCGAGAACCTAATTAAATATCACTTCAAAAATGCTTTCGACGCCTCGCATGTGTCCGCTGTGAATTGTTATGCCAAAACCGCAATTAAGATTCGAGTTAAGCGACGCAGACAAAACCCGAAACTCGATGGCTCCTGACGAACGGCGGTTTTGCCATAAAGCAACTGCGCCCGCGCTTCGGACAAAAAACCTTGAAGTTCGCTGGAAACCCCGGACAGCGCATTCCATCCGCTCCGAATATTTGTCCTTGTCCTATTAGGTTTATTTTTGTTATGTCGTTTCCCGTTGCATTTTAAAATCCGCTCTGATAAAATGCATTGTCTCTGAAAAGGCGGGCGGCCCGCGAGGGCTGCGGTCGCGCGAAAAACATGACCAAAGAAAACACAGACAGTTTTTTCAAAGTAAATGGCGGCGCGTCGCTGAAAGGCGAAGTTGCTGTGAGCGGCAGCAAAAATGCGTCTTTGCCCATACTGGCCGCCGCCGTGCTGACTGACGGCGAAGTGGTTCTTCATAACGTGCCGAGCCTGCGCGACATCAGAACAATGAAGCTTGTGCTTGAAGAACTCGGCGTGAAGATAACCGGCGAAAACAGCACGCTTATTGTCAACTCAAAAGACATCTCGAAATACGAGACGCCGTTTGAACTGATGAACAAGATGCGGGCTTCGATCTATGTGATGGGACCGCTTCTGGCGCGGTTCGGGAAAGCGCGGGTCGCGCTGCCCGGCGGATGCGCGATCGGCTCCCGGCCTGTGGATTTCCACCTGCTCGGCTTGGAAAAAATGGGAGCGAAGCTCAGCATAGAGCACGGCTTTATCGAAGCCGCCTGCGACCGACTGAAAGGCGCGCGGATATATCTTGATTTCCCATCTGTCGGAGCGACCGCCAACCTGATGATGGCGGGCTTGCTCGCGGACGGAGTGACGACAATAGAGAACGCCGCGGAGGAGCCTCACATTCAGGACCTTGCATGGTTCCTGAAGTCCATCGGAGGCCGCATAAACGGAGCGGGCACGAAAACCGTCACCATCCACGGAGTGGCAAAACTTCACGGCGCAGTCCACACGATGATCCCGGACCAGATCGAAGCCGGCACTTTCATGCTCGCCGCGGCGATAACCCGCGGCAGCGTCTCTGTAACCGGAGTTCAGTTGAAAGATCTGCGACCGATAATCGTTAAGCTCCTCGAAGCCGGAGTACAGGTGAAGGAAAGCAAAAATGAAGTCAAAGTCACGGCAAAAAAGAAAATTAAGCCTTTGCGGATAATCACCCTGCCCCACCCCGGTTTCCCAACCGACATGCAGCCGCAGATGCTGGCGCTTATGGCCACCGCGGACGGAGTCAGCATCATTAAAGAGACAGTGTGGGAAAACCGGTTCATGCATGTGCCCGAATTCCTGCGTATGGGCGCCGACGTTAAACTTGAAGGAAACTCCTGCGTCATTTCGGGAGTCAGCCAGCTTAAAGGCTCGAAAGTCATTGCGACGGACCTTCGGGCTGGAGCGGCGCTCGTGATCGCGGGCATCGGCGCGGACAATACAACAACCGTTTACGATATCGAGCACATCGAGCGCGGTTACGAGAACTTCGAAACGAAACTTCGCGGCCTCGGCGCCGATATAACCCGGTCTGAATCCTGAGTTATTATATTTCTATGTAATAGTAGTTAAAAAGTTTTGCCCTTTTGTTGATTTTTTCACAAATTGTTTATAGAATGTCGTTCCGATGCAACCATATGCCTTATTATGGGCAAATATTCTGACTTTCGGTTGGAAAACGTCTCGAATATTTTCCAGCCTTGAGATATAACCAGCCGGCGCGACACAACCGGCAAAAGCAGTATGAGTCAAAACAACTGAAGGAGGGCAACATGATATCTTGGCTTTGCAAGCAGCTGAAAACGCTGCCGATCATCGCGGTATTATTGCTGGTCGCCTCGCCTGCTTTCTCAAGCGAGCTCGGCCTCAAGATACCCGAACTGGATTCCCTTCAACAGTCCTATCTTTACATCGGACTGGGAATCTGCGGTTTTGGAATGTTATTCGGTATTTTCCAATATTTAAGCGTGAAGCGCCTGAAGGCGCACAAATCAATGCTCGATGTTGCAGCGGTCATTTATGAAACCTGCAAAACATACCTCATCCAACAGGGCAAGTTCCTGATAGTTCTCGAGGTCTTCATCGCGGCATGTATGGTTTTCTACTTCAGACTCGGAAAAGACCCGGTGCCCTTCAACAGCATCGCGTTGATTCTTATGTGGTCGGTTATCGGAATACTCGGCTCCTACGGAGTCGCGTGGTTCGGCATCCGGATGAACACGCTTGCAAACGGCCGCATGGCTTTCGCGTCGCTCGAAGGGAAACCGATTAAACTCGTCAACATCCCGCTCGACGCCGGAATGAGCATCGGCGTTCTTCTCGTCAGCGTCGAACTGATTATGATGCTGATCATCCTTCTGTTCATGCCCCGCGGAATCGCCGGAGCATGCTTTCTCGGATTTGCCATCGGCGAGTCCCTCGGCGCCAGCGCGCTGAGAATCTGCGGCGGTATCTTCACGAAGATCGCGGACATCGGCTCCGACCTCATGAAGATCGTCTTCAAGATTAAGGAAGACGACCCCCGCAACCCAGGCGTCATCGCGGACTGCACGGGCGATAACGCAGGCGACAGCGTCGGCCCGACAGCCGACGGCTTCGAAACCTACGGTGTCACAGGCGTCGCGCTCATCAGCTTCATCGTTCTCGCAGTTAAAAACGTCGACCTGCAGAAAACCCTCCTCACATGGATTTTCGTCATGAGAATTCTCATGATCCTCACATCCATCGGCTCCTTCTGGCTGACAAAAGCATACGGCAATATCACAACCAAGGGCAAAACCGACATCGATTTCGAAAAACTCCTAACCAAGCTCGTATGGGTCACTTCAGTCGTTTCGATGGCGATGACATTCGGCATCAGCAAATGGCTGCTCAAGAGCACGGCCACAACAGAACTGCCGGGCAACTTCTGGCTCATGCTCTCGATCATCATAAGCTGCGGAACACTTGCGGCCGCCCTGATCCCGGAATTCACTAAAATATTCACAAGCACGAAATCCGGACACACAAACGAAGTCGTCACCGCGTCGAAGGAAGGCGGAGCCTCGCTCACCATCCTGTCGGGCATCGTGGCCGGCAACTTCAGCGCTTTCTGGATCGGCTTGGTCATCACCGGCCTGATGTACATCGCCTATGCGGCGAGCACATCGATCGCCGGCGTCATCACACCCGGCTTCCCGGCCTACGCGTCAATCTTCGCGTTCGGCTTGGTCGCTTTCGGAATGCTCGGAATGGGACCGGTCAACATCGCCGTCGACTCCTACGGCCCGGTAACAGACAACGCTCAGTCCATTTACGAACTGTCCCTCATCGAAGAGAACAAAAACGCCGCGAAAGAGATCGAAAAAGAATTCGGTTTCAAACCGGACTTCGAGAAGAGCAAAGAGTATCTGGAAGCCAACGACGGCGCGGGCAACACGTTCAAGGCGACTGCAAAACCGGTGCTAATCGGCACTGCGGTCGTCGGCGCCACGACAATGATTTTCTCGCTCATTCTCGTGCTCGGCGAAAAGCTCACGAAATTCGACCACACATCGGGCCTTTCTGAAGCTCAGCAGGGCTACAACACAGTCGTCGGAATTCTGAACATTCTGAATCCCTACGCGATCCTCGGCATTCTGTCCGGCGGAATCGTCATTTACTGGTTCTGCGGCGCTTCCATGCAGGCCGTCACAACCGGCGCCTACAGAGCCGTCGAGTACATCAAGAAGCACATCAAGCTCGACGATAAGGCCGCGAAGAGCGCGTCAATCGAACAGTCCAAGGAAGTCGTTAAGATCTGCACCGTGTATGCGCAAAAAGGCATGGTCAACATCTTCTTCGGCATCTTCTCCTTCGCTCTCGCATTCGCTTTCTTCTCGTCATCCGACTCCAGCAACCCGCAAGCCGCCGCGTTCTTCGTTTATTATCTCGTCTCGATCGCGGCGTTCGGCCTGTTCCAAGCCATCTACATGGCAAACGCCGGCGGCTGCTGGGACAACGCCAAAAAGCTCGTTGAGATCGACCTCAAGGGCAAAGGCACTCCGCTTCACGACGCGACAGTCATCGGCGACACGGTCGGCGATCCCTTCAAGGACACCTCCTCCGTCGCTCTGAACCCGATCATTAAGTTCACCACTCTGTTCGGGCTCCTCGCAATGGAAATCGCGATCGTTCCGGAATTCGTTCAGTACGCGAAATACGCAGGCGCCGCCTTCTTCGTCATCGCGCTGATCTTCGTGTATCGCTCCTTCTACAACATGAGGATTCCCCCGAAGATAGACTAAGGGAATCATCTGAACCAACGATTAAACAAAACCGCCGCGGGATTTACCGCGGCGGTTTTTTTATTGACTCAAAACATTCTTAGCAACAAATTGAAATTATGCGCTGTATTGCTTCAGCAAACAAAGCACCGCGCAAAGACGACTCATATGATTTTATTTTGAAGGAAAGAAAAAACGTTTCAGATAGAATTTATATCTGCCTGCGTGCTGATGCATCATGATCTCGCTGTCGTAATCTTTTCTTGTAAGCAGCCTCGCGAGAGTGTACGCGATCCGCGAGAAGAAAGATGTCGGCAAAAAACGGTACAGTCTCCGGTTGATGATATGTTCAATCCATTTTTCCGGAGCGACCTGCGAAAGAACGAACAGGAGATAGAATTTCTTGTGCAATCGCGAGGCCGCCGCGCCGAGCGTAACCGAGCCGGCGTCTTCGCCGGCGTTAATCTTCGCCACATCAGCCGCCGCCAACACGCCCTTCTCAACCGCAATGTCCACGATCTCAGTCCCCGGAAAATACCGGAGCCAGAAAACCTTCAATATGTCCGGCCGCGTTTCATTGTAGAATCTCGCCATCTCCGTGAGGTCGGATTCCGTCTCTCCCGGAAAGTTGGCGATGTTTTCCGCCGCGACGATTATGCCCTTCTTCTGCAGCGTCGCGACCGCGAACCGAACCTGGTCGTTCGTCTCCCGGCGGTGATAGACTGAAGCGCGCTTTTCCTCGTTGATCGTCTGAACGCCGAGGTCCACCTTTCGGCAGCCGGACACCCGGAGCAGTTCCGCGTATTCCTCTGTGACATTATTCGGATTCGTGCAGGCGATGTATGGCAACCCGATCCGCGCCGTATATTTTTCAGTAAATTCCTCAAGCCATTTCTTATTGACTCCGAAAACCTCGTCGTAAAAATTAACGCGGCGCGCGGCGAACGTTTCGCGGGCTCGAGTGAGTTCCGCGATCACGTTGTCCACACTGCGCGAGCGAAGATAACCTTTCACGCCGTACAGGCGTTTCATCAGATTGTTATTGCAGAAGCTGCATGTGAACGGGCAGCCGCGTTCTGCCATGATTGTATAGACATCCGACACGCGCATCGGCGTGCCTTCGTACAGCGTTTTGTCCGGGAACGGCAACTCGTCGAGATTCTGAATCAGAGGCCGCAGCGGATTGATACGCGCCGCGCCGTTTTCGCGCATGCCGAGATTTTGAATTTCGTGATTTATTTCTCCGCTATCCTGAATTGAATCGAGAATGTCGGCGAACGCAAGCTCGCCCTCGCCGCGCACAACCGCGTCCACAAAATCTAATTTGAGAACTTCTTCCGGAACGGAGGTCACGTGGATGTTGCCGGCGATGATCGGCGCTTTCGTCCGGCTTCGCAGCGCGCCTCCGAGTTTGCGGAACCATCCGTAATCGGTCGTCACGACAGAGAACGCGATCAGGTCCGGCTTCTGTTCGATAACATCGCGGACGACTCGATTTCTCGTCGAGAACAACCGTGCGAGCGACGGCATTCTGACAAACGAATCGTCAAACAGCCGCGGGTCGAAAACCATCGAGACCTCGTGGCCCTTCGATTTAGCGATCGCCGAAAGATACTCGATTGCGAGACTTTCGAACGCCGGATATACGAAAACAATTTTCATTTTACTGCTTTCTTTATTGGCAGCCAGCATTGCGGCCTGTATTTCGTATTGTATATGCAGGGCGGGATGTAACCATCCTCAGCCATATAGACCTTGTTGCAGCGGTTCGCGTCGCACAGGTCGATCGTGTCTTGCGCGCGAAAGTCCTCGATAGTAAAAAGCTTAACTTTCCCGGACAGCGTGATCGCGTCCCAGTCCTTGAGAGAGCCGTAGAGACGAGCGAGCGAGGCGAGTCCGCCTGGATTGCCGAGAGCGCCCGTCAGGCTGAAATAGCGGTTCACCGGGAAAAAGCCGCCGGCGCGCTTCTGCAACAGCGCCATGTGAAAACATGTCTTCTGCTGGTATTCGAGATTGCCGGTGAGTTTGAAAAGAAAATTTCCGATTTTTCGAGTCCTCATGAAATCGGACACGTTGAGCCTGCCCGCGGTTTCCCTTTCGACCGCGCGTAAAACATCGAGCGCGCCCGTCGCGTGCCGCTTGTCGAACTCGTCGCGCCCGACGCATGAAAGCACGGTGCAGCCGATGTGCATTATGTTGTCGCTCTTCATCGCCATATCTATCATGCGGCCGATCTCACCGTCGTTCAGCCCCTTCACAACCATGAACGCGAGACAGACTTTAATCCCTGCCGCGCTGAGATTCGCGAGCGCTTTCTCTTTAATAGCCAGCAAGTCGCGGCCCCGTGTCTTTCGGTATATCTCATCAGAGAATCCGTCGAACTGGAAAAGAACCCATCCGAGGCCGGCGTCTTTCAATTTTCTGACGTATTCCATGTCGGTGAGCTTTATGCCGTTCGATGCGGCTTTAACGACGAAGCCGAGCGCGGAGATCGCGCGGATCAGCTCCGGTAGGTCCTCGCGAACCGTCGGTTCGCCGCCGCACAGCAAAACGGTCGGCCGTGTCTTCCATTTACCGAGACGGCTGACGATTTCCTCGATAGTCGGATCGCGTTTTTCTGTCGTATGCGTGTTTGTGAAACAGGCCGCGCAGCGAAGATTGCAACGCTCGGTCGCGTCTATCATAATCGTCTTGACGCGGTCTACATGACGCGAGCAGGTCAGGCAACCCGTGGCGTCGCAGCCGTCGATTTCCGGGGGAATAGCGCCGAGCCCGGCTGAACATTCCCTATAGAACCCGGCGTCTTCGAAAAGCGGAAATTCAAAACCGCCGTGGTTCGCGCAGCTTTTGGAAATGACAACTGCGCCGTCCTTTTCGAGGATTCTGGCGTCTACAATCGCGCCGCATTCAGGGCAAAGACTGCGTGTTATAGATATCGGGTTGTCTTTATTCTTATCCGGCAAAACAGAGTCCTTGTCGTTTAGTCCAGCAGTCGCCGAAGCGGTCTTTTCATTATAGCGCCACAAATGATTTATGTAATTCCGGATTCAATGACAGGCTGCCCTTTCTACATTCCGTTTCCGGCGCCCGGCGCGGAGTCTGTTTAAAATCATTGTCTGCGCCGTTTATAAAATAGTATAATAATATTGTTTCCGGCGCCGTTAGCCGATTTGCAAACAGGTGGACAGATGATTTACTTTGTGATTCCCGTATACAACGAAGCGGCGCGAGTGGGACGCCTGATTGAAGGAATCGCCGGAGTCTGCCGCGCATTGGGAGAACAGTACCGGATCATAGCCGTTGACGACGGCAGCGTGGATGGGTCTGCAGAAATAATCGAAAAGCGGCCGGAGAAAGAAAACATCCGCCTGATACGATTCAAGGAAAACCGAGGCATCGGCACAGTGATACGCGTCGGTTTCCTGAACGCGTCCAACTCCGCAGCGGACGACGACCCGATAGTTTTCATAGAATCAGACGGCTCGAACGATCCCGAAACAATCGTTCCCATGCTCGCCAAATTCAAAGCCGGCGCCGACGTCATCACCGCATCCCGGTATATCGACGGCGGATCGTGCGTCGGATTCCCGCCGCTCAGAAGCAGAGTCAGCCGCGCCGCGAATTATCTCCTTCACGCCGGGTTCCCGCTCCCTAACACCACCGATTACACTTACTTCTTCAAAATGTACCGCGCTTCTATAATCAAACACGCTTTGAAACACTACGGCGATGATCTCCTCTCCTGCGCCGGATTCTCCGCCAACTCCGAATTCTTCATTAAAACATGCCTCTTCACTGACCAATACGCTCAGGTTCCAACCGTTTATACTTTCTCACGACAGGATTCGGACAGTAAGTTCAACCCGAAAAAAGAAATTAAGGATTTCATTTTTCTCTTCCGCGTCTGCCGCCACGCCATTCAGGACTATGTCGTTATAAACGCCGAATAATGGACAGCCTCCGCTCACAGCGGCGCCTCCAAACTCATCCCGGCCACACTAATTTTGTTTTTTTGTTTTTGAGCGGCGAATAAAGAGTTAAAATGTGAATGGCTAAATAAAATGGAACTATCTGGCGCGGAATGAATATTCTTCTGATTGATCCAAAAAGAATCAATCTCGAAACATACCTTATCATCCCCAATATCGGGCTTGGCTACATAGCGACCGCGTTGCGGCGGGCCGGACACGAACCGTCGATCTGCAACGCCGCCCGCGACTCCATTCTCCCGGAGAAAGCGGCGGAAACAGTCGCGGCCGGCGGGTTCCGGCTTGTCGGCGTCAATGTGTTTACGCCATATTTCAGTTCCGCCGCCGCTTATGCGCGCGCGGTAAAAAAGAAAAACCCGGCGGTTACGCTGGTCGCCGGCGGCCCTCACGCTATCTTCGAACCTGAAGAAACGCTTACGCTCATTCCGGAGTTCGACTACGCAGTGACCGGCGAGGGCGAAGAAACCCTGCCGGCGCTCGCTTCGCTCCTCGAAAAATCCGAAGTTCCGGCTCCAGACTCGCTCTCCGCCATTCCTAACCTTGCGTTCCGCAGCGGCGGCAATGTCGTTTTGACTCCTCGAAAACTGATAGAAGACATTCGGCCTCTCGACATGGCGGCGTGGGACCTCATCGGGCCGCACCTCTTCTCCTTGTTTCCTAACGGCATCTTCACGATGAAGAAAAAGATCGCGCCGATAATCACATCTCGCGGCTGCCCCTATCCGTGCTCATTCTGCGGCGCCGGCCGGGCCATGGGCAAACGCGTTCGCCGCCGCGACCCGGACAGCGTCATTGAAGAAATTGAGCTGCTCAGAAACAAATACGATATCCGCGAAATTCACATAATGGACGACAACTTCATCTCCGACCGCGCAGCCGCAGTTCAGATTTGCGAAAACCTGATCCGCAAAAAACTCGACATCGTATGGGCCTGCCCGACCGGCATCAGGCTCGACGGCCTCGACGCGGAACTCGTTTCACTCATGAGCCGCGCCGGCTGCTACTCCACCGCGGTCGGAATTGAGTCCGGCTCTCAGCGCGTCCTCAACATGATGAACAAAAAACTCAAGCTCGACGACGCGCCGGAAAAGGTGAATTTGCTGCGCCGCAACGGCATCCGGGTGACCGGCTTCTTCATTCTCGGATTCCCCGATGAGAACGCGCAGGACATGCGCGAAACCATTCAACTCGCTCTCCGCCTTAACATCAATCGCGCTAACTTCTTCAATTTCACGCCTTTCCCGGGCAGCGATATGTACGACAAACTCAAAGCGGCCGGAAGGCTCAATAACCTCGATTACGACGAAACCTACATCCACAATCTCAGCTATTGCCACGAAACCATTTCGCAAGCCGAATTAATCAAAGCGCAGCGCGGCGCCCACTTCCGATTCTATCTGCGACCCCGCATTTTCCTCAATCTCCTTCGGGAGATCCATTCATATTCACAAGTGCGCATTATCTTTCAGCGCGCAATGAAGATCATTTTTCCCGGAAAACCTAAGAAATAGTTTTAACAGCATAACCGAGGTTAGGTTGCGCCGCTATCTGAATTTTCACAGGAATGAAGTTGAATGTTGATTATTCGACAAGACCCGATTCACGGCAAACCACAGCCGCGAAATAGCCGGCGCCGAACCCATTGTCTATATTGACGACCGCCACGCCAGGCGAGCACGTATTAAGCATCCCAAGCAGAGCCGACAGCCCGTTGAACGAAGCTCCGTAACCGACGCTCGTCGGCACGGCTACGATCGGCCTGCCCGTCAGCCCGCCCACAACGCTTGCCAGCGCGCCTTCCATTCCCGCCGCGACCACTATCGCGCCGGCGGGCTCCAGACGCCCGCTGCTTCCGAGCAGCCGGTGTATGCCTGCCACGCCCACATCGTACAAACGCTCGACCGGGCATCCCATCGTCTCCGCAGTCACGCACGCCTCTTCCGCCACCGGTATGTCCGACGTTCCGGCCGTTATCACCAACACCGGCTTTTTGCTTAACCGCAACGGTTCGTATATCCGCCACACGGCGCGCCCGAGCGCGTTATACTGAACGTCCGGCTCTATCTCGCGCGCCATCTCGTGAACATCCTCGTTCGCCCTTGTCAGCAGCATGTTGATGCGCTTTTCGGCATACACGCCGATAATCCGCTTCAGATGCTCCTTCGTTTTGCCCTGGCAGTAAACCACTTCCGGGTAACCCTTCCGCAGAGCCCGGTGGTGGTCCAGCTTGGCGATGTCCAAGTCCTCGTATGGCAGCGACTTCAGTTGTTCGCAGGCTTCCCCCACGCTGACCTCTCCTGCCCGCACAGCTTCAAGAAGCTCTTTCATTCTAATCAGATCCATCGCCGCCGCCTTCCCTGTTCTTCACGTCGTCCGACAGCGCCTCATTCATGCTGCCGGTTCGGTAACCCTGCATATCAATCGTTACATAATGATAACCAAGCGCTCGCAACGCTTCAACAATCCGCACGCGCAACGCAGGCGACGCCAGCCGCTCAAGTTCCACAGAAGGAACTTCAATCCGGGCCAACTCGCCATGATGCCTCACTCGCGTCTGCCGGATTCCCGACGCTTCAATCACCGCCGCCTCGGCTGCCGCTATCCTTCTCAAAACATCGCCTTCTATTGGCATTCCGTACGGTATCCTCGAAGCCAGACACGCTGCCGCCGGTTGATCCCAGTTCGGCAGCCCCAAGTGTTTCGCCAAACCGCGAATTTCCGTCTTCGTAAGCCCGATCTCGGCGAGAGGGCTTCGGACTCCAAACTCGCGCCCTGCCCGCTCACCCGGCCGGAAATCGCCCGCGTCATCCGCATTCGTCCCGTCCGCTATGCAATCGAACCCGCGTTCTTTTCGTATCTGTTCGAGCCGCGCCATCAGTTCGCGTTTGCAGTGATAACACCTGTCCGGCGGGTTTGCGCGAAAGAGCGGGTCTTCAAATTCATTTGTTTTGATTATTACATGCGGCGCTCCGAAAGCGAGGGCGAGTTCCTTGGCGCGTTCTGATTCCGACTGCGTATATGTTGCCGATTCGGCTGTCGCGAGAACAACCCGGCCGGCGAGTTCATCCGAGGCGACCCGCGCCAACAGCGCGCTGTCCACTCCGCCGGAAAACGCGATCAACGCGCTGCCGAGCGCCCGGACAGCTGCCCTAAGTTCGTTCAGCCTCTTTTCGCAGTCCATAAATTCCAGCCTTTTCTATTAATGCCGGGCGAGTAACCGTTATTGCGGATGAAGCATTCTTTTAGACTTTTTTCTCGAACGACTCGATCGGCGGGAGGTCTTCGAGCTTTTCGAGACCGAGGTAGCGGAGGAAATCGGGTGTTGTGGAATACATGAACGGCCGCCCGATCGTTTCGCCACGGTCGCTGATCCGGATCAGGCTTTTATCGAGCAGCGAATGAATGGCGCCCGACGAGTTCACGCCCCGCAGGTCCTCGATATCGGCGCGCGACACTGGTTGCTTGTAAGCTATTATAGACATCGTCTCAAGCGCAGCGCGCGAGAGCCTCGACTTGTCGAGTTCTCCGAAAAACGCGCGCAGATGTTCGACGTAATCTTTTCTGGAAGTGAGTTCGAAACCGCCGGCGACGCCGCAAAGTTCGAGTCCGCAATCCGCGTAGCGCTCCTTGAGCCGTTCCATGGCTTCATTCAGAAGCCCCGGATCAACATCGAGATTCACCGCGATGTCAGACAACTTCACCGGCCTCGGCGACAGAAACAATATTCCTTCAACAACGTTCGCGATTTCCTGAACGGTTAACATGGCCTGAAACTCCTTAGCCGGCCGCCCCGGCCGTTATGATAATATCGCCGTAAGGGATTTTCTGATGCGCAGCGACCTTGCCCTGGGCGACCAGATAAATTACGGCGAGAAATGAGATCACCGCTTCCTGCTTCTGCGGCGCGATCGAAACTATGTCATTGAAACTCACAGGCCCGCCGCGCCTTTCGAGAATGAAGCTGAAAACCTCCGCTATGCGGTCCGAGAGCCGCTGTCCTTCATTCGCGCGGACGTGGTAGGAGCGGTCCTCGCGGCTGCGCCTTTCAATCTGCGCCATCGCCGCCAGCAGGTCGAACGGCGTCACCTTTTCGAGAAACACTATCTCGTCGATGAAGCCCGGCATTTCGCCCGTGCGAGTCTGCATGGAGCGGAGCCGCGATGCGTTCAGGGTTTCCAATTCGCGAAAATGGTCTCTTACCGACTGGAACGCCTTGTACTGTTCGAGCAGCCGCTCGCGCACTTCGGTCGGTTCTTCCTCTTCCTGCGCGGCTTCCTCGTCGAGTCCGGTTTCCCCGAACTGGTCGCGACCCGGCAGCAGATTTCGCGACTTTACGAACAGCAGCTTCGAAAGCGACAGGAACGGCGTGAACTGCTGGAGATCGATATTCGGGCGCACCGCTTCGACAAGCCGCTCAGCGACTTCCGCCAACTTAACATGAATCACATCCAGCTCGTGGCGACGCACCTGCTCAACCAGCATCTCGAAAGAGCCGTTGAACCCCGTGACATCAAGTAATATATCGAACAACATCTCCGATATCCTTTCAACTGTTCCGCCGCCCGGCGGACCCGAACCGATATTTTATAACGATTCGCCTTCCGCCGCTCACAAATTAATAAAAAAACTCGCGATCATGAACATAACTTTCGCCGAGGCGTTAAGAACGAAGCTGAGTATACCCGTCATAAGAACCACAACCAGTATCAAAAACCCATATCTGGCGACTTTAGCCTCAACCATCATCGAATCCTTGAAAAAAAGATGAATGAAAACGTGCGAGCCGTCCAACGGCGGGATCGGCAGAAGATTAAAAACAAACAAAATTCCGTTCAGAAAATAAAACTCCAGCAGTAGATAGTGAATATAATCCTGAAGACGTCCTGAAGAGAGATTGCCGCTCACGGCGTCAAAAATACCGGCCATGTACAAAGCCTTAATTAAAACAAGCGTAAGGAACATAAGAACAAGATTCGCAGCAACGCCGGCGAGCGATACGATTATGTCGTCTTTTTTATAATTCTTAAAATTCAGCGGGTTTACGGGCACCGGTTTCGCCCATCCGAATCCACGCCCGGCAAGCGAGGAAAGCACGAAAAATAACAACCCCAGCGGATCTATATGAACCATCGGATTCAGCGAAAGACGCCCGGATAATTTCGCCGTCGGGTCTCCCGCCCTGAACGCGGCGTAAGCGTGCGCCGCCTCGTGAAAAGTTATAGCGATCATAAATAATGGAAAAAAAATAATTAGCTCCAACAAGCGCTGCGCTGATATGTCCATCTATTCGTGTTCCTTTAACAAAGATTCGGCGAGACTGAGTTCTTCCGCGGCGCCCGTCACAAGCCCGTCGCGCTTCCGGCGCAACACTTCCTTAAGGACTTCGCTGAAACGCTTGGACGGCTTATAGCCGCGGGCGATCAGGTCATCGCCGCTGATTTCAAGTTTTATGTGCCTGACAAAACGCAAATGCATCGTGATGTTCACTCGCTCGATTTCGCTGCCCGCCGCATAGAGATAAAGCAGCGCCTCGGTCGGCAAATCGTAGAGAATTTCGGCCACCTCGGACTGCTTGACGATAGGGTCCCGCAGTGCGGCGAGATACTTGGGGCCCGAAACGGAGTTGGTTCGGATAAGCGCCTCTGCCTCGTTGTGCGTAGCGTCGATACGGTCCGCAAGCGCGCGAATCGTGTCAGGAAGAGTTCCCGCGGCCGCGGCCGCGAGGCCCGCGAGCCATCTCTCGGCGAAGCCGCCGGTCTCGAACTCGAACAACATATCGCAGGCGCCTTTCATAAGATCTTCGGGATAAAACAGATTAGCGTTGAATTCGAAACCCGAAAGAATGGCGTTTCCGATCCCGGACTCGCGGCAGTTTTCGAGAATAACTCCGCGTCCCGATTCCTCGAATATGAGCTTGAGTTCTTTTTTTATTCTCACGCCGGAAACGGAATCGAAAGCCCGGCAGGCCAGCGCGCCGCGCAGCAGCCTCATCGTATCCTCTTCGAAAGCGAACCGGTCCGAGAACCGGAACCCGCGCAGAATGCGGGTCGGATCGTCTATGAAACTGTTTTCATGAAGAACGCGCAGGATTTTTCTTTTGTTATCGCCCGCCCCTCCGAAAGGGTCAATCAGGGCGCCGAAATCGCCGGGCAGCAAACTGACCGCCATCGCGTTTATCGAAAAATCGCGGCGCTGAAGATCGGCTTCGATCGTATCGGGCGTCACATCCGGCAGCGCGCCGGGTTGCGAATAAGTTTCACGCCTCGCAGTCGCCACATCCACGCGCAAACCATCAGACGATGTCAGCGTGGCCGTGCCAAATGTTTTATGAACGACATATTCGAGATTGAGTTCGGAGGCCGCTTCGCTGGAGAACATGGACACGTCGCCTTCCAGCGCGAGGTCCATGTCCGGACCGCGCAGGCCCGCCATCACGTCACGCACGGAACCGCCCACGAGGCACAGCTTCTCGCGCCGTTCGGCGGCCATCTCGCCGAGCCGCCTTAAAAGCGTCAGCTCTTCGGGCGGGACTACTTGTTCGAGATTTCCGGCCAGAGTCATTCGATCCTCAACAACGCAAGCTCTGTATTCAACGCATCTTCGATTGTTATCACCGTTTCGCCTGTGTAATTGTCCACAAATACGCGCCGGCTCTCCTCCTTGACGATCATGTCCAGCGGATAGCCGTCGAGCGAAAGATAGAAGTCCTCAGAGTACTTATAATTAGTGGTTGCCGTGCCGATCAAATTCTTTTCCTTTATGCCCAACACCCGGCTGTATACGAATGACGCGGTTCCCCTGATGTGGTAACACTGGCGGCCGCCTCGCATTGTTTTTCCCAAAAACTCATGCTCAAGCCTTATCTTCTTTTTAGCCTGAGTCATTTTCCGATCGAATGGCTCGCTCCACTTCTGATTGTTCTTCAGCCGTGTATTCGGCAAAACTGGAAACAGAAGCCTCGTTTCCAAAGGCAGGCCCATCCCGGATCCCTGAATTATCCGTCCCGATCTATCTATCCGTATCTCCAACTCGCCAAGCGAAGAGCCTTTAACCGGATCGCTGGCGCCGTCTGACAGCCGCGCTTTGAGGTTAATCAGGCATTTGCCGGCGATACAGTCCAGAACGTCAGCCGTAATTTCCATGTTCTTCTTTGTGGCTTTTGCCCGGACTTCTTTTCCATCTTCGTCCCAGCTCACCACTGAAGACATCCCATACACGAGCGTTTTCCCGCCGGGCAATTTATAGCGCAACGCCGAGCCGCATCCGGATGTGCCGGCCACAAACAACGCCGCCGATATGAGCAGCGCGAATCTCGACAGCCGTTCGAAATTATTTCTTTTTCTTCTTTGCATTTTTCAGCCTCGCGGGCATTATCTCGCAGTTATAAAGATCGTCGTGAGTCTCACGTCGGACAACGATCTCCGGCTTGCCGCCGCTCAGAAGAACAGTCGCCGGCCTCGGGAATTTATTGTAATTCCCGGACATCGAGTAGTTATACGCGCCCGTAGTGAACACGGCCAGAACATCGCCGGGCCGCGGATCCTGCAACTCGATATCCGGAATCAGAGTGTCCGTCTCGCAATGGCGGCCGCTAACCCGGAATTTTTTCAGGCCTTTCTTTTCCTCCGGCCGGTTCGCTATCACCGCTTCGTACAAAGCGCCATACAAACCGGGCCGCGGATTGTCCGACAAACCCCCGTCAACCGACGCGTAATTTCTAACGCCAGGAATCGCCTTGACCGGCCCTACCGTATAGAGAGTCATCCCGGCCGGACCAGCGAGGCTGCGGCCGGGCTCGAGAATCAAGCGCGGTTCCGGAATCCCTTTCGCGCGCAACTCGGCGAGAAGCGCCGGGCAAACCGCCGCTGCAAATTTTTCCGGAGTCGGAAGCGCCTGTTTCGAGTCGTACCGCACCGGAAAACCGCCTCCGATATCCAGATCGATGATCAGGACTCCGTATTCGTCCCGCAACTCGGCTATGAACGAAACCATTCGTTGAATCGCGAGCCGATATGGGTCGGCGTCCAATATCTGCGAGCCGATATGGCAGTGAATTCCCATGAATTCGATATTTTTCTTTTTTATGATCCGACCCACCAGACGAAGCGCCTCGCCGCCCTTCAACGGAACTCCGAATTTCGTGTCGAGCTTGCCGACCTGCACCATCTCGTGAACGTGCGCGTCTATTCCCGGCGTCACGCGCAGCAAAACGCGCGCCTTCACGCCGAGCCGCTTCGCCACGCGGTCCACCGTGTCCGCTTCGAAATCCGAATCGAGAACAATCCGGCCGACTCCCGCCAACAGCGCCATCTCTATTTCTTCCTCTTTTTTGTAGCTGCCGTGAAAGATTATTTTTTCAGGATCGCCGCCGGCCAGAATCGCGCCCGTAAGCTCGCCTGCGCTGGCCACATCGAGCCCGAGACCCTCCTCGGCCGCCAATCGCATCGCCGACAGCATCGCATTCGCTTTGCACGCGAAAACAATCATGACATCTTCATACTTGCTTTCAAACGCCTTCCGAAACGCCCGGCAGGCTCCGCGAAATGTCGCGTCGTCGAATAGATACAACGGAGTTCCGAATCGCTTGGCGAGCGCGACGGTGTCCGCTCCGCCGAAATACAGCCGCCCGTTTTTTACCGCCGCCGCGGGATATTTTTCAACTTTTACCTTCACTCGTTTTACCTCTTTCTTTTATTATTTCTTCGGCCACTATGCTTCTGCCGAGAAGGTCATGAAAACCACGCTTGTATTTCCCCACGAACGTGATCAGAAGCCCGAGAGAAAATATCGTAAAAATCGCTATCGCCGACGCCACCGCTCCAAGATATGCGTAATACGGCGTGTCTGCCTTGAATATTCCTAATATATTAATAATTATCAGCGCGATACGGTAGCCTATGTAAGCCCAGAACATCGACGCCATGAACCCGATCCACCGCCAGAAAACGCCGCCGAGCGCCAGTTTCCTTCCGTCTCCGTATGACACCACTTTCAAACCTAAAAGCCATTTCCCCGCTGTCTTTCCGTACCGCCATTCGCCAAAAATGAAATATACTGAGCCGACAAGCAATCCGGCGAAATACAAGCTGAGATCGTACCCCATGCCGCCTACGTCCTTCATCCATTGATATGTAATTATGCGGAACAGCCATGAGAACGGGATTGAAAAAGCCGCCGCTATAATTATATCAATCAGGCGCGCCGCGATGCGCCTCAATTCCTTTGGAATCGCGGAGGCGCCGGGAGCCGGGCCGCCGCTTCCGGATTTCAGGCCGCTTCCGGCCCTTCGGCCCGCCGCGGCGATAGATGCCAGCAAATTGCGCTTCCGGGCAGGAGCCGCCTGCGCTGACGGCGCGGCGCCCGAAACCGGCGCTTCCGACAAAACTTTCTCCGGCTTGCCCGACCGATGCTTCTTTAGACACTCCGCGCAGTAAGGCCTGCCATTGAACGGCCGTTCACATTCGGGACACATCGGACAGCCGCATTTAACGCAAAAAGACATCGACTCCCGATCCGGATGTTTTCTGCAATTCTGCGCCAATTTCAGATTCCCCTTCGCAGCGTCTTCCGCTCCACCGGCATCTCTATTTTCACTCCGCCGGAGAACGACGCCCTTCGGCTGTCAGGCGTCAATTCCATGCGTCCGCCTGTCAACTTAGCTTTGCCTATTTGTATAACGATTTTCTCCGCTACAACTTTTCCGCTCTTCTCGTTCCAATCTATGCTTTGCGCCGTCAGCGTGTGTTCTTCCGGCAACAGCCTGCCTTGTATGTCGCCCTCAACACGCACGCTTTTCTCTTTCGCGTTGTACACGGTCATCGGCCCGCTGAAATCGAGGCCGCTGTCCTTGCCTCGCACAAACAGGCCGTGCGAATTGAACAGCTTCGTTATCCCTGTTTCGGCGTCAGACTTCACAGAATCCGCGCTGACCGTCCACGCCACCTGCCCGTTGACGAGATGCGATATCTCCGGTTTTTCAACCTCCACGTTCGGCATCACTGGATCGCTTTCCGTTTTGCCGTCGGCTTTCGGTTCCGTCAGCTTCGCTTCCGGTTCGACCGGTCTGCCGCTTCTCGACGGCGAAAAAACGAAAAAGTATATCGCGAACGCCAAGCCGCCGACAACAATCGGAACCAGCGCCATGTAAAACAAACGTCCCGCGGATTCGAATTTCATAACGTCTTTCCTTCGCCGGGTTTAGCGTCGAGCCTCTTGCGCATCAGCGCCGCATCGGCCAACCCTGCGAGCAACATTCCGATCCTCAACTTCGACTTTCCCCAGTCGCGCTCGCGAAACACAAACGGTATCTCCTCTATGGAAAACCCGCGAACCGCGACGGCGTACAATATCTCCTGCACTATGGCCGGCCCGGCCGCCCTGATTCGATCCCACGGAACCGCTTCGAGCGCCGACCGCCTGAAACCGCGGTAACCTGTCGTGCAGTCCCTCACCTTCAGGCCCAGCGCCAGCCGCAGATAAGCGTTTGCCGCTTTAGTGATCCAACGTCTCGCGATTCCGCGGCCTTCCTCGCCGCCTCCGGGAACAAGCCGCGAAGCGATCGCCACATCCGCCCGCCCCAGCGCCTCAAGCAGCGCCGGCAGCGTCGCCGGATCGTGCGATCCGTCAGCGTCCATCTCGATTATGTAATCGTATTTCCTTTCAATCGCCCACCGGAACCCTTCAGCCCCGGCGAGTCCGCGCCCGCGCGGCCCGCTCCTCACTAACAAATGCGCGCGCGGATTGGTTCCGAACTTCTCGCGAACCGCATCCGCAGTCCCGTCCGGCGACTGGTCGTCCACCACCAGCGCCTCAAAACGTTCGCCCTGCGCGAGAACTCCCTCCAGAACAGCGGCGATGTTTCCCCGCTCATTGTACGTTGGAAGCACGACAAGCGCGTCTCCCATCAGAAACTCATTCCCTTGTATATTTTCAAATCATTCATCGCTATTTTATTCCCGCTTTGATCAGCCACGCCGCCCGGCGCGCCGCTTGTTCGAGCAGCGGGCCGCCTTCGGCCATCGCCTTCCCGAGAGTCATCGGCCTGTCCACGATCGGAAAAACCGCGGCGAATCCGGCCTCCCGCAAACTCTCTTCGCCCTCCACTGAGCCGCAGAAAGCTATCACCGGAACGCCGTGTTTCCTCGCGAGATTCAGCACGCCGAACGGCGCCTTGCCCTCCGCAGACTGGGAATCCATGCGCCCCTCGCCGGTGACGACGAGATCGGCTTTCCTCACGCGCTTCTCAAGTTGCGTTATGTCAATCATCATCTCGATGCCCGGCGTCAGCTTCGCGTTCAGAAAAACGAGAAGTCCGTATCCGGCGCCGCCCGCGGCCCCCGCGCCCGGCTCGTTGCGCAACGAGCGGCAGGCGTCCTGTTCAGCCACGCTCGAAAAATGCTTCAGCGCCGCCTCCAGCCGCTTCGCCTGCGCGGGAGAAGCTCCCTTCTGCGGCGAATAGACCGCCGACGCCCCGTTCGGCCCGAGCAACGGGTTCCTCACGTCTGTCGCAACCACGAACTCGACCTCCCGAACGCGCTTGTGAAGCCGCTTCAAATCGACGCTCGCAATGCGGATCAGTTCGCCGCCGCATGGCTTGATCTCTTTCCCGGCCGCGTCAAGAAACCGGCAGCCGAGCGCGGCTGCGATCCCGCTTCCGGCGTCGTTTGTAGCGCTGCCGCCGATTCCGATTATAACCCGTTTTACTCCGCGTTCGAGCGCGTCCCGGATCAGTTCGCCCGTCCCGAACGTCGTGGCCTTCTCCGGATTGCGCTCATTGCTTTTCAGCAAGGCGAGTCCGGAGGCGCGCGCCATCTCGACAACCGCCGTCCTGCCTCCGTCGATCAGAAGGTAGTCCGCCTTCCTGCGCCTCCAGAGCGGATCCGCGACTGTCTTGTATATCCGTTCCGATTTCACGCCCGACGAGACAGCGTCCAGCGTCCCGTCGCCGCCGTCGGCTATCGGAACCTTATCAATCGCAACGCGGCCGAGGCCGGCTTTGAACCCGGCCGCGATCCTGTCTGCAACCTCGATCCCGGACATGCTTCCCTTGAACGGATTAGATGCGATCACGATTCTCATTATTTTTCCTTCCGCCATCCGCGCATGTTCGAAGTTTTTAATTTCTTAAATATTTTCACGCATGACAAATTGAAACGTCTGGTAGAGAATGGCTATATCCATGCGCGGCCTATAGTTGTAAATATAAATCAGGTCGTATTTAAGTTTCAGCGACGGGTCGGTTTCATAGCGGCCGTTGATTTGCGCGAGTCCGGTTATGCCGGGGAGAGCCTGTTTCCGGTGCGTGTAAGCCGGGTAAGCCTCCTCGAAACGCTGAACGAACTCAGGCCTCTCCGGCCGCGGGCCGACGAGGCTCATCTCGCCGCGCAGCACGTTGATCATCTGCGGCAGTTCATCAATTTTCAGCCGGCGCAGAATCCGGCCGACCGGAGTCACGCGCGGGTCGCTCTCGTTGGAAAGCGTCGGGCCTGTCGGTTCCTCGGCATTCTCGATCATTGTGCGGAATTTAATGATTTGAAATGCGCGGCCGTGGAAACCGATGCGCGGCTGGGAATAAAAAACAGGGCCGCGGGAAGTCAGCTTGATCGCAAGCGCGACGAGCAGAAACAGAGGCGACAGAATGATGAGTCCGAGAAATGACGCTGAAAAATCCATCGCCCGTTTAACCATAAAGAAGCGTCCCACAGCCGCCCTTCGGCCGAGCGCGATTAGCGGCGCATCGCCGATTACCGTCTGGTGCCTGGCGCCGACGATTATATCAGCCACTCGCGGCAACAGATAAAAAGAGACTTCCGGATATTTGATGAACAACTCGAAAGCAAGTTCGTGGCTTCGCGGCACATCATCGGCGATTATGACGCTTTCAGCGCGTCCTGAGCCGAGAAGCTCTTCGAGCGCATTCGTGTCCCCATCCGGAACAGCCCCGATGAACTTGAACCGGCGCCCCTCGTTATTTATGCATTTTTCCAGATGGTCCGCGCGGTCGGAGCCGCCGAAAACCACAAGCCGCCTGCCCGGCAGACTCAACAAAAAACGCTGGTGCACGAACAGATGCCATATTCCAAACAGCGCGATCATGACTACATATGAAATCGCTATTACGGTTCTCGGAAAGGCGAAAGCCCGATTGACGAAGGTCAACGCCATCAGGGATACGGTTCCGAACGTCACGGCGGAAATCGCTTTGAATATTATCGCCACTCCGTCGTCATTTTCGTCGTTGTCGTAAAGACCCTGCAGGTAAAAAACCAACGCAAACGCCGCTGTGATATAAAAGAAAGTGTTCTTGTAAGCGACCATATTCCGCGCCGGAACGCTGCCAGAAAAACGCACTGAGAATACGGACACAATGCAAAGGTTCACGAGAACCGCGTCGATAATCGCGACCAACCAGCTTTTCTTCAGCATGAACGCTTCCCCGCGGCGCGCTCCGAATTATCCCAACAATAAATCCACAGCCGCCGCATGCGTCTGATTTCTGTACTCTATTACTTAGACAAGAATTATATCTATAAAGAACATTCTTTTCAAATTGAAACGCCGGAATGTCTCAAGCGTAGCGCTGCTACGGCAACAATGTAGCGCCGGCGCGACACAAAAACAGTAAAGGAATTCGAGGCTATCGCGACAACTTAAAAATATTTTCATAAAAAACCGCCGGTTAAAAAGAAGGTTTTTCGAGCAAGCCGGACTTTTCGGGGCGCCTCGGCAGGCTGGCATGTTTATTGACCTTATATCAACCATCAAAACGAAGGACGGTTACGAAATGTACAGAACCCATTCCATGCCAGCGGCGCGAAGACACGAAATAATGATTTTCCACGAAAGGTCCTCCAGACAAAAAATATCGTTCGGTAATTTAGTTGAAAAAAGCAAGACCAACGGAAAAGCGAGAGCGATCCTGACGCTCATCACCGGCCTGATCATCTCCGGTGTTGGTCTTCTGCTGTCGCCCACAATAATGGCGGCAAGAATCGCAAGCGCCGCAGCGCCGACGACAGTCGCAACAACGCAGCAAACGGTCGCCTCGCAGTTCGATTTTTTCGCCGACAAAGCAGTAGTGTACGGCATCCCGATAGTAATTGCAGTCGCAATTTACGTTGCGATCATCTTCTCGCAGTTGAGCAGGAAAATCGCGGGGTGATTTATATCCCCGAATTCAAGGCAAGCGCTTTTGTATCTTAATTAAATGATAGGCTGATAGGATAATTCTTCCGGTTTAATCAAAACTATTTCAGGGTTGTCGCCGCAGACTCTGCATTCCGGGTCGCGCCGAATATTCAATTCCTTGAATCTCAATTTAAGAGCGTCGAATAAAAGCAGGCGTCCCGAAAGAGAAACGCCGAGGCCGAGCAGCGCCTTCAGCGTTTCAACCGCCTCGATCATTCCGATCACGCCGGGCATCACGCCGAGAAGTCCGAGATCGTTTCCGCGCGGCGCAATCTCCGGGTCCGGCGGCGTCGGAAACAGGCACCTGTAGCAAGGTCCGTCTCTCCGCGCGAACGTCGTCGTCTGCCCCTCGAATTGAAACACGCTTCCATGCACATAAGTTTTATTCTGTAAAACGCACGCGTCGTTCATTAGATAGCGGGTCGGAAAGTTATCGCAAGCGTCGACGGCTATCTCGTAGTCTTCCAATAATCCCATTACATTTTCAGAAGTGATGCGTCCGCCGATTTTAACGATC
>JBAYJY010000028.1:0-34926 GCA_041664945.1 bacterium | reverse complement strand
GTTTTCATTTCCGGATTGCTTCTTTTCACCGCCGCTTCTATTCTCTGCGGCATTTCGTGGACCGTCGAGTCGATGATTTTTTTCAGAATCCTTCAGGGAATCGGCGGCGGCATAATGATGCCGACCGGCTTCACCCTGATCACCGAAACGTTCCCGCCCCAGCAGCGCGGCGCCGCTTTCGGAGTCTTCGGCATCGTCATTGTTTTCGCGCCATCTCTCGGCCCAACCCTCGGCGGCTACCTCGTCGACTTCGTCAACTGGCGCTACATCTTCTACATCAACGTTCCGGTCGGCATTGTAACTTTCTTCATGGCGCTCGCTTACATCAAGGAAAATAAGAAACTCGTCCCTATAGTTTTCGACTTCTTCGGATTCATCGGACTCGCGACTTTCCTCGGCTGCCTCCTATACGCGCTCACAAACGGGCAAACCGACGGCTGGAATTCCGACACCATTCTGTCCTGCTTCGGCATCGCCGCGGCCGGATTCATTTTCTTCCTGATCGTCAGCCCGCGAGCGAAGAATCCCATTCTCAACATCGGCCTGTTCAGCAATTTTCATTTCTCTATTCTGTCAATTCTCAACCTCGCCCGCTCCGTCGCGCTCTTCGGCCGCATGTATCTTCTCCCTCTGTTTTTCCAGAACCTGATCGGCTACTCGGCGCGCACAACCGGCATCCTTCTCGCGCCCGGCGCGCTAATCTCTGGAATCACCATGCCCATCACCGGACCGCTCGTCGACAAGTACGGACCCCGCTTTTTCATTTTCTCGGGACTCGTCATCATGGGCATTTCCACTTACATGTATCACGACATCGACGTCACCACTCCTTACGCGACTCTCCTTTTCCCTATCATGCTTTTCGGCGTCGGCGCCGGACTCCTCAACACTCCGATTTCCGCTGCCGCAATGAATGTTGTCAAAAGAGAACAGATAGGACAGGTCTCCACCGTCCTCAGCGTCATAATGCAGATCGGCGGCGCATTCGGCGTCGCCATGATCGGCACCATGATGAACGACCGCGCAGCTTTCCATCAGGCCGTTTACTCCGAGCGCATTTTGCCTTACAACTATGCCACCGAAACAGCCCTGAACGGCGTCAAAGCTCTCGGACAGCGAATCGGCGAATCTCCTTATTTAGCCGACCTTCAGGCGACTCCGATCATCAATATGCTCGTTTCAAAACAGGCCGCCATCGCCGCCTATCAGGACACTTTCATCTACACCGCCATGGTATGTTTCATAGCTCTCATTCCGGCGCTCGGACTGCTCAATCTCAAAATGCCCCACCAACAGAAGGGCAAATCAGAAGGAGGACCTCCAATCAGTGAATAACTTCAACCTGACGCAATTCATTAACGAATGGCTTGTGGCTTGGACGGCGCAGGACATCGACCGCCTGCTTTCGTTCTATTCCGATGACATGGAATACCTCGACCCGAACACGCGCGGCGAACTTAAAGGCAAAGACGCTTTTCGCGGCTATGTCGGCAAACTGTTTTCCGCATGGCCGAAAATGTCGTGGCATGCGAAGACTATTTTCGAACACGCCGGCGGCTCAAACTGCACTGCCACATGGCGCGCCGAAATAACAAAACCCGACGGCCAAATACTAAAACTCGACGGAATGGACTTGATTTTAATAGCGGACGGGAAGATAATCCGGAACGAAGTTTATTTCGACCGTTCGAGACTTATCTGACCCGGATTAATCCTGAAGCCAATAATCCGGATAAAAATTTGCGGAGGCGCACACCATGAGCGTAGAATTCACCAAGGAAGGCCACATCGCTAAAGTGGGACTGAACGAAGCCGAAACCAAGAACGCGCTCGGCCCGGACAACCTTCAGGAACTCAACAAAATTTGGACCGAATGCCAGGCGGACGATTCAATCCGCGTCATCGTTCTGTATTCCGCGCTGCCGGACATTTTCTGTTCCGGAATGAACCTGAAATCCGCCATCCCGATTCTGACCGGAATGCGCGCCCCCGAAACCGAAGGCGAAAAATCGCTGTTCACCGACCCGAAATCATGGGGCCGCGCGATGCTGAAATATAAGGAACTGGACCGCCCCGTCATCGCCGCCGTGCACGGCTACTGCCTCACCGGCGGCTTCGAAATGGTCATGGGCTGCGAACTCCGCGTCGCTTCCGAAGACGCCCGGTTCCAGATGCGCGAAACAACGCTCGGCATAATGCCCATCGGCGGCTCGAACGTCTTCCTGCCCAATCAGGTCGGCTTCCCGCGCGCGATGGAAATATTGCTCACCGGCGACTACTTCACCGCCGAAAAGCTCTATGAATGGGGTTTCCTCAACCGCCTGACGACTAAAGACAAACTGATGGACGAAGCGATGACGCTCGCCGAACGAGTCGCTGGCAACGGCCCCCGCTCGGTGCGCGGAATGGTGAAATGCTCCCGCGCTATTCAGGGCAAGCTTTACGAACAGGCGATCGACATCGAAACCGCCATCGGCGCGCCCATCTTCATGAGCGAAGACGCCCGCGAAGGCGTCCGCGCGCAAAAAGAAAAACGCAAACCGAATTATAAATAGAGTCTTAGGGGATTATTCCGGAAAGAGGCTGCCGGCGCCTTAACCTGACGTTCCGAACTAACTGATTCCGATGATTTCGCGCGCTTCATCCGGCGTCGCGATTTCACGCCCGAGTTCGCGCGTTATGCGGACAGCGCGCTCGACGAGCTGCGCATTGCTTTTAGCCAACTCGCCCTTTCTGTAGAAAACATTATCCTCCAGACCGACGCGAGTGTTGCCGCCGGCGACGACAGCCGCCGCGTTCATTTCAAGCTGGTTCCGGCCGATTCCCGAAACGTTGAAGACGGCGCCGTCCGGCATGTGATCGATCATCGTAACAAAATTCTTTATCGTTCCGTCGTAACCGCCCATTCCGCCGACTCCCATCACGAAGTTGACGTAATACGGCTTCTTGAGCAGCCCCTTTTTTATGAGGTTTTCGACTTCGCCGAACATGGATGGATTGTAGACTTCCATCTCCGGTTTGATGTTGCGTTCCAGCATCGCTTTCGCAAACGCCTCGATTTCAGAACGCAGGTTCATGAAAAGCCGTTCCTCGCCGCCTACGAAGAAGACGACGGAACCCATGTTGAGCGACGCCATTTCCGGGCCGGCGTCGAGACTGAGAATCCTCTTTTCCACCGGAATGCCGGGGCCGCCTGTCGTGTTTTGCACAACGACGGGACATAACGCCTTGATGCCGTCGTTCATCTCTTTGAAAACCGCCGGGTCGCCGACACCGTTGCCCTGCTTGTCCCTCGCGTGAAGATGCACGATCGCCGCGCCGGCCTCGTAGCATTCCACTGAATCGCGTATTATCTCATCCGGCTGCTCCGGGAGCGCCGGATTCGCCTCTTTGCCGTGAATGCCGCCCGTCAGCGCCGCTGTGATTATTACCTTGTTCATTTATTTCCTCCTCGTGAATAACGTTGTCCGCCCGACACGCGCTTCTATTTTCCTCTTTTGCGGATAGCGCCCCATTGGGCGATCGCGGAAGCCGCCGCAACCCATTGCGCGACATCCGGCATGACAGGCACGCCGACCGACTCCAGCGCGCTCGACATCTTCACCGTGTAAGGTCCTCCGGACGCGCAGCCGAGTATCGGTTTGCGCGCATCCCTGTTTATCGCTTCGAGCCTTTCCACGATGCTTTCATCCAGCGGCGTGTCCTGAAACACAAAGAACGGCATTATGATGTCCACATTATCGTCGTCCATCAGAGTCCTGATGACGAATTCGTAGTCTTCCGCTGACGCCGACCCCGTGACGTCCACCGGGTTCTCAACTATATAGAAGAAGCTGAATTTATCCTTCATCTTTTTTACTGATTCTCGTTTCAGACGCACGAGTTCAAGTCCTTTTTGAGGGAACAAATCGAGCGCGTTTACCATCGGCCCCGCTCCGTTGGACAGCATGGCGCATCGCGGCCCGGCGGCTGGAGGCTGAAGAGCAATCGTCTTGCTTGCCGCGTAAAGTTCGTGAAAACTGTCCACGGTCACGATCCCCGCCTGCCGGAACACGCCCTCGTAAACCTGATAGCTGCCGCCATAAGCGCCGGTGTGGGACACGGCGGCCTGCGCGCTTCTCGCGTTGCGACCGGTTTTGAATGCGACGACCGGTTTGCCGTGTTTCTTTACAGCGATATTAGCCGCGTTGATGTACTTGCGGCCTTTCCCGTTTGCAAGCCCTTCTATATAGCTGCCGATGGCCTTTGTGTCCGGGTCTTCGGCGAGATACGCGATCAGGTCGCCTTCGTCAACGTCGACCCTGTTTCCGTAGCTGACCATTTTGCTGACGCCCACAACGCAAGCCGCCTCGATGTATGCGCATCCCCAGGTTCCGCTCTGCGTTATAAAGCTGAGCGGTCCGGCGTGCGGCCTCAGCATCCTGTCCTGATGGTGGAAAAACGAATCGAAGCGCGTGCGCCCATCGAACGCGCCGATGCAGTTCGGCCCGATTATCCTTATGTCCATCTCGCGCGAAAGTCGCGCGATTTCTTTCTCGATCTCCTCGCGCTCGCCGCCGAGTTCCTTGCCGCCGCCCGCAACGATCAGCATGTTGTGCGCGCCCATCGCCGCGAGGTCTTTCATCAACTCAGGCGTCCGGCCGAGGTCAACGACAATCACAACAAGTTCGGGCGTTTCCGGCAGGTCCCTGAGCGACGGATAGCACTTGACGCCGTAGATTTCCTTTCGATTCGGATTGATGGGATAAACGCGGCCCTTATACTCGTAGTTCACAAGCGAGTCCACGATCACATTTCCGATCTTTCCCTCTCCGGCGGAAGCGCCGATCACGGCGACGCTCTTCGGCGCGAAGAACCCCTGCAAATGCTTCGTGCGCGGCTTTTCGAACGCAAACGGATTTGTTTTTCGCTCTTTCGCAAGCGCGATCTTTGCGTCAACCACGTGCGCGCCTTTCGGGGTGACAATAATGGGATTGAAATCCGCCGATTCAAAAAATTCCGCCGCCTCTTCGCCGAAGCGGGCGATGTTCATCACAGTGTCCACAAGACTTTTAACGTCGGCTTTTTCAGCGCCGCGGAATCCATCGAGCAGCGAGCGGCCTTTCAGCCGCGATATCATTCCCTCGACTTCTTTCCTTGTCACGGGGAGCGCCGCAAAAACGACATCCTTCAGGAGGTCGGTAAAAATGCCGCCGATGCCGAGCATCAGCACGGGGCCGAAATGCGGATCGTTCTGGAGTCCGGCTATTATTTCCACGCCGGCTGGAACCTGTTTTTCAACGAGTATGCCTGCGTATCCCGGCCCCTTCGGCGCTGCGGTTTTCATTCGGCTGAACGCCGCTTTGAGTTCCCTGCCATTTGAGATGCCGACCGCCACGCCGCCGATTTCAGTCTTATGCAGCACGCGGTCCGACACGATTTTCAACACGACGGGGTATTTGATTTTTTCGGCGAAGGCCGCCGCCTCGCCGGCATCGGCGAAAACCTTCCCCTTAGGCGTGGCTATGCCTCTCGCATCGAGCCATTTCTTGACGAGCGGTTCGGGAAAAACCGCGCCGCCGGCCTTCTTGATTTTTTCATATTCTTTAAGAATTTCCGTTTTTGATTTTGCAGCCATTTAATGCCTCCGGATCAGCCGGCTTCAGCGGCGTTGATCTGAGCCTTGATATAGTCCGCCGAAGCGGGCGGAACGAAAACGCAAACGATGACAAGCGGGTCGACGCCGGTGTTCATGGTCTTATGTTCCACGCCGGGAGGAGCGTACATTGCGATTCCGGGTTTCAGTTCATGCTCCACCCCGGCAAGCCACGCCTTTCCGTTTCCGGCAGTGATAACCATCAGTTCGCCGGAGGATTCGTGCGCGTGAAAGTCCGTGCAGCCGCCGTTAGGCGCGAGCGTCGCTAAAAGGAGCGTGAAATCCGTGACCTCTCCGGGGTGCGTTTCCGGCGACATTACGACTTTCAGTTCACGCTCGAAAGGCGCGGCCACTCTCGTGGATTTAATAAGGCTGGTGTCTACTATCGGCATATTTATCGCTCCTGACTCAGCAATGAATTATTTTGATTCCCATAAAATTGCAAAGCAGTTCGATACGGGCGATGTCCCGTTCGAGCGTGTTGGTGGATAAAAACGTGAAGTGGTTTCCCACGGCGCCGCGCGAAAGAAACGCGTCCGGGTCGGCCAGCCTGACATGCAGCGCGAGGCGGCCTGGCATGGAGGTTGTGTCTGAGCCTATGAACTTTCCAGCCGCGAGGTACATTTTGTCCAGATTTCTTCCGGCGATGCGCGCGACAATCGCGTCGCCCTCCGGAATGTTCGGGAAGCAAACGCCGAGAACGCCGACCTTGTACAAGCTCATCAGCGCGCCGGCTTCTATCGAAACGTCTTTGTTAGAAGCGGCGAGGCAAGCCGGGCCGCCGCAGGTGCCCGCCGTCAACACGCCGGTCAGCGGGTCGACCTTCCACGGGTCCGCCATGCACGGGGTGACTCCGAGAAGGTGGCGGAACAGCATCTGCTGCGCGGTCTGGATGACATCGCTCTCGCATCCGATGACGAGCGAGCCGAGCGCGTGTCCTTTCAGGCAGCCGCTCGCGCCGCAGCAGCCGAGAGCGCCGGTGTAGCCTTCCGGGTCCGGACCGCCATAGCAATTGACGGCGGCTCCGGTCAGTCCCCACTGCTTCTGGAGACTTTCCAGCGCAAGCGAAACGCGCGCGGACGCGAGTATCTTCTTCATCGACTTCGCGTCTTTCGCCACTTTCATTCCCGCGGATTCGAGTTGTTTCACGAGCGCCTTGGCGTCGGCCTCCGGAACCTTCTTCGTTTCCCGCACGAGCAGCGACATGTCGATTTCAGTGTACGACGGGCCGAGACGGCTGGTCATCGTGTCCGGGTGCCAGTTGCTCGCCGGCATCACATCATAGTACGCGCCGCCGACGAGTCCGATTTTCTCGCGTTTCATTGAGAACACCGTATGCGCCGCGCGGGCGAAACGCTGGAGCCGCTCGATCGTCGCCGCGTCTTCCGGATCGCCGTAAACCGCCGCTACGTGTATGTTCGGATTCTCTTCCTCTTCGTCTCTAAGGCATCCTATTCCTGACGCCGCGGACGCCATGCCCCACCACGGCTGGCCGGGGAAATACCACACGCCGACAGGGCCGTTGAACCTGCCGAGAACCGCTGTCTGCCGCGCGGACGTTCCGGTGAAAGTGACGCCGAGAACGGCTGCGTACTGGCCGGCGCAGTTGCGGCAGTTTTCAGAAATTACGTCGGAGTTGATGTCCGGCCCGAACTCCTTAACGTCCCAGCCGAGGCTTCTGATTGTCTTCTTTACTTTTGCAGCGAATTCCGCAAGGCCCGGAACCGCTGTGAGTTTTTTCTCGTCCAGTATATACTGCACCGCGATTTTAGGTTTCGACAATGCCGCTGATGATGTCTTTGCCATAATATTCCCCCCCTTTATTTGCCGTGATTCATGCGCCGCTCAATACAGCTTCTCTTCCGCTATGGCTTTTTCATATTTCGCGCGTTTTTCCTTCATATATGTCGGGATCGGAACATCCCACCATCCCATCGCCGGGCTGCCGGAATACGGATAATCCCCGTGAACCGTGATTTCAACAAGCGACGGCCTGCCTGACTTCAGCGCTTTTCTGATCGCCGGGCCGACGCCGCTCAGCTTATCGGTTTTCTGCGAATGCCAGCCGAATGCTTTTGCGGCGGCCGCTATATCCGGCGTGTACGGCTTGCCGTCGGGGGTTTTGAAGTCCACCGCCACGGAGCGTTCTTTTCCGTACACGTCCATCTGAAGGTCTTTAATCGCCATCCAGCCGCAGTTGTTGACGACGACGAGGACGATATTCGTCCCGAGCTCCATGGCAGTCGCCATTTCCTGCATCGTCATAAGAAAATCTCCGTCTCCGATCAGCCCCACAACCTGCCTGTCCGGACGGGCGAGTTTCACGCCTATCGCGGCCGGAATCGTGAATCCCATCGTGCTGAAACCGCCGGTCGTTATGCAAGTGCCGGGCACATAGAACGGAAACTCCTGCATCATCTGCGCCTGCGTGTTGCCGGACGAAGTCACGAGAAAAGCGTCCCGCGCCATCGTTTCCCTCAACACGCCTATCACCTGCGAAATTGTCGGCAGCTTTGTCTTGACGCTTCGAAGTTTAGCTATATGTTTCGCCCATTTAGCCTGTTCACTCTTGAGTTCCTTAAGAAAAGCTTTATTCCTGATTTCTTTTTCCCCTTTGAGTTCCACAATCGCGGCAATGATATCTTCAAGAGCGGATGCGGCGTGAGCGTGTATGCCAACCTCCACCGGATAGTTCTTGCCGATTTCGTAAGCGTCGATATCAATATGGATCAGCTTTGTCGGCGGGATGGAAAAAGCGACGCCCGGCCGGTATGAGCAGGCCGTTTCATCCGCGAACCGGCAGCCTACCGCGAGGATTACATCCGCCGAGCTTGTCATTTTGAGGCCGACGGATGTGCCCTTTGAGCCCGTGTGCCATGCGCAAAGCGGATGATCTTCCGGGAACACGCCTTTGCCGGCCATCGTTGTGACAACCGCAGCGCCCTTCAGTTCGGCGAGTTCAAGCAACGCTTTCTCCGCTCCGGCCGCCGCCACTCCGCCGCCCGCGAGGATGACGGGCCGCTTTGCCGAGGCAAAAAGCGACGCTGCTTTTTGTATCGCCGCCGGATCGCCCTTGATCACTCCGGTCGGCGTCGCTTTATCCGGCTTCGGCATTTTCACATCGGCGCTCGCGCTTTGCGCGTCCATGGGAAGAACAATGTTCACCGGCCCCCGGCGCCCGGTCATCATGACGCTGAAGGCGCGCTTCATGACAGACGGCAGTTGCGTCACGCTGTCAACGCGCCACGAACGTTTAACCACCGGCTGCAGGACGCGCTCGAAATCGTCGTCCCTATATCGTTCGATTTCCTGAAGCAGCCCCTTGCCGCGCATGTGCGTATGCGCCGACCCGTTGATAATAAGCGCCGTTGTTGAATCCGCAAAACAGGTCGCCGCGCCTATGGCGGTGTTTATTGCGCCCGGCCCGATGCTCGTGAATACGGCAAGCGGCCTCTTCGTCGCCCGGTAGTATCCGTCCGCAAGATGCACGGCGCACATTTCCTGCTTAACCTGAATGACTTTTATTCTGTCCTCGCGGCCGATGAACGCGTCCGCGAGACCGAGGCATCCGTGGCCGGGTATCCCGATCGCATACGGCACGCCCTGAGCTATCAGATATTCGACAACAATTTCTCCGCCTGTGAGTTTCATGTCATGTCTCCTGTTTGTTCGAAATATATCCGGCTTCGGTCCGCCGCACGGCGGCAGCCGACTCCATGTGTCAAATCACCGGCCGCCGTTTTTGGCGACGCCGGCGAACTTCTGTTTCAGTTTCTTTTCAATCTCCGCTGCGCATTCTTTCACCTTCGCGCTCATATTCGCGTCATCCACAAATACCCTCGCGACCGGCCCCGATATTCCAACCGCGGCGACTACCTTGCCGCTCTTATCGCGCACGGGGGCAGCTATGCACCCCATGCCGGGAGTCTGTTCTTCATTGTCAACCGCGTAGCCGCGCGCGCGCACGTTCTTCAGTTCCTCCAGAACATCGGAAATCCCCGTCAAAGTCGAATCGGTGTACTTTTCAAGTTCGGTTGATTTAAGAAACTCGACAGCTTCTTCTTCCGGCAAGCCGGAGAGAAGCGCTTTGCCGATGGCTGTCGAGTGAGCCGCTTCGCTCATGCCGGATTCAGTCTGAACGCGAAGCGACATCTTCGAGTCGGAATTCAGAATAAACAAAACGCGGCGTCCGCGAAGTTCGCAAAGGTGAGATGTTTCGCCCGTGTCGTCAGCCAGTTTTTCGATAAAAGGCCGCGCGGTTTCGATCGCATCCGCAGCCATAAACATGGCGCGGGCGATCCGATAAACGGCGTTCCCCGGCAAAAGCCTCGCGCTGCCGGGCTCTTTCTCAAGGAAACCCTGCTCGATCAGCGTCGCTGTCAGATGAGACAATGTGCTTTTATGTACGCCGAGCTGCCGGGCGAGTTCGCTTGAGGAAACCGGATGCGGGGAAAGCAATATTGAATTAAGTATGTATAGTCCGCGTTCCAATGATTGTATCTGCTTAGGCATTGCTATGTCGCTCCGATATTCGCGTCCGCTTATGCGCTGACCGCTACACGCTCTTTATTCGCCGCGCTTTTAAGGGCAGCGTCGACAATTTTCATGACAGCCGCGGAGGCCGCCGGCGCGATGTCGGCATTCCTTGCGGAAAGCGCGCTCTGCGCGAAATGATCGGCGCAGGCGTCATATCCGCGTTGCCAGTCGTCATCAAGATTTCCATAGGCGAACAAATTTTCGCCGCGATACGCCCGGATCGCAGGTTCGTTTCTCATCTGCGAAGCGCCGCGCGTGAGCCATATTATCCCTGACGGCCCCGTCAGTTCCACGTTGTCATCCCTCGAATCATATGCGGACCGGATTTCCATGTCCGGACAGAAGTTCAGTTCAATGCAGCCGTAAATGGCGTGAGCCGTATTTTTCCATGTGAGTATCGCTGAGCCCGGCCCTTCAGAAGGCGGCGCAATAAAGTGCGTTTCAGCGACAGGGCCGAGTATTTTAACGGCAATAGACAGTTTCTCGAATAGTTCGCGCCTGACGATTTCATCTCTTTCACATTTTGCTTCCGGTTCGGACTGCTTGAAATCCGGGGTAAGGTATTCGTCCCAGCCGCCTTTGTCCGAAATGATTGTCCTGAAGCGCGCCGCGGTTATCCTTCCCACGACATCCTTCCGCGCCATTTCAACGAGTTTCATTGCCGGAGGGTAGAAAAAGAACGGCTCGAAGCTCATGAGAAGCGGAGAAGCGCCCTTTGCGGCCTGCGCGATTTTCTCCGCGGAAACCGCGTTACCGGCGAATGGCGCCGATAGAAGAACGCTCTTTCCCGCTGCGAGCGCGGCAAGCGCCCGTTCCTCTCGCCTGCCGTCGAATTCCAACAGATCAATGGCGTCCACGGCATTATCGGCAAGCGCGGCGTCGAATCCTGAAAGCGCTTTGACTCCGAATACAGAGGCGCGCGATGCCGCAGCGCCGCTGTCCGCGCAACAAAAACCAAACAGGTCGGCATTTCCGGAATTCACCCATGCGCGGGCATGCATCCACGCTTCTTTTTCGCTTCCTCCGCAAACCGCTACATTTAGTTTTTTCAAGAATCTCTCCTCCGGCGGTTAAGGCTGGCCCGTCCGCGTCTCAGAAATCTTCGATGTCCATTTGCCTGAATGAAAACAGCCCGGCGATTATATCGCGAAGCTCTTCGTATTTCGTTTCGGCCATCATTCGTTTTAAAAGAGTCGTGTTCGGCGGCCCGGCGCTGAGCGCGTCAATAATTTCTTCGAGACCTTCCCTGGCGGCCGGCTCGCCCACGAGAGGCTTAATCGCGCGCATAACGGATAGCATCGTCCTGTCGTTCATGCGTGAAAGAACCCTGCATCCCGCAAGCGCAATCCTTGTTATGACTTCCGTTTTAATTTTTGAGATTTCTGCCATGTCATCCCATCCGAATTCCGCGCCGTAATTCTCCGGCGCTGTCATTCCGTGATGTCGTCGGGCCTGATGACAAGCCCTGAGCATGAGCTTTTAATGGCGGCAAGCGCGAACTGCAGAACTTCCTTGCCCCGCCGCCCGGTGAGCATCGGGTCGCCTCCGTCGAGCAGGCAGCCGATGAAATGTTGCGTGGAGTCAATAAATGAGTCGAGCCAGTCATTGCGAATGTTCTCGAAGAGCCTCGTTTCGCCGCCGTTGTAGAGAATAATGGCCGGCTCGTCGAGGAGCTTCGCCGTGCAGCGCGTCACCCAGATGACTCCCTCCGTGCCGATGACCTCAACACGCTCGTCAACTGAATAGTATTTCGATTTAATCGTCATGTTCGTCGACATCGTGGAGTCGAGCACGCCGGCTTTTCCGGTTTTGTATTCCCATGAAATCATCGCCGGCGCATCTATGATGCCGAAAGAGCGGTCAACCCAAGCATGAACAGATTCCACCTCGCCAAGGAAGTGGATGGCGATTGAAAACTTATGGTAGCCGTCGTCGAAGATGTTGGGGCCTCCGCCGCAGGTCTGCTCGTTCAGACGCCAGAGCCACGTTTTGAACGGGACCTTCCAGCCGCCTTTTCCGCCGCCGCCCAACCGGATTCTCATGCTGAGCGGCTCGCCAATCGCGCCGCTGTCTATGAGTTCCTTCGCCTTAACATACGGCGGGTAAAAAACGAAATTTTCGAATACCTTGAGTTGCACTTTCGCTTCTTCCGCCGCGAGGATCATGGCGTCGCATTCAGACGCGCTCAAAGCCATCGGTTTCTGGACCGAAACATGCTTGCCGGCCCGGCAGGCTTCGACGCACAGATCTTTGTGCAGATGATGCGGGGTGATGATTTCCACCGCATGAATGGCGGGGTCGGCGAGCATTTCACGATAATCCGTGTAAAACTTCTCCGCTCCCCACTCGCGCATGCGCCGCTCCGCGGTCTCGCGGTTGATGTCGCATACGGCGTATATTTGCGCGCGATCGCTTCTGGCGTAGCCGGGCGCATGAAGATCGGTGATCCTTCCACATCCGATTATTCCGAAATTGAGTTTTGCCATGAATGCTGCCTTTTAGGATATAGTTTCCTTTAGTAAAACTATAACAACACTTCCAAAATACCCCTAATTGGCCTTTTTGTCAATAGCAGCAAGCCCATTTGCGTTTTAACAAATATTCCACATCTTGTATTTGTTTGATATAATGCAACTATTGCCCTTTTCCCGGATTTTGCGCAATCTTTATTCAAACTCATTCTCTCTCGTTCAAATAATTATTAATTTCCATAGCCTTTTATTCGTTAAAACGGTCCGCCGGACATCTCGCTGTTTTTTTTAAGTATTAAGATCAATTGAAAGAAAATATTAGTAGAATTTGCGGCAGTTGCCGGCGTTCAGGCGATCCGGCCGCCAATGTCGAAATGAGACATAAGAGTAAATCGTATGGAGGAATTGCATCGTGATTAAAAGAGTATCTCTGGCAATAATGATTGTGAGTCTCTGCCTCGCGAAGGCAGTCCGGTCGCAGGATGCGCCGAAATATCCTTTCCAAGACTTCAAGCAGCCGATAGACACGCGGGTGGCGGACCTTGTTTCGAGACTGACGCTTGAGGAAAAGGCCTCTCTGCTGAATAACACATCGGCAGCTATTCCGAGACTGGGAATAAAGGACTACCAATACTGGAACGAGGGGCTGCACGGCATCGCGTACAGCGTCGGGAGTCAGGCGGGCAATTTCACGGTATTCCCACAGGCCATGGGAATTGCGGCCACATGGGACCCCGAACTTGTGCATCAGTTAACAACAGCGATATCCGACGAAGCGTGGGGCTCCATCAACAGAGACGCCGTGAAAAACGGATATCCGGGAGTGCGGCTTCTGGATTTCTGGGCGCCCACAATCAACATGGCGCGCGATCCGCGCTGGGGGCGCACGCCGGAAACGTACGGCGAAGATCCGTGGCTGACGAGCCGGCTTGCGGTCGCGTTCGTGAAAGGCCTTCAGGGCGACGATCCGAAATACATCAAGACAGTCGGCACGCCGAAACATTTTGCGGCCAACAACATAGAATATAACCGCCAGAAATCAGATTCCAGGATAACCGAAACGACGCTGCGTGATTACTATTTTCCGGCGTTCCGCGCGGCGGTGGTCGAGGGCGGCGCGCTGTCTGTGATGGGCGCATATAACGCAATAAACGGCGTTCCCTGCAATGCGGATCACTGGCTGCTGACGGATGTTTTGCGCAATGACTGGGGTTTCAAGGGCTATGTCACAACTGACTGCGCGGCTGTGCGCCACATGGTCGTGCATCATAAATACGTAAAGACTTTTGATGAAGCGACCGCCCTGGTGTTGAAGGCCGGCGTGGATGTCGAGTGTGACGATGCCGGCGGCGTGCCCAAAAGCGTGCCGGTGGCGATCGAAAAAGGTTTGCTGACCCAAGCCGATGTCGATCTCGCGGTCACGCGCCTTATGGCCGTGCGGATGATGCTCGGCATGTTCGACCCGCCGGAGATGAACCCGTACACGAAGATATCGCCTTCCGTCATCGGTTCCAGCGAGCACGTGGCGCTGGCGCGGCAGGTGAGCCGGGAGTCGCTTACGCTTCTCAAAAACGACACAGTCGGCGCGGCCGCCCTGCTGCCCCTCAATCCGGACAAGATAAAGTCCATCGCAGTCGTGGGGCCGAACGCCGACAAGATGCTGTACGGCGACTACAGCGGAACGCCCGCGAATCCGCCCGTCACTCCACTCGACGGCATCCGCAGCCGGCTGCGGAACGGCGCCGACGTCGCCCGTGTGGAATGGGTCAACGCGCCGGACGACAAGAGTTTTCGCGCGATTGAGAAGGACTCGCTGCGCAGCGGGTCAGGCAACGGGCTGAAAGCCGAGTATTTCAACAACAGGGAATTCAAGGGCGCTCCGTTCGCGTCGCGGGTCGAGGATGGAGTGAATCTGAATTACGCCAACGCTCCCGCGCAGGCCGGCGGCGTCGAAGCGATCTCCGTGCGCTGGACGGGAAGCATAGTTCCGGACCGCTCCGGGCAATACTACTTCGATCTCGGCGGCAGCGGCATGTCCCGGCTGTTTCTAAACGGCAAACTTGTTCTTGAAGCCAAAAGCGAAAAGAAAACGCAGAAAGCGAAGGCGGGACAGCCGCTCGAGAATTCGGCGCTGGACAATAGATTGCTGAAACGCAAGACGACCATGTTCATTATGGAAAAGGGGAAGCCCGTGGACGTCCGGATCGAGTACGTTTCCGCGAAAGGCGTCGGGACGGCGAAAGCCGAATGGGCGACGCCGTCTGAAGACGACGCGGCGCTCGGACGCAAGTTACAGTCCATCCGGGACGCCGACGTTGTTATCGCATTCATGGGCCTGCAGGTTGGCGACGAGAAAGAGGGCATAGACCGGTGGAGTCTCGACCTGCCGAGCGATCAGGAAGCGATAGTTCAGCAGGTGAAAGAGCTTAATCCGCGGGTCGTGGTTGTCCTTGTCACGGGAAGCTCGTTATCCATCAACCGGATCAATCAGGACATACCCGCGATTCTTCATTCATGGTACTCCGGCGAGCAAGGCGGAAACGCCATCGCTGATGCGCTGTTCGGCGACTACAATCCCGCGGGCCGTCTGCCGATGACTTTCTACAAGAGCGTTGACGATCTGCCTGCGATGGACGACTACGAGATATCTCACGGCCGAACGTACATGTATTTTGAAAAAGAACCGCTCTATCCGTTCGGCTACGGGCTGAGCTACACGACATTCAGCTACGGCGAACTAAGCATGGACAGGAAAAACGCCGCCTCATCCGACACGGTTAAAGTCAGCGTGAAGATAACGAACACAGGCGGCCGCGACGGCGACGAGGTGGCGCAGCTTTACGTTCGCGCCTTGGACGCCGGGAACGACAGGCCCCTCAAACAGTTGCGCGGTTTCCAGCGCATACATTTGAAAAAAGGCGAGTCGAAAATCGTGACGCTTCCGCTCGCCGTGAACGACCTTGCGTTCTGGAACGACAAGACGAAATCGTTCAAGGTCATCCCGGGCCGCTACGATATTCTCGTCGGCGCTTCGTCGGCGGACATCCGGCAGAAAGACATGATTGTCGTTTCCGGAGATTGATAAAATCAGAATTGCGTTCGCAGCCTGACTTAAGTTGCGCAAACATTAATGCGCGCTTTAAATCTATTTCCGGGGCTGAATACCGTTTGCCGCGAAAGATTAGCTTAACCCCATGCATGCGCCCAACGGCTCCGTCGTAATACAAGGCGGCGATCGCTCGCCGCAGTCCGAAGGCGCTCCGCGCAAAAAACTTCAAAATAAAGCAAAAACAAACACTCAATTGTCGAAATATTACATTGCTAAATGGTGATTATCTTGGACTGCGGCGAGCAATCGCCGCCTTGCTTTCAGCCGCAGGCTGGGTTAGATTCAGATAATAATCCTGATTATTTATTTCACGCTTTGCGTTCGGCGCGGCGGTGGCCGAAAAGGAACGTGTAATACTGAACGAGCGCAAACTGTCCCCAGTTAAGGCCGATTGCCGCCGGCTGCATGTAGGAATAGCCCATCAGGCCGCCGCCTCTGTTGCCGAGACGCTTGATCAGTTTCTTCGTTTCCTTCGCGAGCGTATGGCTGTCCGCGTTCGGCATAATCCGCTGCACGTCCAGCGGCGAGAGGAAACACAGCCGTCCGGAGACATGTTCCGCGAGATATTCCGTGCCGATCGCTTCGAGGTCGTCCTTCTGAAGAACGTCCAGTCCCACTTCGATCAGGTCTTCGATGATGTCCGTTATCTGCCCGCAACTGTGCAGGAAAAATTTCATTCCGTTGTCGTGAATCGCCTCGGCAAGCCGCGCGTAACAGGGTTTTATGAACTGGCGCCACATCTTCGGCGAGATCATCAGGCGCTGCTGCGTGCCCCAGTCGTCCGTCATCATAACGCCGTCGCAGCCGCGCGCGGCGTGCTCCTCGACAAGCCCGATCAGCCATTCGTCCGTCAGACGGTCCAGCAGCCGCTGCATCTCCTCCGGCCTCAAAACGAGATCTTCAAGCGCCTGCGTGAAGCCGCGCAGAAAATGCGCCCTCTCCCACAGCCCGACCCCAAGCTCGCCTATGATGAACTTGTCTCGTCCGATCACCTTTGCGTACTTCTCGAACCGCTCGAACCGTTCCGGCCGGTGCGGGTCCGGAAACGGGAACTCGTCGACTTTGCTGATGTCGTTCAGCGGGTGGAAAGTCACCTCGCCGACAGTGTCCGCCATGATCGCCTCGCGCACGCAGCCGAATTCGTCCTCGCGCTTGATGCTCTTCGACGGCCAGTTCTTCGGCGTCCATTCGTTCCAGCGCCAGTTGCCGAGCGCATAAAGGACATCGTGCAGGTACGGCGCAACGCCGGGCGCCGGCTGCCAGTCTGACGCCGGATATGTCATTATGAAGAAGAAGTCGCTGATCAGCGGAATGGGATGCAGATAGGGAATCCGGTCCGGGTTTCTGAACTCAATCGCGCGCGACACTCGTTCCTTGCTCGTCATCTCGACACCTCCGCGTTAACCCTTTTCTTTTCTCAAGCGAATTGGGCATAGCATGCTGCGCCCCTACAAAAGAATTGCGATATATTCCGCGTTCAAATCTTAACAAACCATTTCTTTCGGTACATCAAGCCCGTGATTCCCATCCATAGGATAACATAAGAGAGCGAGAACAGGAAAGACGCTGTTTTGGGAGTCAGGCACGGTTCGTAAACGTGTTTGAAAATAAAGTCGATAAGCATGACCTTGCCGGCGCTGTCGCTCGCGACCGGGATTATGCTCATAATGCCTTTCATGAGGTCCGATATCAGATAGGCGAAAAGCGAATTCATGCCGAGGAAAACGAACGGCAGCGTGATCTTGTTCCAACCTTTGAAATCGACGAACCAGATGCAGACGGCGTAAATATTCATGGCGAGTCCGCCTGCGAGACAAACGTAGGACGGGCTCCAGAGATTCTTATTGATCGGAAAATATCTGTCGAGGACAAAACCGGCGAGAATGAAAATGTTGCCGGCGACGAACAGACCCGCCATTTTCTCCTGCATGCTTTTTTCGCCTCGCAGCCAGTGGGCCGCCAGAGCGCCGAGCAGGCAGGAGCCGATCGCCGGCAGCGTGTGCAGAAGTCCTTCCGGATCCCAGCCGGGATTGTAGGCGTGGAGATGGCCTTTGAGGAAAATATTGTCTATATATCCGGCGAGGTTGCCGTCGCGCGCCAGAACGCCGGCGCCGTGTCCGGGAACCGGCGCGTATTTCATGAGAAGCCAGTAGCCGCCGACGCACGCCACGAACGCGACGAGCTGTCCGCGCCTGCCTGTGAACATGACAATCAGCGATGTGAACAGATAGCATAAAGCGAGCCGCTGTAGCACGCCCATGATCCGGATCGTTTCGAATTGCGGCAGAATTTTGCTCAGCGGATCGATGTGCCATATAAAACCGAGGAAGAAAATAATCGCGGCGCGGTAAAAAATATGGAAGATCTGCTTTGCCGTGGATTGTCCGATTTTGGAGCGGTTCGACATCGAGAAGATAATCGAGACGCCCATTATGAACACAAACGAAGGGAAGACAAGATCGGTCGGCGTGAACCCGTTCCAGACAGCGTGTTCGAGAACGCCGTACCTGTCCGTTCCCATGTGCGTGTTGACGAGAATCATTCCGGCGATCGTCAGTCCGCGGAAAACATCGAGTGAAAACGAACGTTCCTTCTTCGCCCCCTGCCCTGCTTCCGCCATGTCCCACTCCTTTTCATCCCGGTTTCGTCCTGCCGCTGAATTCAGATTATGTCAAAACATCTGCGAAAGAAACAATTCGTTCCGCCGCGCGAACGCAGCCATGTAGCGTTTCAGCATCCGCATCTGGCTCTTATAGGAAATGATCGCTTCCTTTTTTGTCTGGACCTCCGCCGGGGTGAGGTCGAGGCGTTCCCAGCCGAGCGATCTGTCGCGTCCCGGCGGCGAGAGGTATAGATCGGTGTGCCAGTTCTTCGGAAGCGGCCATTCGAGCCCTCCGTGCACCACCCAGAAATAGGTGTTCAAATCCACGCCTATCACTAAATTAAGCTCGCGCAAAACAAAAAATGAAGTCGCCCTGTGGTCCGGATGGGCGTCCATCGGAGCCGGCATGAAAATGTATGTCGGCTTCACTTCCAAAAGAATCGACGCCAGATCTTTTTCGAGATTATTCCCGGTGTATAAAGCGCCGGGCGACAGCGCTTCCGCATAAGGAACTTTGTCTGTTTTCGTATAAAAAGAAGTGTATGGTTTTTTGTAGTGATCGAAGAAAAGATGAGTCAGGCCGCGGTCGGGATAGCCTAAGAAAAACAGATGGTCCCGTGGAACGCTCAGGATTCCGGCGGCGGTTTTCGACTCGCTGATGCGTCGTTTCCCAAGATCTATCATCGCGGCGGGTTTCGGTTTCATCTTTCGGGTAAGCAGAATGTCGTCCCATTCGAAACCGTCGCCGGAGGTCATGAATACGACGAAAACCTGAGCCCCCGCGGCGTTAGCCTTCTGGATAGCGCCAGCGCAGCAGAGCGTTTCATCGTCCGGGTGCGGAGCGAAGACAACAACCCTGTCTGTCGCCTTAAAATCCTGAACTATCGGCAGTTTCGGAATAGTTTTCCCATAGCGGCGGATGTAGTAATAGTCGGAGAAACTCGGCGCATAAATATAAACAAAAATGCAGAGCCCCGCTGCTAAGAAAAGAAAAACAAAAAGTTTCTTTCTCGATTTGGGCTTGTCCATTATTTCGCGTCTCCGCTTTCCTGCGCCGGAGCGCCGTCTTCCGGCGGCTCTGATTGTTGCGGCGCGGCAACCCGCTCAAACGCGAGCCTGAGAGTCCGCTCCGCGTCCACGGGCTCGACAAACCGGACTTTCAGAAAATTGCCTTCCACGCTGTGTTCGAGCGGCCATTTGTCCGTTGTCGCCGCGAGGAAACGAAATCCGTCCGGGACATAGAAAGTGAGCGTATATTTGAAGCCGGGAACGGCGCTCTGATGGATGGAGAGCAGATTCTTTTCGTTGTCCCAGCGGATCCATTCGATATCCGTGGCGCCCTGAGTTACGTGGCGGTTGGAGCCGATGAATTGAGGCAGGCCGTTGAGTTCGTGGATTGAATAAACGCGGACGGTGCGCGGTTCGAGAGTCGCCGAAAGCGCGTCCTGAAGAACGCCGGCCGGTTCGCCGGTCCAGAATTCGTTAGCGACGTATTTTTTCGAAGGGTCGAGCCCGAGGTCGGCGAGCGTTACCTTGATGTCTTTCTCCTTCTCGGGTTCAGAAACGCCCCAGCGCCTGTTGGCGCCCCAGTTGAAAAAGGCGACGACGTCGTAATTCAGCTCCGGTTTGCGGATCGGCAAATGCCAGATTTCCGGATACATCGATTCGAAAAGGTCGAGCGGGCGCGCGACGCCGGGATAAGCCGGCAGAACGCGGCGCAGCAGATCGGTCTGAGCGGCGTTGAGGCCGGTGAACGTATCGCCGATCTTTACGATGCCTCCCTCGAGCGAAGAAAGCGTGGCATACGTGCGCGCCTCCTCGAGCGTGAGGCGCGAGCCGTCCCAGCGGGCTATTTCCTCGGGGCTTCCGAGGTAAAACATGTCGGGATGGTTGATCCACACGCGGCGGCCGAGATAGTAGCGGCGCGCGAGGTTGCGCACCATCGGTTTCGTGCCCTGCTCGGTCGGGCCCTCTCCGTCGCCCCAGTCAGGCGTGATGTCGAGTCCGAGCCTCATGCCGTCCGCGTAGCCGACGCCGGTCGCGGTCGGCACGGCCACCGCGAGCAGGAACGCGTCTTCCGGAAGCGCCTCGCGGATGATTCGCATCCCCTCGCGGAACGCCTGTTCGGCCGTCACATTCGGGTCGTAATATTTTTTCGCGAGAAGCTCGAAATAAATAAAATCGATTTTGATAACCTTGAAACCCCACTCGCGTCCGATTCGGCGGAATAGAGCGGCGACCCATTCCTTCACTTCCGGATTCGTAATATCGAGGATCAGCCAGTCTTTCGGCATAATCGTTTCGGCAATCTGATTTTTCGGCGCGATCCATTCCGGATGCTCGCGGGCGAGCTCGCTTTCCGAGGAAACGCAGAACGGCTCGATCCACAAACCCGGCGAGAGCCCGAGCTTGCGTATGCGGTCCGCCATATATTTCATCCCGTGCGGGAATTTGCCGTTCGGCTCCCAGTCGCCGATCATAACCTGCCAGCCGTCATCAATCTGGAACGTGTTCATCCCGAACGGAAGCAAGCGCTCCGCAGCCCAGCGCGCGTTCTCAAGCATGTTTTCTTCAGTTATTGCGTGATGATATTTCGAGGCCCAACTGTTCCAGCCGTTGGGCGTTTCGCGCGCGCCGATCCGGATTTTGTACTGCTCCGCGACAGCGTCGGCGAATCGTTCGAGCGACGGATGCGGCGGCGGTTCGGTCGAAAGACCTATGTAAAGCCGTTCGCCCTCGAACTTTTGTTTCGGCTCCACCCGGATGTCCGGATCATATTCCACAATCGCTTTGAGCGACGAGAGCGCGGTCCAGTTCTTCTCCTTCATCGAGGCGCCGGGCGTGTAAAACGAGCGGATGCTGATCTTTCCGCTGTCAACGGTAAGGAACCCGAAGTGCGATGTGCGCCGCGTCGCGCGGTCGTAATACGCGGCGTTCCAGTTCGAGACAACCGGCTCCGGCGCGTTCACGACCCTGACAAAAAAGTCGTACATGAGTTTGTAGCCGTTTTCGAGCGCCCAGACATCTTTCGGATCCGGGCCGGGGAAAAAACCGCCGAAGTGCTCGTTGTCCGTCTGGAGCGGTATCGTGTGGCTGACGCTCACCGGCAGATCGCTCTTGTTGGCCAGCGTCTGAATGACCGTGAAAAACGTCTTCGATTCGTAGAACCGGAACGTCGTGACAAATCGCAACATCGTCTCTTTGTTGTCGTATGAAACGATCGCCATGCGGCCCTCGCCCTGCCGGTCCGTGAAGTTCCTGACATCGACGGCGAAATTCCTGTTGCCGGCGAACGCGACAACTTTTTTCTGGCCGCCCGCCGCGACTCCCCACAGCGAAGTAGCGTTGCGGATCAGCGGCTCGCCGTCGCTCCACCAAACATCCCACATGCCGGTGTCCGGATGAAACGAGAAGCTGTACGCATCCGCCTCGACCTTCAGTTCGAGAGGCGTGTTGATAATGTTAAGTTCCGCCCGCGCCGGAGCGCATGCGCATAAAGCTGACAACAAAACGCCCAAAACCAGCGGCAGCCTGGCCGCCGCTCCGCGCGCGGCCCGCGAAATCGCATTAAAACCCATTTTCAAAATATTTACCTTGTCCCTCGCGCCTGATTCGCAGCCGGTCCACAAACAGCAAACGGCCTATTTTCTTAGATAGATCAAGAGTACCATTTAGATAGAGCGCCGTCAAACCGAAAAAATGGAAAGGAATTCGTTGAGGCGGCAAAAGCCGCCCGCCCAAACCTATCTATATTTGTATTGACACGCCGCAGGGGTAGAGCTAACATATATTGCAATCTGCTCAAACGCGGTTGCGGCCCGTTTGAGTTTTTTTTATTGAGCCGGAATAAAATCGGTTCCGGAGTTGAAAGCGCGCGGCGGCGGGAAGACGGTTGGCCCTGAAGACAAAACGCCGCGTTAAACGTAAGGACGGGAGGCAAACTCCATGCCCGGCATCGTATTGGTCGGAGCCCAGTGGGGCGACGAAGGCAAAGGCAAGATCACAGACATGCTCGCCGAAGGCGTAGACATGGTCGTCCGCTATCAGGGCGGCAGCAACGCGGGTCACACCGTTAAGGTTGATAACGAGGAGTACATCCTACACCTGATTCCGTCAGGCATCCTTTATAAGGATAAGATTTGCATCATCGGCGACGACGTGGTCGTCGACCCGAAGACGCTCATCGACGAGATGGACCAGCTCATGGCGCGCGGCGTCTGCCTCGACAACCTGCGCATCAGCGGCAACGCGCATCTCGTCATGCCCTATCACAAGACGCTCGACAAGTTCGAGGAAGAGCTCAAGGGCAAGCACAAGCTCGGAACAACCGGACGCGGGATCGGCCCGGCCTATGTGGACAAAATGGCGCGCGTCGGCCTGCGGTTCAACGACCTGTTCGACCGCGAAGAGTTCATCGGCCGGCTCGGCCACACGCTGAAATATAAGAATTTAATTCTGCGCGAGATATTCAAACACGAAGGCTTCGAAACCGACGTGATCGCGGAAGAATACCTCGCCTACGGCGACAGACTGAAGAAATATGTGTCAGACACATCGATACTGATACACAACGCGCTGCGCGAGGAAAAGTTCGTGCTGTTCGAAGGCGCGCAGGGCACGCTGCTGGACGTCACGCACGGAACCTATCCGTACGTAACGTCGTCGCACCCGGTTGCGGGCGGCGCGTGCGTGGGCGCGGGAGTCGGCCCGACGAAGATCTCGCGTGTGCTCGGCATCACCAAGGCCTATACGACACGTGTTGGCGAAGGCCCCTTCCCGACCGAACAGATCAACGAGGTCGGCGAACTGATGAGAAAAAAAGGCGGCGAGTACGGAGCCACAACAGGCCGCCCGCGCCGCTGCGGATGGCTCGACGCCCTTCTGCTCCGCTACAGCGCCCGAATAAATGGCATGAGCGCTCTCGCAATGACGAAGCTCGACGTGCTCGACGAATTCGACACGATTAAAGTCTGCGTCGGATACAAAGTCGGCAACGAAGTCATCAGCGAATTCACGACCGATTTTCGCAAGCTGCGCGAGTGCACCCCGGTCTATGAAGACCTGCCGGGCTGGAAAACAGACACAAGCCACGTAAAAGACTACCGCGACCTTCCGGAAGCGGCGCAGAATTACGTGAAGTACATAGAGCGCATAATCAAGACGCCGATATCGATAATTTCAGTCGGTCCGCGACGCGCGCAGACGGTTATCCTCAGGAAGTTCGTCTGACGAAATCGTATAAACAAGCAATAAACGCCGGAAGTTGCCCGAAAATATTGACATGGCAAATCCGGCCATTATAATAAGACGGTTATTAAGAAGCTGACCTTTGAAATGATTTCCCACCCGGAGTTGTCCCGGATCAACCCGGGCCTGCCGAAATAGTAGGGGCCGTTAGCTCAGTTGGTAGAGCACCGGACTTTTAATCCGGGCGTCCCGGGTTCGAACCCCGGACGGCTCAAGTAAGCCCTCATCGTCTAGGGGTTAGGACACCGCTCTTTCAAGGCGACGACAGGGGTTCGAATCCCCTTGAGGGCGTAACATTCGGTTCGGGCGGGTAGTTCAGTGGGAGAACGCTTGCTTCACACGCAAGAGGTCGTGGGTTCGAAACCCACCTCGCCCAATGAAGCCCCGAACCCGCCGCGCGGCGAGCAACGGGCGCGCAAAGCAGCAGCAAAGCATTAAGGAGCCGTGGTGTAGCGGTTAACATGCCGGCCTGTCAAGCCGGAGATCGCGAGTTCAATCCTCGTCGGCTCCGTAAGGTAATCGAAAAAGAGAGGGTGTGTTAAAATTGCCGGGAGTAACAGTAAAAGACGGAGAGTCCATTGAAAGCGCGTTGAGAAGATTCCGAACCGTTTGCCGCGACGCGCGGATTCAGGAGGACTTCAAACGCTCGCAGAGATACGAGAAACCGAGCGAAAAAAGACGTCGGAAAATTCAGGAAAGCCAGCGGCGCCGCGCGCGCAAGAACCGCAAGTCGGGCGACTGACAAGCGGGAGCTGCCAGATGAGTTTTTCATAATTATTAAGCATCAGCCGAGGTAGCTCAGTCGGTAGAGCGAAGGACTGAAAATCCTTGCGTCGCCGGTTCAATTCCGGCCCTCGGCACTACCCTGTAACGCAAATAATTAAAACCTTATCTCTGATTTCACGCATACGCAAACATACTTATAACCAGCCGCCCATTTCGTTTCACTTGATTCGATTTAGCGCCGTTATGGACTGCTTATAAGTCACTTTGGGGTCACTGACAAATAATATCAGCTTCCCAAAATCCCGAACCGTAGAGCGCGTCATTGCGAGGAAGCCGGATTGTGGCTGACGAAGCAATCCCGATCTCTATTCCTATAAATATCGCAGTCTTTATAAGCTTTTTTGCCTTTTCATCTCCCTGTCTTCTGTTTTCCGTCTACCGTCTACTGCTTTTACGCTTTTTTTTCTCGCTGCTCGCTACTGCCTTTCGCTCCCGTTTGTTTCAGAGAGGTTTGCTGCGCCGTTTACCTTCTCGGCAAGCAGAACCAGGCCGGCCATCTTCCGCATGACAATACCCGAAAGAGCTTTTGCTCCGGGCAGTTTCATCAATATTCTTGAGAGTTTTTTCATTCTTGTTTTTGACAGTCTGAATGAAACATAGTCGTCTTCGATCCTCTTAACTTTAAAATATTTGCCGAAAGTTCTAATTATTTTTTCGTAATCACGGTAGAAAGTATATTCGTCCAGCCAATTCAGGCTTGATAACGCATATTCAGAGTATGATTTATCTAATTTATAATACCCGAATCCCAATAAACGCATTGTGTATACATAGTAAAACCTCAGTCTGCTCCCTTTGGAAAACCAATGGACAAAAGGAATGCCCAAATGGCCTTCCCTTATCACATCTTTGGATGGGAAAAGGCAGACTATTTTAGCATTTGCGCTCATCACTCTATGGATTTCTTTCAATGTGGAGTCGAGATTCTCGACATGCTCGAACACCTGGTTGCAAACAATAATATCGAACTTGCCGTCTTCGAAATCAATTATTCCATTTTTGATTTCTCTGATTGAATCGTTGAGAAGGCCCTCGTTTTCCGCATGCGTTTTATAGGATGGAGCGGCGCTGTAAAACACATCGGCGCCGTACATATTCACGCCGCATTTACGGGCTTCAATCACGACGTCCCCGGCTCCGCAGCCATAATCAAGAACACACGGGGTTTTCGATTCTTCCTGTGATTGGGAAGATGCCCATTTCAGCATGTACAAATAATTAACGTGCATATTCGGCAAGCCCCTCTATACCAACATGCAATTCGGCTTCATTGATATTTTCTTTAACGTCGAGCATAGCGGCATTTCTTTGCGACACATGATCATACCGGAATTCAGGAGACAACGCGCTTAATTACCCCTCAAGTATGTATCGTACGTTATTTTCACTTCTCCATCATACCACTTTCTCCCCTCCATCAACAACTGCTCTCCGATTCGCAATTTCATTTTATAATCTTCCCTCAAGTTATGCGTTTTCATTCTTATAAATAATTGATATCTTAATTTTAAAGCAGTTTTTATAAGGTCTGTTATTCGATATTCTGTTTTTTAATTTACTTATCTTTCCAGTTCCACCACTTGAGCAATTCCGGGTCGCGCCGTTCCTCCGTCGCGAAATAAACAGCGCCCCGGAACACATACAGCAGACACCGGTCCTGCCTCACGCCCGCAAGCCGGTTCGATTTCTCGTACATCGCCTCCGGGTCCATGCCCTTCAGGTCGCTCACCTTCCGGATGCCGAGCGCGTACAAATCCGCCGCGATGCTCTTCCCGACCCCGGGAATAACCTGCAATTCCTTCAACGCTTTCTCTTTCATGATCGGCTCGCCTCTTCACGGGTTTTCCGGTTCCGCACGTTCTGTGTTATATTTTACATCAAGTGGCCATTATAAATATAATAATTTAGGGTGCCACCCCACAACCCTGTTGTGGGTGATGAATTTACCGTTTTTCGGTAAGTTGGTATTATACTTAACGCTTAACGAGGCGCAAATGAAAAAAATACTGATCGTTCTCGCAGCGCTCGCCGTTTTTATCTCAGTCGCTGCGGCGTCCGTCCGCTGCGAAGAAGCGACAACGCTGAATCTCACAAAATACAAAGACGCGAAGTCGCTGAAAACGCACGAGGAAATAATCAGCCGCGTTAAACTGTCCGGCAAGATCTGCCGCTTCGGTGTGTATGATTACCATGCGATAGTTCCGAACGCGCAAGTGTGGGTGGCGGAATACCCGGAATCGAAAAAACTGGACATCCGGTCGGACGCCGCGGGCTGGTGGACGCTGAACGTCATAAAGTACAAGGGAAAAGACGACGGATTTTCATTCGTGTATGAAAAAGAGGGCTGGATCACCACGAAATCGAATGTGATCGCGGTAACCGATCAGGACAACACGGACCTGGCGATTCAGTTTATCGACCCGGACGTTTTTCGCAATGGAATGAAGCCGCTGATAGGGTTGATAATGATGTCGGCGAAGCGGCCGGCGGGCGCGGGCGTGAAATTCAGGAACGCGATGGTGACGACAGTCGGGAAATCGTGGGCGAGCATGCACGACGACAGGCTGCCGCACGGCGAACCCGGCGCGACCGTCACAATCGTTCCGGGCGCCGTCGGCCCGCTCTATTTCAACGAAAAGGTAATGCCCGATCCGGCCTACCCGGCCACATCAGTCGACGGCGGCGTGGCATGGCTCAACGTCCCAAAAGGCGAATACTCCGTCACCGCCGCAAAGGAAGGCCTGACATTCGCCACCGTCAAATTCGTCATAGACGCCGCCGATGCCGCAAACGGAATCGTCCTCTATATCGCCTCCCCGCCGGACGCCATTCAAGGCTCGAACACAGCGGAACCGTGAATCCGGGCATGAAGCGTGGGGAAAAGCGCGCAGCGCTAACAGCAAATTAATTGTTACAATTATATTGACACTTTTGCAAACAGGCGTTATTCTTATAATAAGAGTTGAACGAATTAATACCGCCAAAGTATCGACTCTCAAGATTTTTGAATTTTAAGGCGGAAAAAAATACTGCGAGGTCAAGAACTATGAAAAAAACTTATTCAACACAAGGAGTATGGTATGAAAAAATCGACAAACACCCATGTTCAATCGCTGCTTTTCAAGGAGGTTATTAAAAGCGTAAAAAGATTATTCGAAAATCAGACTGAAACCCGAGATAAGCTTATATACGTTTTCAGCTATTTCGAAAAGCATGAATCGCCGAAAATGGAGGCTATTACAAGCCAACTGACACCGGGGAAGCCGTTCAAATGCTCGTTTGCAGGCTTCAAGTCTATGGGAAATGACGGTGAATTTCTAATTACGCCCGGAAGCAACGTGAATGATATGAAGATATATTTTGATGACCGGAAAATAGGAAATAAAATCGCCGAAGGAAAATACGCGTTCTCGTTCAAGTTTTATGTCAATCTTGGAAAATTCTTTCCTTCGGTAGAATTGAAATACCTAACCTGATACGCAAAGAGACGAGGGGCATTGCGAACAAATACTGAAAAATAGAAAGAATTGATGATAATGAAAACTACCGCAACTAAAACACATCTGACAGAAGACCAGATAAAGAGGAATTTCGGCCGGTTTATTTCAACACACCGGAAACTGCTTGATATGACGCAGCATCAACTTGCCGACAGAGCTGGCATGGACAATACATACATTTCGCGGCTCGAAAAAGGCCTGATAGCGAAACCGAGACCGGAAACATTAGATAAAATAGCAAACGCTTTGAACATTGACGTGAAAGTTCTCAGCGACAAGGTATATCCCAAAAAGAATAAAGAAGGCCTGTTTGAAGATTCCACGATCGTATTTGATCCGGATAACAAACAGCTCCCTTCATATTTCATGGAGTTGCTTGATAAGCAGTCAAAACAAGATGATACGGCGAATGAAAAAGACGCGGATCAGGAAACCGACGAACTTATCACACAAGTGATAATCAATCTATTCAGGAAGGAATTGAAAGAAGGAAATTTAGTAAAAGATTGCCGGGGCCTCCTTGAAAAGAAACTGAAAAAAGACCTTCTTGCTAAAGCCGCGAAATAGCTATAGGATTCTATTTGAACAGCAAAGTTTGAATTGATAATTGGAGAAATATATTGAAAAAGACAATTTACGTGGTTTCTCCAAGCCTTTTTTCATCGAAAGAACTCCAGCAATACGAAGAGAAAATTCTGGATAATAAAAATCTAACTGAGACAGAGGCTTCAAAATTTTTTGTTGATTTTCCAAAATTTCTTACTGTAGGTGGATATAAAGGAATTGCAAAAGAAGTAGTGTTATATTCAGGCTCTGGAGAATACATGTATCGTGTGGATTTTTGCAGGCAAAAATTCGGCGCCATGTATTGGGATGTTGTTGAATTGAAATCTCCAAATAAACCTTTCCTAATAAAAAAGGGGAAACATTGGGATTTTTCTTCTGAAATTCATCATGGAATTCATCAAGCCTTAGATTACAGACATTTTTTAGACAATGATCTCAATTGTATTGAAACTGAGAAAAGGTCTGGCATTAAGATATTTCAACCGCGAATTCTTTTAATTGGCGGAAGAAAAAATGACAATATTGACTCGAAGGAAATTTTGAGACTAACTTCGTATTTTAATAATGTTGAAATAAGCTCTTACGATGATTTATATAATTATGCAAAAGATCATTATTCATCGAGTTCGATTACTGTGCCGATTATCCAAAACAAGGATAAGTCTTCCTATAATAAAGATGTTGCTATTAAATCTCTTAGAGAACAAATCCGTTCTGCGCTATTAGAATTGAATTTTCGAGAAAGACGAGTCCTCGAACTTCGTTATGGCCTTATTGATGGACACCCTCGAACTGTTGAAATTACAGCCCAAGCATTTGGGTTGAAGTCAAATCAGCTCAAACAAATAGAAGCTCAAGCGCTTCGCAAACTCAGACAAACAACGCCTTTCAAACAGTAATTTTTTATACTAATTTCAACAATGGATTCAGGATTTTTCAACAGTGTTTATTTCTTCTCTGAAATCATTTTCGCGACGATGGCCGCGAGTTCGTCGGCGATGGCGAGTTTTGTCATGAGGGGGGTGGCTTTGAGGGCGATTTTCACGCTGCCGACTTCTTTAGTTTCCCAGCCGGCGTTGTCGGCGAGCGACTCCGCGGGGCGCACGAACATCACCCGGTTGGTGTCCACGGCGAATCCGGCGTCTTTGGCGCGCACGTCGTTCAGCACGATCATTTCCAGCCGCTTGCGGCTGAGTTTGCCGACAGCGTTGTCGAGGTGGTTGTCGGTTTCGGCGGCGAAGCCGACGATTATCTGGCCCGCCGGTTTCGCGGCGGCGAGGTTGGCGAGAATATCCTGAGTGCGGGTGAGTTCGAGAGTCATCCCGGCGCCGTCGGCTGATTTTTTGATTTTCGAGTCGGCCACCGCGACCGGAGTGTAGTCGGCCACCGCGGCGGCCATGACGATAACATCCTGTCCGGCGGCGCGGGAAAGCACGGCGTCGTTCATCTGGGCTGCGGACTCCACGGGCGTGAAATCCACTCCATACGGCGGCACAAGGCTCGACGGCCCGGAAACAAGGGTGACGTCCGCCCCGTACCTTGCGAAGGCCTCAGCGATGGCGTAGCCCATTTTGCCGGTCGAGCGGTTGGAGATGAAGCGGACGGGGTCGATGCGTTCGCGGGTAGCGCCGCCGGTGACGAGGACTTTGCGGCCGGCGAGCAGTTCGCGTTCGCGCACGAGCAGCATGGCGCGCTCGAAGATCGCTTCCGGCTCGGCCATGCGGCCGGTTCCGATGTCGCCGCAGGCAAGTTCGCCAGCGACCGGCTCGATCACCTGCGCGCCGCGCTCGTGCAGCGCCCGCAGGTTCCGCTGCGTCGTGGTGTCGAGGTACATCGCGGAATTCATCGACGGAGCGAGCAGGACCGGGCATTTCAGGGTTACGAAAACGGTGGAGAGCAGGTCGTCGGCGACGCCGCTCGCGAATTTCGCGATGATGTTTGCGGTGGCGGGCGCGACAACGAGAAGTTCGGCCCATTTAGCGAGCTCGATGTGCTCGAACTCGGACCGTTCGGCGTACATGTCGTGGTAAACCGGATATCCGGTGAGAGATTCGAGAGTCACGCGTGTGACGAACTCGAAAGCGTGTTTAGTGGCGATAGCCTTGACTTCAAAGCCCTGTTTTTGGAAAAGGCGAATGAGGAGCGGCGCTTTGTAGGCGGCGATGCCTCCGGTGACTCCGAGAAGGAGACGGCAGCCCATTACTCGACGGCGACGTACTCGCCCGCTTCTTCTTCGAGGCCGGCGTATTCATCGTCGAACTCCATCGGCTCGATGTCGAACGCTTCTTCGTCGTCGAAGTCGAAATCGGTGTCGAGATTGATCATTTCGTCGAAAGAAATGTTGTCGGTTTCCGGCTCGAGTTCCTCGACCTCGGAGGCTTCGAGGCCCTGAGTGTAGCCGACGTAGCCGGCGGTGATCTCTTCGAGAGCTACCTGAAGCGGATGCTTGCTGCGCGACCTGACATAAACTTCAACGCCGTCGTTGATCTGGCGGGCGCGCATGGAAGCGACGTTCACGAGCGTGTATTTGTTGCCTATGAAATCCTCAAATAGTTTATCTGTCGAAAATTCCGCGAACTGCATCAGTTATCCCTATCCCCCTAAGCTATTGGCCGCGCCCTCGCGGGCATAAACAGGCACCCGGCAGCGTTCTGCTCTGATAATACATATAGCGTTTTTTACGCATTCGTCAAGCTTTTCGTTCATAACACAGTAATCGTAGCGAGTGACGGCGGCCAGTTCGCGGCGCGCGGTTTCCATGCGCACCTCGATCTCGGCGCGCAGCGCGTCGCCCGTCAGTTTCGACGGCCTGTTCTCGAGCCGCTCCCGAAAAACCTCCGGCGGCGCTATCAGAAATATCAGCACGGCGTCCGGATAGGCAGTCTTTACGTTCAGCGCGCCCTGCACGTCGATCTCGAGATAGAGATCTTTCCCGGCGTCGTGCGCCCGGTCGAGATTCGCGCGCGGCGTCCCGTATTTCGAAACGTGAACCGGCGCCCATTCGAGGAACTCGCCGGCTGCGATCATCTCATCGAACCGCTCAGGCGTCACGAAATTATAACTCTCGCCGGGAACCTCGCCGGGCCGCGGCGGTCGCGTTGTCGCCGACACCGAATACTCGATCGTGTCCCTGATTTCGGGCTGCTTGAACAGCTCAGCGGTGACCGTGGACTTGCCGACTCCGCTCGGGCCGGACACTACGAAAAGCCTGTGTTTTCTCTCAAAAGGAACGTCGAACATGGTTGGATTATACCGTTTTTCTATTGAATCTTGTAGAGGTTTGCGCAGATATAGTTAAGCTTTATCTTCCGAATGGTCTTCTTTTTCAGTAACGAAGCGGTTGGCGATGGTTTCGGGTTGGAGCGCGGACAGAACGATATGGCCGCTATCCATGACGATGATAGCGCGGGTGCGGCGGCCGCAAGTCGACGCGATGAGCGTGCCCTTGCCTTTGGCTTCCTGAATCAGCCTTTTAATCGGCGCGGATTCCGGCGACACGATGGCGATGACCCGCCCCGCTGAAATGATGTTTCCGAATCCGACATTGATCAGTCTTGTTTCCAAAATTACCGTCCCCCGTTTTGTTTTCCTATCATTAATATCTCAAAATCCGGGCGATTCCGACACCCCGCGACGCGCTGCATTCAGGATTGGCGGCTTATTGCGCGTGTTTGACTAGCCAATAAGCCTATTTTTACTATAATTCGCTGCATTTCATCAATTATCTATAATAATATCGAAATACCGACCGTTTATACCTTAGTAATCCCTCTAATCTTCGGATTCAAAGTTTGTATAAGAATTAGGGTCCGGGGTCCGGAGCCCTGCATCGAGCAATGGAAGCTATTGAAATAACGCTGATATTTCATTCAGCGGAACAAGCCAACGAGGAATAACAATTAAAAAAGCGGTGGCGCAGTTAATGGAAAGCGCAGAGCTGCCATCTGCCGTCTGCTGCCTGCCATCACTTCTTTTTACACAGGCAGGCGTTTGCGGACGCTTGTGATAACAACGTTTTCGCGGCCCCGCAGAGCGGCGAAAATCACCATGGCCGTCTGGTTGTGGAGGAGGTAGTGCCATTTCTTTCGAGGCATGAATTCGGGCAGCACGAGCGTGAATATCTCGTCGGGGTTTGCCTTGCTCTCGCGGTCGATGAATTCGATCAGCGGCTTTGTGACCGAGCGGAAAGGCGAATCAAGCACGATGAAGGGAATGGAGAGGTGAAGGCGGTCGATCTGCGCCTGAACGCGTTCGGCTTCATCCTGATTGATATTGATGTAGAGGCCGGTGACGTCTTTTGAGATGGAGTAGCAGAAACGAAGCGCGAAGAGAGAAACCTTGGAGACGCTGGAGATCGGAAGGAACACCCTGTTTTTGAGGGGCGAGTAATCCGGCTTGTCCGTCTCGACGCGAAGCGAAGCGGCGACCTGTTTGTAATGGTTGAAAACTCTGGTGAACATATAAACGATGATCGGGATGAGGACGATGACAATCCAGGCGCCATGGATAAATTTCGTATAGGCGCTGATGACAACGACGACGGCGGTTGTGAGCGCGCCCAAGCCATTGAAGACGATGGAACGCTGCCAGCCTTTAGAGCGCAGGCGCCACCAGTGAATGACCATTCCCGACTGGGAGAGCGTGAACGAAAGGAAGACGCCGACGGCGTACAAAGGAATCAGACGCGTTGTGATTCCGTTGAAGGCGATAAGCAGAACGCAGGAGATCGTGCCGAGCAGAATAATGCCGTTCGCGAAAACGAGGCGGTCGCCGAGGTTGGCCATCTGGCGGGGCATGAAGTTTGCGCGTGCGAGAATCGAAGAAAGCCTCGGAAAGTCGGCGAAGCTTGTATTGGCGGCCATGATCAGAACAAGAGCGGTGCCTGCCTGAAGACAGTAATACATGACATTCCGGCCGAAGATATGGCGCGCGATTTGGGAAATGACAGTTTCCTGCGGATTGGGCAGAACATGAAAATGAAAGGCGAGATAGCTAACGATCAAAAACATCCCGATACACATAACCGCCATAACGGTGAGCGTTTTTCTTGCGTTGATCGCCTCAGGCGGCTTGAAAGCGGGAATGCCGTTGCTTATCGCTTCGATGCCGGTGAGAGCGGCGCAGCCCGAGGAAAACGCGCGCAGTATGAGAAGAACTGTGATGGGTTGCTGCATCGGCAGCGTGAAATAATCTGGGTTGGACGCCGTCTGATGAAGGAATACAGCCCTGTAACACCCGTATGCCAGCGTGATAGCCATCACTGCGAGAAAAAAATAAGTGGGGACGGAAAAGACGGCGCCGGACTCGCGGACGCCGCGCAGGTTCATGATCGTTATGAAAGCCACGCAGGCGAGGCAGATCTCGACGCGGAATGGAAACAGTTCAGGGAAAGCCGATGTTATGGCCGCCACGCCGGCGGCCGTGCTGACTGCGACGGTGAGAATATAATCAGTCAATAAAGCTCCGGCGGCAATCAGCCCCGGCATTGTTCCCAAGTTGTCTTTTGCGACAATATAAGCGCCGCCTCCGTTCGGATATGCCGGAATTGTCTGCCTGTACGAAAGGATTACCACGGCAAAAAGGATGGAAATCGCAATCGCAATCGGGATCGTGAATGTCGTGAGAGCCGCTGTTCCCGCGAGCGCGAGCACGAGCGCGATTTCCTCGGTCGCATAAGCGACTGAAGACAGAGCGTCCGACGAGAAAACGGACAGCGCCATGAAATTGTTCAGTCGTTGATGTTTGAGTTGGCGGGTTTCGAGAGGTTTGCCAACAACAATACGCTTAAAAGACATGCTCATAACTCACCTTCGCGAAGAGGCCAATGGGCGGCATGCAAGGGTAATGAAAATGTCCTAAGTATGCTGTTGCCATTGCGCTTCCAGATGCCTGCGAGGTTAGCTGTCGGGCTCGGATTAGGAAGTATCCTATCCCTTTCGGGAATACGCCCCTTTAATCGGGTCCCCCGCGTTCATCCCTGACGGATGAACTTCGGCTGCAATTAAACACAATATAAGAACTTATCAGAAAAAAGTCAACAAAGCGCGTGGAAGTAATCGAGGCGATAGCATTGCATAAACTGATTGGGGAATGTTTTCAGGTTAATCGGGACAAAATACAACACAAAAAGCTTACTTGCCGCCGGCTGTGATACGACCGCGGCCGGCGGCTCAACTCCCGGGATTTCCCGGGTTTGACTTAAGTAGCCGTTGGTTATGATGAATACTTGTATACGTTGATTCCGAGGCGCATGTTCGGATGATCCGGAACCGGCACATTGCCTTCGGACGACGCGACAACAAGCGTTTTCCCCGATTTCGATTTGCCGAAATCCTTCGCCAAGTCGATCTCAATCTTCATGATGTCGCCATCAACGGTGATGCTGATGTTCTTCGCCATTTTAATTATTCTCCTTTCCTCTTGTCTTTTTCTTCTTGAACTTCTTTTCTCATAAGATCAGAGTATTTTTTTAT
>JBAYJY010000027.1:0-35130 GCA_041664945.1 bacterium | reverse complement strand
GCGGAAATTGCGGATATCGCCTGCGTCAAAGGCATAGGAAAAGCCAAAGCGTGCCAGATAGCCGCCGCTTTTGAACTGGGCCGCCGTTCGGCGACTCATCGCGACGGTCGCCGGCCGGTCATCAACTCTCCCGACGATCTCGTTCCGCTCCTGCACGCGCAACTCTCCGCTCTCGAACAGGAAACCTTCAGCGTCGCGCTCCTCAACACGAAAAACGAGCTGCTTCGGGTCGTGCCGGTCTCTCAAGGCACGCTTTCCGGTTCGATGGTTCACCCTCGCGAGACGTTCCGCGCCGCTATCGCAGAGGGTTGCTATAGCGTGATACTTATCCACAATCACCCGAGCGGCGACCCGGAACCGAGTCAGGACGATATTTCCGTTACGCGAAACCTCGCCGACGCCGGCCGCATCATCGGCATCCGCGTACTGGATCATATAATAATTGCAAGAAACGGGTTCAGCAGTCTTAAAGACCTCGGCGTCATCTCCTGACCGCCGACTTGAAAAGAAAGCTAACAACTTTAAATCAGCTTGTTATAATTGGATTAAACGGCCTATTACGTATAACGCAAATAGAATATTATGGAATTGCAAAAGGGGGATTCGGCGATGAATGTTAAGGGAAAGCGAGTAATGGCAATAGCGGCGCATCCGGATGACGCGGATTTCTACTGCGGCGGAACAGTAGCGTCATGGATCAGGCAGGGCGCGGAAGTGGTTTATGTTATCTGCACGGACGATTCGTGCGGCTCGGACACCGGCGATATCACACCACGCGAGCTTGCCGATCTGCGTCAGAAGGAACAGGACTCGGCGAACAAGGCTCTCGGCGTAAAGAAGACGGTTTACCTCGGGTATCCGGATATGGGCTTATATGACGGCGAAGAGTTGCGTAAAGACATAGCCCGCGAGATACGAAAATATCAGCCGCATATTCTGCTTGCATTCGACCCGTGGCTACGTTACGAGGTTCATCCGGACCACACAGCGTCGGCTCACGGCGCGCTGTACGGACGTTTTGCGGCTAAATTGCCGCTAAAGTTCCCGGAACTCCTGAGCGAGGAGGGGCTGAAACCGTGGGCGATCGAAGAGGTTTACTTCTTCAAAACGGATCAGCCGAATTTCTGGGTTGATATCGAGGACTGTCTTGAGCTGAAGGCAGAAGGGCTTATGTGTCACCATTCGCAGTTCGCCGACCTCGTTCCGAACAAAGAACAGGGCATGGGGCTGTTGCGGATGCTTTCGCACAAGGACCCCGGAACAGGCCGCATCGCTGAACGCTTCAAATTCATGCCTCTCGAAGGCATTGAAGGCCTTAAAGCCTATATTTCGCTGTAAGTTTCCGGGATCGCCTGCCTTTTTAATTAAAAAAGGTTTCCATTGCTTTTAAAAACATCTAAATTTGGGCTGTGCCCGCGACATTTTATGTCGTATGGATAGATGAAAGAAAAGGAACCAAAAATGAAGAAACCGTTTTTACTGCAAATCCTATCGCTGACAATAGTTCTGTTTGCGGCATTACAGTGCCGAGCCGCGGAGTTCGGGAGCCTTCCTATTACGGAATTCTATGCTTACGATCAGAAAGCGCCACTTAATGCAATATTAACGCCGCAACCGGGCTCTGGCGGCTATACCCTTTATCGGGTTGATTTCGATGGAGTATGGGGGCGCCGGGTTCCCGGCCTCTTCATGGTTCCCCTAAATCTTACGAAACCCTGTCCGGCTATCATTTTCGGACATGGCTACACAGGCAGCAAAGATGACGTGCGTTCAGCGCTTGACAAAGTGGCGTCTGCCGGCTTCTGCATGCTGTCAATCGACATGTGGTACCACGGCGACCGCAAGGTCGAGGGCAAGAAAATGTATTCCCGCGATCTTTATCAGATGCGCGAAGGTCTTGCCCTATCGGTGATAGACCTGAGGCGGGCAGTAGACTTTCTCCAGAGCCGGAAAGAGGTCAATCCGGACAAGATAAGTTATGTCGGAGGCAGCATGGGAGGCATCCTGGGCGGTCTATTTGCAGGGATGGACAGCAGAGTCCAAGCGCCTGTTTTCATAGTAGGCGGGGGAGACTGGCCATACCTTCTCAGGAACAGCATAGTTGGACAGGTTGATTTGGGACTCGACTATAATGAGACACAGCGCATGGCCCGTGAAGCGGCTAAGGCGCTGGCCCCAACAGACACCCTGAATACGGTCCAGTACATAGCCCCGCGACCGATGCTTATGATCAATGCCAAGCACGATATCCTTGTCAATCCGTTCTCCAACAAGGAGATGTTTCTTCGCGCCGGCCCGCCGAAGAAGATCATATGGTTCGACTCCGATCACGGCGTGCCCATTGATGATGCGATAGGCATAATGCTGAAGTGGCACGACGATTATCTGATAAATGGACGCACGCCTGACTTCACGGCTTCAGTTGAAGGGTACAAAACCACGCCTTTGGCGATAAACGACAAAATCAAACTGCCGCCCATTGTTACGGAATTAAGTGTCAATGAATATTTAAGGTACAGTCACGATATGCCTTTGCTCAGTTCAGGGGATTCCTATGACTCTCTCAGTGAGCGCGTGTCCAAATACAAAATCACCTTCCAGAGCGCCCATGACCGTTTCGTTAACGGAATTCTGAACATTCCGACGAAGGGCGCCTCTCCATATCCTTGCGTGGTTTTTGTCCACGACCTCGGAGGCACCCCGGACGATGTCGAGATAATCGCCGATATTCTGGCAAGAAACGGCATAGCAAGCATTGCGGTAGGGGTTTATGGCTTCCTCACCGGACAGGTCAATCAGATGCCAATGCAGGACGCAATTACGGGAAACAAAAAGAGCGGCAACGGCGGTGATCCTGATAGTAAGAAGGTTAACAACGGACAAGCAAGCGCTGACTATTATGTAGCCGAATCAAATATTTACACAGCGCGCAATCTGTTGGCGCAGAGCGTTCAGGATGTTCAACGAGCAATTGATATGTTGCAAAAATACAAGGATATATCTATACAAAATCTGACGATTACGGGTTTGGGCATGGGCGCGAACGTGGCTGCCATGGCCGGAGCGACGGATGACCGCATAAAGGGTGTTTTGATGATCAATCCATATAATCATATATATACAGCGCCATCGATGGACGTGGAAGGCGATAAGAAGCCTGAAGGGAAAATGCCTAAAGAGATTGTTATGGAAAGCAGAAAACAGCTTGATATACTAAACCCTGAGATGTATGTATCCGCGCTCTCACCGAAGCCGGTCACGATTATAGTCACAATGACGGAAGCGGGAGGAGTTGATGAGGTCCCGGAGATATATAAGAGCGCCGCCGAACCGAAGGAATACGTTAGTGTAGAAAGGGACGGAAGCGGCGTGTCCAAAAGACTTGGGATTACTATGAGAACTGTCGCAGGATTCATGAGAGATGTCATTCAAGGCAAGGGGCTTGGAACCTCGGTGACACACCCTGAAATGACTGTGGCCATGACGGGGACACCACTCAAAGGGCTTGATAAATGGGGGAAGAACGATATTTCCACCGAAGAGTTGAAAAATTGCTCCGTCGAGAGCTTGGAATGGGTAGGAAAGGCTGTTGAGGGTGGCAAAATGATAATATTGAATGCGAGAATAGGGAAATGCGCGGGAAACGGAGCGACAGTGATATCCGAAATTAGAGGAAACGATGGCGCTCTTGATTACATTCAGTTATACGATGACGGGAGGGGTTCGGACAATAAAGCGGGCGACGGGATATTTACCGGGAGCTACAGCGCGCCTAAGGAGACCGATGGGATACGGATAACAATCGGCGGCGTTGGAGACAAAGGCGAAGCGATAATAGAGAAAATGGCGACAATAGGAACCAAATAAAGAGAAATCTGTTAAAGAGAATATGATTCAATATTTATGGTTGATACCGCTTGGAGTAGCGGTTGGAGCGTTCGGAACGTTGATAGGAGCAGGCGGCGGATTTGTGTTGATGCCGGTTTTGCTTTTGTTATATCCGAATGAGTCGCCGCGGATAATAACGAGCATATCCCTCGCGGTAGTGTTTTTCAATGCGCTCTCAGGATCGATTGCTTATGCGCGGATGAAGCGGATCGAGATAAAGGCCGGCCTTCTTTTTTCGGTGGCCGCCGCGCCCGGAGCGGTTCTCGGCGCGCTGACGACGTCATATATACGCCGAAGGGAGTTCGATGCGATATTCGGTATTCTGATGATCGCCGTGTCGGTATATCTGATATGGAGCGCCGGCCGTGAGAAAGACAAAACGGCGGCGTCGGAGCGCGGTTCGAGGCGCTTCAAGGTCGATCTTGTGGATTCTGAGGGCGCGCGGCATATCTTTTCGTATAATCCGGCTCTCGGAGTGGCGATAAGTGTTTTCGTTGGTTTTATTTCGAGTTTGCTGGGAATAGGCGGCGGGATTATTCACGTGCCGGCGATGGTTTATCTATTGGACTTTCCTGTGCACATAGCGACTGCGACATCGCATTTCATCCTCGCGACAATGTCGCTGACCGGCACGGTGGCCCATATCGTGACGGGAGCGTTCACGAGAGGCGTCCGGCGGACGATCTGCCTTGCGATCGGGGTTTTAATCGGGGCTCAGATCGGCGCGGCGTTTTCGAACCGGGTTAAAGGCGCGTGGATCATCCGCGGCCTTGCCATAGCTCTCGGCCTTGTGGGATTAAGGATTTTGTTCAAAGCTGTTATGTAAGCAAAAACAAGAGTTGCGTATCGATTCGTCTGTATTATGTTATAATTGGGCCGAGAATCGGGCGGGAAATAACAGGACAATGAAAACAGGGTTTTAATAACGAAGAGATATTTAATAGCAATTAACAACCTGCCACCGATATTGAGGAGTTATGAATGATCGGCGATAAAAGATTCATTGAAAAAATTAAAATAAACAATATTTCATCATTCGGGCCGGACAGCGAAGAGATCGAGCTCAAATCCCTCAATGTCCTCGTCGGCCCGAACGCGTCGGGGAAATCCAATTTCATCGAAGTTATCAAAATGCTCAAGGCCATGCCGACTGATATTAGATCATTTGTTAACACAAGTGGCGGTCCGTCAGAATTACTTTGGAAGGGCGGGGAAGGGAATACTACGGGGATAATTAGTACACAAATTTATTATCCCTTAACGCACCCACAAACATCTGCAGTTCATAATTTTACATTTGGAAGAAAATTCCTTTTTAGTTTTTATGTGACAAGTGAAAATATAATATTATCGAATAATGATATTATTTATACAAATGCTGACGGCAAAGGAAAATTCACAACTGAAGAAGCGCCATTTGATATCTCGAAAATAAGAAAAGAGGACGCAGAAGCATCTGTTGCTAAATTCCGGGATGAAGAAATTGATCACTTCCAGTCAATTTTATCACAAAGAAAAGGTCCCGATTATTTTGGTTTAACTTTTATTGCACTCAATTACTCTCGCATAAAAGTATTTAGTCAATTTGATATCAACTCATCATTGCGAAATCCTCAAAGAACTGACATGCCTGACGATTTTCTTGAAGAAAATGCGTCTAATCTTAATATGATAATTAATGATTTGGACCATAATTATCCCAAAGTAATAAACGACATAGAGAAAATACTTGGTGATTTAACCAATAATTTCAGCAAAATGAATATTAAACTCCATGCAGGAATGGCGCAGTTGTTTTTTAAAGAGATAATTAACAATAAAGAAGTTGTAATTCACGCAAATCGACTTTCGGATGGAACATTGAAATTCCTATGTCTGCTTATCGTTCTTTTTCATCCAAAACCGCCGCCGCTGATATGCATCGAAGAGCCGGAAGCGGGTTTGCACCCCGACATGATACCGATTATCGCCGACCTGCTCGTTGATGCATCCCACAGAACGCAGCTGATTGTGACAACGCACTCCGACATTCTTATAGACGCGCTGACAAAAACGCCCGAAGCGGTTATTGTCTGCGAGAAGCATGAAGGCTCGACAACCATGCGGCGGCTGGATGAGAAAAAGCTCAAGGCGTGGTTGAAGAAATATTCCCTCGGCGAGCTGTGGCGGAAAGGCGAAATCGGAGGCAACAGATGGTGATCCGAATCTATGTCGAGGGGGGCGCGGACAACAAAGCTCTCGACAGTAAGTGCAGAAAGGCTTTTAGTGAATTTATAGAGAAAGCCGGCTTTGCCGGGAAAATGCCAAGCATTTCGCCATGTGGGAGCAGAAACGAAGCTTTAAGCGACTTTAAAACCGCTCTATCAAATAAAGAGCCTGACGAGTATCCGATTCTTTTAGTAGACAGCGAAGCGCCGATTGCAGATACGGAGAAGCCTTGGGTTTTTCTTAAGAAAAGAGATAACTGGAAGAAACCACGCGGCGCGGAAGACGAAAACACCCACTTCATGGTTCAATGTATGGAGTCGTGGTTTTTTGCGGATAAAGCGGCCCTCAAAAAATATTATGGGAAAGACTTTAAAGATAAAGCTCTTTCCAAGCAGAAAAATATAGAAGTGATTTCTAAAAAAGATGTTGCCGGCGGATTGAAGAAAGCGACAAAAGATACTCAAAAAGGCGAGTATGACAAAGGCGCTCATTCCTTTGGAATTCTCGAACTAATAGACCCTGAAAAAGTAAAAAAAGCGTCTCCTTATGCGGCAAGGTTTTTTGAAGTCCTCGAACTAAAAACCGTGTTACAGAGTAAAGCATAAGCTGGCAAGATGCCCGTGCTCCCAAAGCATACGATCCCGCATCACCGCAGTTTATATTAATTTGCCGTTTTAGTGGGCGAGAGCGCTTGAGGCATTCGTCCGGGCCGGAGGGGAGCATGCCGTATTTTCGTAGGATAAGTGGCGCCTCATTCTCAAAAAACAAACAGCGCAATCCAAGCTTATGGCTCGGCGAGAAAAATCCGGAGTTCAATTTTGCCGCGTTGAAAAGCTTTACTCGTATCTCAGCGCGTCTATCGGGTCGAGTTGAGAGGCTGTGACCGCCGGGTAGTAGCCGAAGAAGATGCCGACGAAGGCGGCGAAGCCGAAAGACATACCTATGGAAGAAAGCGATAGGGCGAGAGGCCATCCGAAACCGCGCGCGGCGAAAAACGCGCCGATCGAGCCGACGACGATGCCGATGATGCCGCCGACGAGGGAGAGCACGAGGGCTTCCACGAGGAACTGGCGGCGGATGTCGCCGCGGCGGGCGCCGATCGCCATCCGGATGCCGATCTCACGTGTTCGCTCGGTGACCGACACGAGCATGATGTTCATGATGCCGATGCCGCCGACGAGCAGCGACACGCTGGCGATGCCGCCCAGCAACATGGTGAACATGCCTGACATCTGATTCGCGAACTCCATCATCTCCGCCTGACTGCGGATGTCGAAATCATTGTCCGCGTCCTGCGCCAGCCTGTGCCGTTTGCGCATCAGCGCCGAAATTTCGGCGGACGCCTGATCCATCTGTTTCATCGAGCGCGCCTCGACGCTGATCGCCCGCACATACTCCAGTCCGAACAGGCGCCGCATCGCCGTGGTCACCGGGATGATTATCTGGTCGTCCTCGTCCATAAAGCCGGAGGCTCCCTTTGTCACAGTCATGCCGATTATCTTGAAGCCCGTGCCGTTGATTTTAACCGTTTGTCCGACCGGGAAATTTGTTCCGAATATATTCGCGGCCGCTGTCGGGCCGATAACCGCCACTTTGCGCGAAGCTTTCACGTCCTGTTCGGTAAAGAATTTGCCGGCCTGAATTTTGTAGTTGCGCACACTGAGGTAGTCCGGCGATGTTCCTATGATAGTCGTGCTGGAGTTCATATTTCCGAATTTTATCTGCGCGTTATTGCGCACTTCCGGCGCCGTTCTAAGGACGGAAGGGCATTTGTCCGCGATCGCCTCCGCGTCCTGCAGTGTGAGCGTCTCGTTGCTGCCGAACCCTCCTCTGACTGCGCCGCTCTGCGACTGCCCGCCTCTTACAATAAGCACGTTTGTGCCCATCTGCTGGATGCGGGCCATCATCTGCGATTTAGCGCCGTTCGCGATGGACAACATGGTGATCACCGCTCCTACGCCGATGATGACGCCCAGCATTGTCAGCGCGGACCGCATTTTGTTCGCGGCCAGTCCTTCCAATGAAACTTGTATGCTTTCCCAAAGATTCACGATTCAGCCTCCACCGGCATTTTTGCCAGCTCCGCGCGCGCGCTCAGCGGGTCGGCGACTTTCAGATCGGAGACAAGATGGCCGTCCTTGAAGCGGATTACGCGTTGCGCGTGTCTTGCGATATCTTCTTCGTGCGTGACGATGATCACCGTTTTCCCTTCGGCATGGAGTTCCTGAAAGATCACAAGAATCTCCTCGCTGGTTCGAGTGTCGAGATTGCCCGTCGGCTCGTCCCCGAGGATGATGACCGGGTCATTGACGAGGGAGCGGGCGATGGCGACCCGCTGCTGCTGGCCGCCCGAAAGTTCGTTCGGTTTGTGGTGTATGCGGTCGCCCAGCCCGACACGTTTGAGCGCCGCTATCGATTTCGCCTCGACATCGGTCGCATCCGGGTTGTACATCATAGGCAATATGACCTGTTTGATGGCTGACCGGCGAGGGATCAGGTTGAACGTCTGGAAAACGAACCCTATCTTTCGGTTGCGCACGCGCGCCAGCTCGTCGTCGTCCATTCCGGCGACTTCGATGCCGTCGAGCGTGTAGGAGCCTTCAGTCGGTTTGTCGAGGCAGCCGACGATGTTCATGAAAGTCGATTTGCCTGAGCCTGACGGGCCCATTATAGCGACGAATTCGCCCGCTTTGATTTCGAGCGACACGTCCTTAAGCGCTCGGACCGAGATGTCGCCGATCTGGTATGTCTTGAATAGTTTTTTTGCGTTTATCACGTTGCGCCTCGTTCATTATGAACATTCGCTGTCCGCGCTCGCGCGGACGCTTGCGGATCAGTGCATGCCGCCAAATCCCATCGGCGGCCTATGCCCTCCCGCTCCTCCGCGAGACCCACCCTGCCTGCTACCGCCTTGGCCTTGCCTGCCCTGTCCTTGTCCGCCTTGGCCCTGTCCCTGACCGGCTTGAGCGGCTCCGGCTGTAGCCGGCGTCGGCGTATATATGGAAGTAATGACTTTCTCGCCTTCTTTCAGCCCGCTGATGATCTCCGTATAGTCGTTGCCTTCAAGGCCGACTTCAACTTTGCGCGGAACCTTTTTATCGTTTTTCAGCATGGTCACGGATTTGCCCATGGGCGTGTTATTAATCGCCTCGTTCGGAACAGACAACACGTGTCTCGCCATGCCGGTGATAAAGTCGCAGGTTGCGTTCATGCCGACCTTGAGTTCGCTGTTGGGATTCATAATTTCCACCGTAACGGGGACGGTGGTTACATTCTGGGCCATTGTCGCCTGCGGAGCGATCTTCGTCACTTCGCCTCTGAAGCGTTCATCCGGATATGCGTCGAGAGAGACTTTGACGCGCTGCCCGATTTTAATCTTGGCGATGTCCGTCTCGTCCACATTCACGAGAGCCAGCATTCGAGTTGTGTCAGCGAGCGTGACGATGGTTACGCCTGCTCCGGAACCTGAGAACGAAGACTTTCCTGCGGTGACAATCGAGCCGACCTCGACGTATTTTTTGACGACTACGCCGTCTCGCGGGGCTGTTACGGTTGTGTAGCCGAGCTGCGTCCTAGCGTTCGCCACGTCTTCGCTTTTAATTTCAATCTGCCTTTGAGCGGCCTTCGAGGATTCGAGATTCGCTTCGGCCACCTTTACCGCCGAGCGAGCTGAGTCAACGTCCATTTGTTTCAATTTAATCTGAATGTTGTTTGCTTTTGCGGTATCGAGTTGCGCTTTGGCGGAATCATAACGCTGCTGCGCGGAATCCACTACGCCCTTGGAGACGAATCCGTTGGCGAGAAGTCCTTTTTGGCGCTGGAGGTCTTTTTGCGCATAATCGAAACTCGACTGCGCCTGTTCGAGAGAGGCGCGGGTCAGTTCCGGCTGAGCGTCGAGCGATTCGAGGGTCTGCGCCAACCGCGTGCGCGCCGACTCCAGCGAAAAACCGGCCGATTTCAACTGCGCCGCGCTTTGGCGGCTCTGCATGTCGAACGATACTTCAGCCTGCCGAAGCGCTGTTTCCGCGTCTTTCGGGTCTATTCGCGCTATCAACTGCCCGGTTTTAACGGTGTCTCCTTCGTCAACAGCGAATTCAACGACCTGCCCGCCTACGTTCGATTTCACGTCGACCGTTGTGAGCGGCTGCAGGACTCCGTTGCCGGAGACGCTTGATATTACGGGTCCAAATTCGACGTTCGCTGTGCGGATGACTTCTTTACCGTTGGCGGAGCGCTTGGCGCGCAGGTAGAAAAAACCGCCTGTCGCGATTAGAACGACCGCCGCGATGATGATGAGTTTTTGAGTTTTTTCCCTGTTCTTTTTCACGTTATTTTTCACTTGGAACCTCCCCATGCGCCGGTGACGTATTCGAGTTGCGCGAGTGATGTGTAGTAGTCATATCGGGACTGCGCCAGATTGCTCCGCGCGGAGACGAGCTGGAGTTGCGCGTTCAGCAGATCGAGCGGTATAGCCAGCCCCTGTTTATAGCGCGCTTCCTGAACGTCGTAGTTTTTCTGAGCCGCGTTCAGGCTGATGTCGCTCGCCGCCATCCGCTCCTTTGAACTGGCAAGGTTCAGATAGGCCTGCTGCACTTGCGCCTGAATGTCCTTTGCGGCCTGCGCGGCGTTGATTTCGGCGTTCGAGAGGCCGAGGCGCGCATCGCGGTAGGCTGCCCGGTTGCTGCCGCCGTCGAAAAGGTCGAAAACAAAGCCGCCGCTCAGCGTAAAAGCGCTGTCTTCGCCGTTCATCAGAGATTTGTCGTATTCGCCTGTGATGGAAGGGCGGGGGCGTAGCGAGATGCGCGCCGATTTAACGGATGAATTCGCCGACGTCACGCTGGCCAGCGCCCGTTTGATCTCAGGCCGTTCGTCCAGAGCTTTGTTAATATATATGTCCATATTCTGCATTTCTTTGTCTGTGGGAATGTCGGAGTCGAGGACATCGAAAACCGGCTGCGGGGCGAGTCCCATGGCGGATTGAAGCGCCACCGCCGCATTTTCCACATCGTTTTTAGCCGAGAGCCGGTCCACATGCGCTCCGGCAAGTTGCGCCTCGATCGGCAGGGCGTCAACCTCAGCCGCGTCGCCAAGACTAACGCGCGCTTTAACCAGATCGAGCTGTTCTTCGAGATATTTGACCCGCTCTTCCTGAACGCCGGAAAGGGTTTTGGCCCGGAGAAGAGCGAAATAGCTCTTGGTCACGTTGAACACGGTTGTCTGCCGCGTCCGCGCAAGTCCGTATACGCTTTGGTCCGTCGAGGCGCGCGCGCCGGTGACTTTCGCTTCGCGCAGGCCGCCGTCGTAGATGTTCTGAGATATAGAGAGCGATGCGCTTTCGTTCGCTCCCGAGCGGCCATCGGCGCTCGAATCCACATGGCTTCCGGACCGTTGCGCCGAAACCTGCGGGTAATAGCCGCTTTTCGCCTGAGTCTCGCGCGCTTTCGCGCTTTCAACCGAATTTTGTCCGATCAGGATGTCGGACTGGTTCGATAACGCTATGGTTATGCAATCATCGAGCGAAAACTTGTCCTTGACGGGCAGCGTTATATCTGTTGCCGGGAGGGTTACAGCTCTCGCTATCCCGGCGATGATAAAGATAACGCACGCTGTCAGCAATCCAATTCTCTTTGTCATTTTTCAGCTCCTTGCGTTGTTTCTCTTCGCGCCTTTCATAAAGGTGTTCAAAACCGGCCGTTCATGTGATTAGACGCCGAAGAAAGGGATATTCCGGCAAATTCCGAATTTTTTTCTGAGATACGCTTACGACGATCTTTATCAGGGTATTCGACCGTCGCCGGATTTCGACTATTTCTCCAAACAAATTCCGGCTTATTATGCCACATATAACAAATTTAAACCACTTAAGGTTCATTCCGCGCACGGTATGGCGCTGGCAGCTTTTTGGTGTTTGATGTAAAATAGCTTTAATATTAACGAGGGATCCTTTTGAAGCATCGAACGAAGATATTTCTGCTGTGCATGGCGCTGTCGCTGCTGTCGAACGGCGTTTTGGCGTTTTTTCTGTACTCGCAGTTTGGAAGCATGCAATTTCAGGAGATGCGCAGCAAGGCGTTGTCTGTAGCGGCTACGGCAGCAACGCAGGTAGACGGCGAAAAGCTGGCTAAAGTCAAAACCCGGGCGGACGAAAAAACGCCTGAATACAAGGCGATTGTTAAGCAGTTGCGAATAATTCGGGACGCTAACCGGCGGGAAGATGTCTACATTAAATACGTGTACACGATGATGCCGGATCCGAAAAAGCCGGGCGGTTTTCTGTTTGGCGTTGACGCGGAGGAAAAGAAATCGGATATAGCGCACGCCGGGGAGGAGAGCGAGGGAAAGCTGGGAGTGAAGCTTGATATCGACAAGTATGCGGCGGACGAAAGATTCACGGTGGACAAGTGGGGAGTATGGTTGAGCGCGTATGCGCCTGTTCTCGGGTCTGACGGCAGGCCGGTGGCGGCGCTCGGCTCGGATTTAAGAGCGACGGATGTTATTGAGAAAAAGCGGCGTGCGCTTTGGGCGGCGGTGATGGCGCTTGCGGTGTCGCTGACGTGCGCGGCCGTGATGTCAGGCTTTCTTGCGAATAGCGTTAGCCGGCCGCTGCTAAAGGTTCGGAACGCGGTAGAGGCGATAGGAAAAGGCGATTTCGAGACACAGGTGGACATAAAGGCGAAGGACGAGTTCGGAGCGGTCGCGGAATCGGTAAACGCGATGGCGACGGCCCTGAGGGAGCGCGAGATGATGAAGAAGATATTCGCGCGGTATATCTCCCGGCAGGTGGCGGAAAGGATCCTCGAACCGGCGGAGCCGGGAGGCCGCAAAATCACGGTGTTGTTCAGCGATTTGCGGGGTTTCGACGCCGTTGCTGAGTATTTACAGCCGCAGGCAGCGGTTGGCATGTTAAACGAGTTTCTCGGGCGAGCCGTCGAAATTGTGGCTGCGAATAACGGAGCGGTGGATAAATTCATAGGGCACGCGATGGTGTCGGTGTTCGGGACGGACGGTGACAATGCGAATCAGGAAAAAAACGCGGTCCGAACCGCGATCGAGATGCGGCAGGAGTTGAAAAGGCTCTGCGGGAAATGGGAGCTTTTCGGGAATGAAGGATTTTCGCTTGAAGCCGGAATAAACACGGGCGAAGCGGCGGCCGGCGGCGGATTCCCGTGGAGAATGGATTTTGTCGCGGCAGGTGACGCGGTGAATCTGGCTGCATCGCTGAAAAGCGAAGCAAAGAAGCTGGGAGTCGACATATTGATGAGCGAGACGGCGCGGGTAGCGCTCGGGGATGAGTTTGACATGAAACTGACGGTAAAGATCGTTGTGAAGGGCAGGCCGCAGCCGGTGACGGTTTACGCGCCGGCGTGATTATGGGATTGGAGCGCAAAGACATGGAGGCGCATAAGCCGTGAGCTACCGGGCGAAAGTGTTCATGTTTTGCATGGCCCTGGCGTTTGCGTCCAACGGTTTTCTCGCGGTTTTTATGTACACGCGTCTGAACGGCATGTTATACGAAGATCTTCGGAGCAAGGCGATGTCGATAGCCGCCACGGCGGCGTCGCAGATGGACGGCGACAAGCTTGCCAGGATCAAAACCCGCGCGGATGAAAGCGCTCCCGAATATAAGGCGATAGTTAAACAGTTGCGAAAAATGCGGGACGCCAACCGGCGCGAAGATGTTTACATCAAGTACATGTACACGATGATGCCCGATCCGGAAAAGCCGGGCGGTTTTCTGTTTGGAGTCGATGCTGAGGAAAAGAAATCGGATATAGCGCATGCCGGCGAAGTGAGCGAGGGAAGGCTGGGGGTAAATCTCGACATCAACACACTTTTGGCGGATGAAAGATTCACGGTGGACAAGTGGGGAGAGTGGCTGAGCGGTTATGCGCCTGTGAGGACGGCGGCGGGCAAACCGGTGGCGTCGCTCGGGGTGGACATGAAGGCGTCGGATGTGATCGGGAAAATGCGGAGAGTGTTGTGGATGACGGTCTTTGCGTTCGCGATCTCGCTCGCGTGTTCCGCAGGGGTATCGCTGTATCTGGCGAACAGCGTAAACAGGCCGTTGCTTGCCGTGCGGGAGGCGGTCGGGAAGATCGGCGAGGGCGACCTCACTACACGGCTCGAAGTCGGAGCCAAGGACGAGTTCGGTGAAATTGCCGGCGCGGTCAACGCTATGGCGAAAGGTCTTCAGGAACGCGAGATGGTGAAGAAACTCTTCTCGCGATATGTCTCGCAACAGGTTGTGGACTCGATACTGAAATCGGGCGAATTGCCGAATCTGAAAGGCGACCGGCGCAGGATCACAGCGATGTTTGCCGATGTCAGGGGATTCTCGGCGCTGGCCGGGGAACTGCCGCCGGAAGGCATCATAGAGGCGCTGAATGAGTGTTTTGAGGAGATTGTCGAGACGATTTTCCGGCATCATGGCGCGATAGACAAGTTCGCGGGCGACTCGATGGTTGTGATATTCGGCGCGCCGCTTGACGATCCGCAACAGGAAGAGCATGCGGTCCGCGCCGCGCTCGAAATGCGGGCGGCGCTGAAAGCGCTTGGCGCGAAATGGCTGAAGGCCGGCGCGAGGGAAATCAGAATCGGCATGGGAATCAACACCGGCATGGCGGTCGTCGGAAACATCGGCTCTCCGGACCGCATGGAATACACCGCTATCGGCGACACGGTCGATATCGCGGCGGCGCTCGAAAGCGAAACGAGGAACCGGGCGGCCGGCATTCTCGTCAGCGAGGCGACCGCCGCCGGAGCGCGAGGCGTTGTGGCTATGAAAGAAATCGGCGAAATGGAAGTTATGAGCGGGAATAAGCTCGAAAGGATAAAATTTTTCACGCCTGCGGCGGAAGAATGAATAGATATACTTCATGAAATCCATTTTGCCGGCCAGCCGGCTTTGATTGAATGCATGAAAACCTTTTTCGGGAAAAAGGTTTTCATACTTTCCCAAAAGCTTTATCAGAGGGCCATAGAAATCTATTCTCAACATTTCGATTTTCTTAGCGACAATTTGATGCGTCGGAATTATTCGGGGAAATGCAATTGTTCTGAATGATGATATTAATCATAAGAAGACTGCTGAGGCCCGAATAAAAAGCCAGCTGGCCGGCAGCGGAGCGCGCGGAGTCGCGCGGAGCGTTAAGAAGTTTTGAAAGGATCATAAGGGAAACTTTTTCAAAAGTTTCCCTTAAATCTTTTTCTTTCTTTTTTCTTTTCTCCGTCAATTGCTTTCCAGCAAACCGAAAGCGGCGGCGTGGAAGGCGAGGATATTGCCGATTCTCGAGCGCCAGTAGCGGGCGGTATGCATGCCGTTTGCGTTCAGATCCGTGGCGGGAATGATATGCGTCGCGGGCGAGGAGGCGAGCCCTTTCTTATCGAGCGCCGACTGAAACTTTTTGAAACCGGCGAACTGCTTCATGCCGGCGAATGTGTCGTTTGAGCCGGCGTCGTAGTAAATCTTCACGTCCATGCGTTTGAGATTCATCAGGCGGTAGTAGGGGTCGTTTCTTTTCAGGAATTCCTTATCGATTTTCGAAGCTTTTCCGGCGGGTTTTGCCGATATGACGGTGGCGATCTCCGGCGTGCTGCCCTGCATGTAGCTGAGAGAGAATGGGTCGGAAAGCATGTCTGTAAGCGTGTAGAGCGCGCTGAGCGAAGTGGCGGAGACGAAGACGTCCGGGTTGCCGAGCAGCAAGTTCATTGAGCCGATGCCGCCCATGGAGAAGCCGCCGACGCCGCGGAGCCCGCGGTCCGGCATAGTGCGGTAAGTTGAGTCTATGTATTTGACGAGATCGTTTGCGATGTAGCTTTCGTACTGGCCGGTGGCGCCCTTGCGTACGCCGTCGACGAATTCCGGGCCGTCGAGCGGCGGCCACTGTTTCAGTCCGTCCTCGCGGTTCATGTAGAAGCTCGAATCGCCGTCCGGCATGACGACAATCATCTCCGGCAGCGGCAGCGGCGGATTCGGATAATCAACCTTCATCGCGTTGACGATCGCTTCCGGCAGGCCGACGCCGTTCTTATCGAGGCAGGCGAGCAGCGCCGTGTAGTCGGCGACGGTGAACAGGCAGTCGGCGACCAGTCCGAGCTGTTCCTGATCCATCCAGTGGTTTTCCTCTTCCTGAGGGATGAACCGGTCCGGATTGTTGCGCGCGAAATTATAGCCGTGCAGCAGATAGACGACCGGATAGCGTTTGGCCGGGTCTTTTTCATAACCCGGCGGCAGATAGATGCGGTAGGCTTTCTCGGCGCCGAGCGCTTCGCTGAAGAATGCGCTTTTGTCCGGCGCCGCCGCCAGCGACCGCGCCGCGAGCGCCGCTATCAAAGCGAGCGCCGCTATAATCGTCCGTTTACTCATCATGCGAACACCTCTTTAATCCATAATGCTCCGGCTGCTGATAATCTAACACAAACGCGGGCGAAAATCAGCATTTGGGAAGGCTTGGCGCCGTATTAACGTTCAATAGGAATTGATGCATGTGTCCTCCGGCATATTTGAACGGGTTGTCGCGTATAGAATGCAGCGCGCGCTTCAAACGGGGCCGATTCATTTTCGTTCCGACATATTTTTCTTAGCCCGGTTATGGTATAAATAAAAGGTGGATTTCATTCAGCGTTAATGTGTTTTTCTAACAGTGAAATTATAAGGAATCGGGGAAAATGAACATAGTATTTGAAACGATTCAAAAACACTATGGAATAGGCGTGGAATTGCAGCAGAAAATCCTTTATTCGGCGATAATTATTCTGTTCTGCCTGATATTGCAGTTTGCCGCCACAAGATTGGTTAACCGGAATATAGATGACGTAAAGCGAAGGTATCAGGCGCGGCGCTGGATAAGTCTTTTCACGGCCGTCCTTATGTTTGCGCTTATCGGGCGCGTATGGCTGCAGGGACTGCGTTCGCTGACAACGGTTCTCGGAATCGCCAGCGCGGGATTGCTCATAGCGTTGCAGGATGTTGTCGCCAATCTGGCGGGGTGGGTGTTCATCATATCGAGAAAGCCCTTTATAGTGGGCGACCGCATTGAAATCAGCGGCGTGAAAGGGGATGTGATTGACATAAGGATGTTTCAGTTCAGTCTGCTTGAAATCGGCAACTGGGTTGCCGCCGACCAGAGCACGGGCAGGATCGTTCACATACCCAACGGAAAAATTTTCAGGGAACTTCAATATAATTTCACGCAGAGTTTTGAGTATATATGGCACGAAATACCCGTGCTTTTAACGTTTGAAAGCGACTGGCGCAAAGCGAAAGGCATTCTTGAAAAGATAGCGATAGAAAAAACGGGTTCTTTTTCCAAGATGGCGGAAAAGGAAATATCGAAGGCCGCCGAAAAATACATGATACTTTTTTCAACGCTTGCTCCGATTGTTTACACAACAGTAAAAGACTGCGGCGTTCTTCTCACAATGAGATACATTACGAGGCCGCGCCAGAGAAGAAACACCGAACAGGATATCTGGGAAAATATTCTGGACGAATTCGCGAAGCATTCCGATATTGATTTCGCATATCCGACCACAAGATTCTATAATAATCCGACCGAAGGCAAACCCGGCGAAAGCCGCGAAAAATGATGCCGCGGTAGCGCAATAAACATCATTGGAATCTCCATAGATTATCAACTCTATTTCATGTTATTTGCGGGTTATTTGCCTTCGCTAAAATTCATCGGAATAATGAAAAAGAAACGATTCGCGGAAAGACGCATAATGATCATGGCTATTGTGGCAAACAGAAACTCAAGATACAATAATAATATTATGAAAACTCCCTGACTTGAGGAATTGTTATATGAAAAGCGTGAGGGCTGGCGCAAGAGGGAAACAAATTGTGAGGCCTTGTGTCGCTCCGGCCGTGGCAGAGAGAGGCCGGGTATGACGCTCCAAAAAAGAATTACCGTCATCCTGGGCGCATTGTTTTTATGTTTTTTTCTGATATTGAACTATTTCATCAACGCAGTCCTTCTTGATCGTTTCGTCGTTCTGGAAGAGCAGAAGATACAAAGGGACTTCGAGAGGATACGGAACGCATACGAGGCCGATCTGGATAAGAGCCAGACGCTGGTGAAGGACTGGAGCGAATGGACGGATACCTATCGCTTCATCGGCGGCGAGGGGCGGGATGCGTATATCAATAACAACCTCATGGACGACACGTTTACGCTCACGAAGATGAATCTGATAGCGTTTGTGGACACAAAAGGGCGGGTTAACTACGCCAAAACTTATGATCTTGAGAAGGGAAAAGCAATCGCATTGCCCGGAGAATTTAAGGATTTGGCGGGAAGCGGAGCCATTCTTGCTCCTCGCGAGAAAAGCGGGCGCAAAGGAATTGTCGTTCTAAACAAAATGCCTATGCTTTTCTATTCGTGGTCCATCCTCACAAATGAGGGGAAAGGGCCAATGCGCGGGACATTGGTGATGGGCCGTTTCTTCACGAAATCCGAGCTTGGGATTTTATCCGGTGTGACCCAATTGCCGCTGACCATAATCGCATTAGACGATCCGCAACTGCCCGAAGCGATCAAAAATGCGGCTTCCGTTGTTTCCGATAAGTTCAAGATTTCTATATTGCGCGACAGCGAAACGAAGATAAACGGATATATGCTTTTTCGTGATATCAAGGGCCGCCCCGCTTTTGTCCTGAAGTTCGAGCAGCCTCGAAGCATCTATCTTCAGGGCAGGGAAAGCATCCATATTTTTAAACTTTTCTCAATCGGCGCCGCCCTCGTTTTTCTCTTCGTTATGCTTTTCTTGATGCAGAAACAGGTAATATCGCGGGTCGCGGGACTTTCAAAGTCGTTCGGGATTATAGCCGGCAGCGCGGATTTTTCCGCGCGGGTTCCGGCAGCCGGGAAAGATGAACTGGCGAACCTTTCCGCCGATATCAACCGAACGTTGGAAGTTATGGAGAACGCGCACGTTGCGTTGCAGAAAAGCGAGGAGAAGCACCGCCTGCTGGCCGTAAACACGCTTGATCTTATCTGGCAGATGGACCTTAATCTGCGTTTCACTTATTGCAATCCAGCAATATTCAGCATCTTCGGATATACGCCTGAAGAGTTCATCGGAAGCCACTTGTCGGCTTATTGTTCAATGGAACAATTGAAGCGGATGTACGATATCATGAGCGAAAAGCTTGTGAGCGACGACAGACACACGGGATATGTTTATGAGTCCGAGCACTTCCATAAGTCCGGCGGCATCATTCCGGTGGAAATACACGGAAGCATAATCTTTGATGACGCCGGCATGCCAAAAGGATTCCAAGGCACAACGATCGACATTACCGGGCGCAAGCGGGCGGATGAGGCGTTGCGGGAAAGCCGCGAGAGGCTTGAGTTGGCTCTAAAAGGCGCTAACCTCGCGCTGTGGGACTTGAACATAGCCAGCGGCATGATAACTTACAACAGGCGCTGGGCGGAAATGCTGGGGTTCCCGCAGGATGGGCCGAAAGTGCATGTCAGCGAGTGGGCGAAACTTGTGCATCCGGACGATGTCGCGCGCATGACGGATATTCTCAACTCACATTTCTGGGGCGATTCGCCGTCTTTCGAGATGGAACACCGCGTCCGGGGCGCCTCTGGAGACTGGATATGGGTGCATGACTGCGGCCGGGTTGTCTCGCGGGACGCAAAGGGAAATCCTTCGCGAGCCGCCGGCACGCTGCTCGACATCACCGAGCGCAAGCGGGCGGACGAGGCTCTGAGGGAAGCTATCTCTATCATTGAAAGAAGCCTTGCGGTGGCTTTCTTATGGAAAAACGAAGAGGGATGGCCTGTTGAATTTGTTTCTCTGAACGTCGAGACGCTTTTCGGTTACGCGGCCGAGGATTTTATTTCCGGACGCGTGGATTTCTCAAAGACAATTCACCCGGAAGACATAGGCAGAGTCACGGAGGAAGTTGAGAGCTACAGCGGCGAAAAAGGAAGAATAACGTTCGCGCACGAACCTTACCGGATTATCGCAAGGGACGGACAGATTAAATGGGTTGACGACAGCACGTTCATAAGGAGAGATGAAAACGGAGCGATCACGCACTATCAGGGCATCGTTATAGACATCACAGAGCGCAAGCGGGCAGAGGAGGCTCTGCGGGAGAGTGACGCTCGATTCAGAGTTCTATTCGAAGGATCTCCGATCGGCGTTTCTATAATCAGGCGGGAGGAAATCCTGTATGCGAACAGGGCCTTCGCTGAAATTCACGGCTACGATTCTCCATCGGAACTTGTGGGGACTTCGTTTCTGAATCTGCTCGCGCCGCTGCCTCGTGAAAAAATCGCCGGGGAAATGAACGCGAACCCGGAGCCGGCCGCTTTAATTCCGGTCGTGACTGAAATTGAAAGTCTGAAAAAGTCAGGGGAAATCTTCCCGGCTTTTGTGACAGCCTCCCGAATCGAACTGGCGGACGGACCGGCTACCGTCGCATTCGTATCCGACATATCGGAATTCAAGCAGATGGAACATGAGAAGGAAACGCTGCAAAGGCAGTTGCTGCAGGCGCAGAAAATGGAGTCCATCGGCACGCTTGCGGGCGGCGTGGCGCACGACTTCAACAACATGCTGGCGGTTATTCTCGGCAACGCCCAGCTTGCCAAAATGGACATGCCCCGCGACGATCAGGGGCGCGTTGCGCTGGAGGAAATCGAACAGGCCGCCCTGCGCGCGAAAGACCTTACCATGAAGCTGCTCACGTTCGCCCGGAAGGAAAAACTTAATGTACGGAACGTTTCCGTGAACGGCATTCTCAAGGATCTTGCCGCCATGCTGAACAGGAGCATTTCCAAGAAAATCGAGATAAGAACCAAGCTGGTGGATGATTCGCTCGCAGTCAGCGTGGACGTCAACCAGATGCAACAGGTTTTTCTTAATATATGCAACAACGCCTGCGACGCGATGCCCAGCGGCGGCGTTCTGACAATCGAGAGTTCGAAGGTTTTGATAGACGAAACATACGCGAAACAACACGTGGAAGCGCAGCCGGGCGAATACTGTCTTGTGCGGATCGGCGACACCGGCATCGGAATGATCGAGGATGTGCGCAAGAGGGTGTTCGATCCGTTCTTCACGACAAAGGGCGCCGGGAAAGGCACCGGGCTGGGCTTGTCGATCTCCTACGGAATTGTGAAGAGCCATGGAGGAACCATCGGCGTTTACAGCGAACCCGGCAAGGGCGCCGATTTTAAGATTTATCTGCCTTTGGCAAAGGGCGCAATGGCGGACAAGGAGCCGGAAAACCTTGGCGAGGCCGTGTTGGAAGGTTCTGAAACCATCCTTGTTGTGGACGACGAGGCTTCCGTGCTCGATCTTTCCGGAAGGATATTGGAGAAAGCCGGATATACCGCCCTGCTTGCGGATGGCGGAAAAAATGCCGTGCAACTCTACCGCGAGCGCGGGGACGAAATCGCGCTCGTCGTACTGGACATGATTATGCCGGGAATGGATGGCAGCGATGTGTATAAAGCGCTCAGAAAAATAAATCCTGATGTCAAAGTAGTGCTTTCATCTGGTTTCAGCGTCGACGGGCAGGCTGGCGCCCTGATGTCTGAAGGCGTCCTCGGATTTATCCAGAAACCATACAGAATCGACGAATTGTGCAATACGGTTCGCCGCGTTATTGACGGCAGTCAAGCAGGAACGACTTAATCCGGGCGCCTATGTTTTGGCCCCAAAGTATTTCTTTGCATTTTAATCCGAATCCGACGCTTTTGTTGCCGCGCCGCTTGATCAATGGTCACTCATCGAGTATAAATTATCTATATGAAGCTTGTATAGTGTCGCGCTCAACCATTCAGCAATCGCCGTCAAGGGCATGGCCTTTGATATGCTTCGGGGCAGGCGCGACTTCATTTTAAACCAATCCGATAAATTAAAAAATCAAGTGAGCTGACCACAGCTCACACATTGGAGATTATTGCAATGAACGAACAGGAACAAATGGATTTTTTCTATGAGATATTCGATGCTTCCATGCCCCGCTTGGGGCCTGGAGACGCCGCATCGACGCTAAATGCGCTCGATATTTTGCTTTCTTCCCGCATAAGTCAAAGCGATGGATCTAAGAGTTTCGCCAAACTTAGAATTTTGGACCTTGGCTGCGGCAACGGCGCTCAGACAATCCAGTTGGCGAAACGCGCGGAATGCGAAATCCTCGCCGTGGATAACCACCAGCCGTTTTTGGACGAACTGGCGCGCAGGGCAGCGGCCGAAGGCGTTTCCGGAAAAATCAAGATCCAGCGAGGCGACATGAGGAACCTGGGATTTGACGGAGAAGTTTTTGACGTGATCTGGGCGGAAGGGTGCCTCTTTATTATGGGTTTTCGCGAAGGTCTCGCGATGTGCCGCTCTATGCTGGCGCCCGGCGGATCGCTTGCGGCTTCCGAACTATCATGGCTGCGGCCTGATCCGCCTGATGAGTGCCGGCAGTTCTTTGAAAATGTATATCCCGCCATGGCCGGCATTGAAACTAATCTGGCGGCCATCAAAGACTGCGGCTATAAGATTCAGGGGAGCTTCACTCTGCCGGAGTCGGCATGGTGGGAGCCATTCTACCATCCGCTGGAAGATAGGCTTCGACCGATTCGCAAGAAGTATGCCGAGGATCCGGAGAGAAATGAGATGGTTGAATTGATTCAGAAGGAAATTGACATATACCGTAAATATTCAAACTATTACGGCAATGTATTTTATCTGATGCATTTCTGATGCCGTAAAGCTAAAGCCCCGGCGGCGGTATAACCTCGCCGGGGCTTTCTTTTTCATCTTTCCTGGATTATAAGAAACGCATGACGCTTTCGCGAAAGAGGCCGGAGGGCAGAAGATGCTGTTAGTCAACTAAAACAATACCCGATTAGGAAAGTATAAAGGATTTTCAACAAGCCTGCTGATCGGCGAGATGAACTCAGGGTCAAAGGAAATATCAATTCAAATTACCGAGGTAACGCCGGGCGACATGCAATTTTTGCATTCTCACGAACAGGAACAGTGTTACTACATTCTCGAGGGCAAAGGCTTGATGATTATTGATGAAGAATTCTGTGAAGTTAATAAAAACGACGCCGTCTACATCCCTTCAGACGCGCCGCACGGGATAAAAAATATCGGCGACGAGATGTTGGTATATTTAACGGCGAACAAAGCGTTCGGCAGCGCTCGTGAAGCTGAAGTATGGCCGTTTGCGATTTAAAAATGTAGAGCGGGAAGTTTTGCCGGGCAGACGGCTTTTCCAAAACTTTTGGTTTCGGGCATCAGTTATTTACGTATGTTTCATAGCGTTACTCGCACAAAATTACCTTTACTGAAGTTTTTTGGAAAGCATGAAAACCTTTTTCTCAAAAAAGGTTTTCATGCATTAATATTTTCTTTCATTTATTGTCATGCATTCGAGGCGAGGCCGCTCATTACGAGGTCGTAGACCGCTTCGCTTTTGTCCGAGAGCCTGCCTTTGCCGCCGAGGAAGAGCCAGCGCAGAGCGAATGCGCGCAGGGTTGCGAAGACCATGTAGGCGGCGTCTTCCGGATCTACGCGGCGGATGAATCCCTGCCTGATGCTTTTGCGGAATTCTTTTTCTATAAATCGTATGTGTTCCCGGTATGAAGGCACTATCCCGTTTTTCACTTCGCTCTCGAAATTCAGCTTTTCAATCAGCAGCACTTGGAAAAAATCCTTGCGACTCTCGAAAAATTCGAGCTCGGTCCGGATCAGCGCCATGAAACGCCGCTTCGGGTCTTTAATGTCTCCGATCTTCTTCTCGACGGCTCGCGTGAGAATCGAGAAGCCGCGCGCGAGTATCCCGTCGAGTATCGCGTCCTTGCCGGCGAAATATTGATAAACGGTGAATTTCGAAACGAGGGCGCGTTCCGCGATTTCGTTCATCGTGGCGCCGTAAAATCCCTTTTTAAGGAATATCTCCTGCGCGGCGTTCAGAATCTCGTCGAAGCGCTTCTGTTCGCGCATAACTTTTTTTGACAGATTTTCCATTTATTATATCCCGCTCCGATCTTAAATAACTTACCGAGAGATTGAAATCAGACCAATAGTATGATAAATTTATAACACACGAAGGCATGGCGTTCAAGAAGGGGCCGAATAAAAACGGTTCGGCGGAGATATATCGAAAGAATAGTATTTTGGACGCGTCGCTTTCGACCCGAAAGAAAATTGTCTTTTTCGCTGAAGTGTGATATGTTTGCGGAATAATAACGCAAAAATAAATTGATTTTGGGAGGCTGAATCATGGATAAATATTTAGTAACCGGAGCATGCGGTTTCACCGGCTCGCACATCTGTGATATTTTGAATGAGCGGGAAATACCGTTTCGAGCGACAGACCTCGAATCGGCCAACCGGCAGTGGCTGCCGGCGGGAACAGAATTCGTCGCGTCCGACCTGACGAAATCCGAAACGCTGAAGCCGGTTTTGGAAGGGATCAACATAGTTTTGCACCCTGCGGCGATTTTCGACTGGTGGGCCAGCGAGGAACAGTTGAACGCAGTGAACGTGACCGGGATGGAGAACCTCTGCGCGGCCTCGAAAGCCGCCGGAGTCAAGCGGCTCGTCTCCTGGAGCACGAGCGGCGTGTACGGCGACCAGAAATTCGATAAGCTGCCGATATGCGAGGACTACCCTGCGAAACCGATGGACAAATACAGCATTTCGAAACACAGGCAGGACAAGATAGCGCTGCGCTACTGCTGCGAAGAAGGTCTTGAGACGTCGGTCGTTCGGCCGGGTATTGTCTACGGGCCGCGCTCTAAATACGGCGCCATGCAGTTCTTCGAGGGTTTATCGCTGACGCCGATAGTTCCGGTCCCGTTTAACTTCGACAAGTATCAGCTCGGCACAGTGCACGCGCGCGACATAGCAGGCGCGGGCATTTTCGTCGCCACTAAACCGGAAGCAGTCGGCCAGATGTACGGCGTCGTGGACGGTTCTGGAGTCACCATCGCGCAGTTTCTGCGCTACATCGCCGCCGCGATGGACAAGCCCACCATCCCGATCTATGTGCCGCCCATGCTCGCGCGCCACGGCGGACTGCTCGTGGCAGACATACTCGCCGTCATCTCCAAAAACATCACCAAGAAACGCCCGATGGTCGAGAAAGAACCGATCTCTTTCTTCCCGACGTCACTCGAGATCAGCAACCAGAAAATCCGCGATCTCGGCTATAAGTTCGAGTATCCCGATCCCCGCATCGGCGTCATCGAAACGGTGGACTGGATGCGCGCTGAAGGCCTTATGGACATCACGATAATCGACAAGCTGAAAAGCGAGTTTACTCCGGCGTAAAGCGGCGGTTGGAAAAACCAATAAACGGAAAGCAAACAAAAGGGGCGGAGCTGACACCGCCCTTTTTTCATGTATTTGATTTCACGCCTAATCCTGATTCGCCAAAAGAAAAGCTAATCCGGGTTTTAGCCAACACATGAGGCCCCAATAAAAGCCCGCCTGCTCAATCGTAAATGCTGAATTTTCTTTCGCCCGCGAGGATCTTAAGAATATTTACGGCCTTTTCGCCCATTACGGGCGCCGGGCGGCCATCGACTATGACAACCGGCTGAAACTCTACGTTGACGAGTCCCTGTTTGTCAAAAGAAGCGGTCATTATCGCCGATTCGCTGCCTGCCGTCCGCCTGTCGTCGTAAATGAAGTTTCCGAGGCTGTACGCGATGAACGATTTGTCTTTCATTTCATAAGGCTGAAGAACGTGCGGGTTGAAGCCAACGACGAGCGATGCGCCGGCGGCAACCGCGACGCGCGCAAGTCCCTTTTGTGTTTCAGTCGGCGTGAAACCATAATCTTCTCCCCAACTGAACATGGCAATCACCACGTCCGCCTTCTTCTTTGCCGCAGCCACCGCGTTTCTGACGATAAGGCCGTCCACCGCTCCGAACGGGCCAGGCTGCGTCAGATATACTTTGCTTACCGGCGGCGTCTCAGAAAACGAGACAAACGCCAGTTTTATTCCTTTGACTTCCGAGAAGGACGCTTTCTGCGCTTCCTGCGGATTAATCGCCACGCCCATTCCGACTATTCCTGCGTTATACAGGTAATCCACCGTGTCCATCATCCCGTAGCGGTCCTGATCGAGAATGTGCTTGTTCGGGAGAAACATGGCGTCGAAGCCGGCGCCCGAAAGCGCCACCGCCATGACCGGATTGCAACTGAACGTTTCCTTGTCCTTAACCAATATTACTGTGTCTATAAGAGGACATTCGAGATTTCCGACCGCAAGGTCGGCTTTTTTGATTTCGCTCGCGACGCCGGTGAAAACGTAAGCGGCGCCTTTGGCCTCGATTGTTTTCGCCACGCCGCGGTCGAACATAATGTTGCCGACAAACGACACCGTAGCCGTCGGCGTAGCGGAGGCGGCCGGGTTCTCCGGCGGCGGCGCGGCAATAGCTAATGAGCAAAAAAGAACGCATGCCGCCATCGCGGCCGCTTGTAAGATGAGCGCTTTTCTTTTCATGCCGTATATTTTAGCGACTGTTTCGAATTAAATGAAGGGGCGCCCCGCCAAGTCGCATTAAGGTTGGGCGCGGCATGCCGCGCCCCTACGATATTACAAACCGTCATTTCTGCTTGTAAAAGATAAGCGCCGAATCTCTCGGAGCGTCGAGAGTTATGATGAGAGAGTTCATCAGTTCTTTGCCCGTCGCGACCAGTTTGATATTCGTCCCCGAATAATCGAGTTCGTATTCGGCGTCCGGAGAGAGGCCCCTGAGCTTTACGCTGAGTTGCGGGTCCTGATTGTCCTTGCGGCGGAAAGCGAGGACGATGCCCGCCCGCATGTCGTCGCGGTGAAACTGGTACGCCATCCAGACATCTTCAGCGATGCTGTAGCCTGTCAGCGGGTAGTAATCTCCGAAGTAGAACATGCGCGCGCGCTTGAATTCGGCTGCGAGGGTTTCGGCTTGCTGAAAAGGGAAGTCGGGCTTTGTCGGGTTCCACGAGATGACGATTCCGTTGTTCATCGCGCTGCGAAAATCGTATTTATCCAATGTGCTTGTGCCTGTGCTTGTGGTCGGCAGCCAGAAACCGAGACCGTATGTTTGCGATTGAAAGCCGGTCGCCATGAGCGGGTTGCGGATGTCGGCGTAGTCGGTGCGCCAGAGGGCGACGCTGCGGGAAACTGTTTCGAGGTCTATCCTTCGGCCGCCGCTGGCGCAGTTGTCGATGATGAGTCCGGGATGGCGCCGCACGAGTTCGTCCCAGTATTCATACATGCCTTCGATGTGGCGAATCTCGGTCATGCCCTGCCGCATCGGGCTGTCGGCGTAATGCCATATTTTGATGGGATCCATGTTGAAGTCCTGCCGGTAGATGCTGATGCCGGCGGTTTCGATCAGGCCGGAAACAGTGTCCGTGAGCCAACGGCGCGCTTTTTCATTGCCGAGGTTAAGCAACCCGTTCCCCAGACTCGCGAATGTCCTAAGAACCCATTTCGGATGCTCGGTATCCAACTGAGCGCCGTAGTAAACGCGCTCCGGCTCGACCCACAGCAAAAACTTGAAACCGTTTGCCGCCGCCGCTTTTCCCACAGGGGCAAGGCCGTTGGGGTATCGTATCGGGTCCGGAAATATATTGCCGACGCCGTTGCTCCAGCCGCCTTTAAACCAGCCGGCGTCGATCCAGAAATATTCGAATCCGATATTTTTAAATTTGTCAGCCGCGATAGCCGCGAGCTCGACCATGTTCTTCTCGGTTGTGTCGTTGAAAACATAAGTTCCATGCACCGAAAACGACAGGGGAAGCGTGACGGTTTTGCCTCCGGCCTGCGGCGAATAATGCGTGAGGATCATTTTGCGGAACATGTTCTGGCCCTTCATGTAGTCCGGGCCGTCCCAGAACATGAGCAGAATTCTCGGAGTTCGTATTTCCTCATTCGCATAGAGCTTGAGATGAGTGAGGGCCATGCCTGCCCGCGCGCGCGCCGCTGAATCGTCAAGCCGGTTGAATGTCGCCGCCCATTGCCCCGACCAGCCGATCGCCATCATGACGCCGCCGCCCGGCCTCGCTTCGAGATTGAAAAAAGGAAGCGAGGTGATGTCTGACGACCTCCCGCCGTTGGGGCTGATCCGCAATGTCTCGGCGGTCCGGATGGGCGTTTCCACCGGGGCGAAGTCTTCGCTGGTGATCGCGCCGCCGAGCGCGTGGTGAAGCAGGACATAACTGCTCGTCGCATTTTTGAATACCGTGTCGAGCGCCTGAATATCTTCGATCAAAGGAGACGTTTCGGCGGCGTTGTTTCTGATTCTCAACACCCATTCGACAGCCTGGAAATCCTTGTAAAGGATGCATTCTGCGCGTATCTGGAGTTTTGTTTTCGGATCGGTGTACGTATAAATGCGTTTCGCGCGCACTGCGTCGAGCTGTCCGTCCTGGCGGCCGTAATCCCAGTTCTTTAGAAAGCCGTTTGAGTTCCGGCCGTCGTATGTGAAGGAAAAAGGCGGATTAGCGCCTTTTGCGAAATTGGCGTCGAGCCATTTTTCGGCCGGTCCGGATTCAGCGCCGGCGAAAGCGCAGGCGCTGAAAAGCGATAATAGTAAAACGGCTGTAGCGATTATTTTTTTCATGTGGGTTTCCTTCGATATCTTGAAATGTTTTCGAATCCGCGGATGAATCAGCCCTTTATGCCGCTCATAGTGATGCCGCGGACGAAGAATCGCTGCAGAGAAAGGAACACGATGAGAGCCGGCAGAACGGAGACGAGCGAGCCGGCCATGGCGATGCCGTATTGTATAGAGGCGGTTGTGCCGCCTAGTCCTGAGATGGACATTGCGATGCCGACCGGCAGCGTGCGCATTTTATCGGTAGCGATCAACGGCCATAGGAAACTGTTCCAGGAGGACATGAAAGTAAAAATCGCGAGCGTTGTCAGGGCGGGTTTTGAGATCGGCAGGACTATCTTGAAGAAAATTCTGAAATGGCCGCAGCCGTCCATGAACGCGGCCTCCTCAAGCTCGCGGGGAATAGTCATAAAGAACTGGCGAAGCAGGAAAATGCCGAAAACGTTTCCGCACGTCGGCAGAACCAACGCGAGAAAGCTGTCGAGCTGGCCGACCTTCTGAAACATGAGGAACAGCGGGACGACGGTCACCTGAAGAGGGACGAGAAGCATCGAGACGGCGAGAAAGAAAAACATGTCGCGCCCGAAGAACTTCATGCGCGCGAACGCGTAGGCGGCCATCGCGTCTATCAGAAGCACGATGACCGTTGAGGCCAGCGCCGCGAAGATGCTGTTGAAAAACCAGCTCGCCACCGTATATCTCTGGAACATCATTTTGTAATTTTCGAGAGTAAACGTTGTCGGTATCCATTGAATGCGCGAGGAAACGATCTCGCCTTCCGGCTTGAGAGAGGTGCTCAGCATCCAGACGGTCGGGGCGATCTCGACGACGATGATGCCGGCGAGCAGCGCCAGCATAACTATTTTCATCATCCTGTTGGCCTGTCGCGTGTTCATTTCGCCTCACCCTTGACGAAGAAATACTTGAGCTGCACCATCGCAAGAATCATCAGCATCAGGAACAGAATATATGCGACCGCCGAAGCGTAGCCGAGCTGGTAATCCTGAAATCCTACTTTGTACAGGTATTGAACGAGCGTGATCGTGCGGCTCAGGGGGCCGCCGTTTGTCATCACGAAAACCTGGTCGAAAACCTGAAACGAATTGATGAGAGTTATCACAATAATGAAGAAAGTTGTCGGCTTGAGCAGCGGGAGCGTGACGTGCCGGAAGCAGCCCCAGCGGCCGGCGCCGTCGATGCGAGCCGCCTCGTAAAGCTCCTCCGGGATGTCCTGAAGGCCCGCGAGGAAGATCACCATCGTGTATCCCACGTTCCACCAGAGAGTCGCGATCACGACCGCCGGCATCGCCATGTTGACGTCCGTCAACCAAGGGATGGCCGGTATGTGCAGTTTAACGAGGTAGTAGTTCAGAAGCCCGAACCGGGTGTCGTAAATCCATTTCCAGAGGAGGCCGACCACCGTGGGCATCATCACGTACGGCGCAAACGTCGCCACGCGGCCGAACACCGCCGATTTCGCCGGCTGGTTGTACAGCAGCGCAAGCCCGAGGCCCAGCCCGACAAGCAGCGGCACGGACATTCCCACGAAGTACAGCGTGTTCACCATCGCCGTCCAGAACGCCGGGTCGTGCATCAGCCGCGTGTAGTTCGCGATCCCGATGAACTTCGGCGCGCCGACGATGTTCCACTCCGTCAGGCTGATCATGAATCCGCCGATCACCGGCCCCAGGCGGAACAATATGAACGCGACAAGAAACGGCAGCAAAAACAGAAACGCCGTCCCTCCGTATTTGTTCTTGTTCATCGTTCTGTCAACCCGTGTTCCCGCGGCTGTTCCGCGGGGATTTCTGCCTATACCTTATTTCCCCGCGAGTATCGCGTCAACCTGTTTCGCGGCGATGTCCAGCGCCTCTTTAGGCTTCTTCTGGTCTAGCATGACTTCCTGCATGGCCGTCATCATCGGCGTGCTCGCGTTCGATGCGAATATCATAGAACCCTTTTCAAGCTTCGGCAGGTAAACCGCGTCCGGAACCGAGTCCACGAACGGTTTCAACAGCGTGATCGCCTTGAATTCCGCGCTTTCGGAAACGCTCTTGCGCACCGGAATCTGGCCGCCCTTCGCCCAGTCGAGCGAGTTGTCGGAAATGAATTTCAAGAGCCGCAGCGTCGCTTCCCGGCGTTTCGGGTCCGCGTTTTTCTGCATCGGCAGGCACAGCCCGTGGCTGTTCGCCCACACAGACTGCTTTGCGAAAATCTTCGGAAACCGCGCCGTGCCGAAGTTCAGGCCTTTAACTTCGCTCATGCCCGGAACCCACCACGGGCCCTCGAATATCATCGCCACCTTCTGCGACTGGAAATCCTTTGCGACATCCGTTTCCTGTTCCGGCGCGACTTTTTCCTTGTAGACTAAATTGTAAAGAAACTGATATGCTTCAACGCCCTGTTTCGAGTTGAACGCCGCCTTGCCTTTAGGCGACATGAACTGTCCGCCGTCCTGATAGAGAAGGCTGTACCAGTAGCGGTAAGCGTGCTGGTGCGTGGCGGGAACCCCGACTCCGTATTGTGAAACTTTTCCATCCGGGCCTGTTATCGTCAGTTTCTTCGCCGCTTCGATCAGCGATGCGCCGTCGACCGGCGGTTTCTCCGGATCGAGTCCGGCTTTCTTGAACATATCCTTGTTGTAGTACATCGCAAACATATGTATATCGAGCGGCAGCGCCAACATCTTGCCCTTGTACTTGAATCCTTCCCACGCGCCGGCATCGAAGTCTTCCGGTTTCAGGCCGGCCTTGGCGATAGCCTCGTCCATCGGTTCGAGCACGTTCATCGCTGCGTATTGCGGGATGTCCGTCTGGTGCATCGCTATAACGTCCGGCGCGTTCCCGGCTCGCATCGACATCAGGAACTTGTTGAAAAGAGGATCCCACTGGAAAGTCGTCAGCGTGACTTTGACGTCCTTGTTCTTTTCATTAAAGGATTTGACGATCTGCTCCATCGCTTTGCCGTCCGGGCCGGTCCAGCCACCCCAGAACTGTAGTTCGATGACGCCGCCGGGGCCTGTCTTCGGCTGCTGCTTGCAGCCGGTCACTCCGGCGACCGCCGCGAATGCGAGAAAAAGAACGATGACTTTTGCGATTCGCTTTTTCATAGACGTACCTCGTCTTGAGATTGCCCGGCGGCAATTGTCGGGTTCCGCCGCGCCTGACTTCCGTATATTATCACGCGCGAACTGTAAAACTCAACATCGCGCCGCAAAAACGGCCCCGCCGAACCGATTGAACGCCCGGTTCCGCCCGCCTCGATCAGCGATCAGTGAGAATCGGAAAACATTATAAATTGCAATTACGAATTGGCCGTTCCAGAATGTTAAAATCAATGTCATTTTGGCGGCGGGCGTGATAAAATTGCGTTCGATGAAATATTGTGAATTTTTTGTGTGAGGAAATGCGATGAAGTGCAACTGGCTCGGAAAAAAGATTGTGTCCGGCGACGCCGGACAGGCAAGATACTCGCTCGTCATCCTGACGCCCAAAACGCTCGACTACCGGATGAAAACCACAATAAGCGGGCTGTCGGGCATTATGCCGCTGGAGAACATACTGAAGTTTCACGCAGACGGATTTTTCATTCTCGCGCAGGCGGACAACGCGGCGTCCTTGGGCGTCATTGCGAAAGGCCTTAAAGCGATCGGGATATCATCGCTGATTTTCAACGATTCGAAAATTTTCGATGTCCCGGAACTCGCCGAGCCTTCAACCTGCCGCATAGACGGCGACAAGCTCGTTTTTCTGCCTAAAAGCGGAGGCGACGTAACGATTTTCGGGAAATATGCTCGCCTTCTCGTCGTTCACTCACAGATTGAAGAGACCCCGCAACACGGTTCGGCACAAGCGCCGAATGCCCCTTTTCAAACAATGGCGCCTCCCGCATCATACTTTTCTTCCAAAAAATCGGAAAACAGCACGATCAGCGTCGCCGCCGTTTACGACATGATTGGCGCCGCCGCGGTTAAAATCCGCGAAGGCAGTTTCAATTTCAAGGATTTATTGAAAGACAAAACGCAGCCCGATTTCAAGTCCAATTTCATTTCCTTGCTGACGGAGGCGGACAGCGTTGTCTCGCGCATAAATGTGGACACCTCGTTCAAAACCTCTTCTCTTCCGCTGGCGGAAGCCGAAAAAAGCGTGTCGCGCTCCGGGTCCGGCTTTTTCTCGCAGGCAGGCAACCGCGTGTCGTCGTCTGAAATGAATGTGTTCGAACAGTATTCGAGATTCAGATATATTGCCGAACAGAGATTGAATTCCGAATAACAAGGCGGAAATCAGTAGACGGTAGACAGCAAACAGTAGACAGCGGAAAGAAAAGCCGAAAGACGGTAGTTGGGAACTGGTAGTTGGTAGTTCGGAAAAAGAAAAAGAAGAAAACAACAGAATTAAGACGACAGATATTTTCTGCTTTCAGGTGGGAATTGAGTTCGGGATTGCCGCGTCAGCCTTCGGTTTCCTCGCAATGACGCGCTTTCCGTTCGGGATCGCTTCCACTGCTTAAAGTATGCAGAGAAAAAGCAGGGACAGGCAGTGTAAATATCCCTGTCCCTGTTTTTTTCTCAGCTTGGGAAGCTGATGCTTTTTAAATTAGTTTCTAATCCGGAAGTGTAATAAAAAACAATAGTTGACAAAAACGCTTGACAAAGGGCGGGGCGCGTTTTATAATCTCGATAGACTTAGTAGGGATGAGGCGGGGCATGTTAATTTCGAAAAAAAGCAGATATGCGCTCAAAGCGGTGTTCGAATTAGCCAAACGCAAGGGCGAGGGGCCGGTGAAGATTGCCGATATCGCGAAGCCGCAGGCGATTCCGCAACGGTTCCTCGAAGCGATTCTGGTGCAGTTGAAGCAGGCTGGCTTGGTTGAGTCGCGCCGGGGCAGCGAGGGCGGCTATATGCTCGCCCGCGACCCGGAAACGCTCACGGTCGGCGATGTGCTGCGCGTGGTTCAGGGGCTTCCGGAGCCGGTGGAATGCGTCGGCAAGCCGGACGCCAACTGCCCGATGAGCATGAGTTGCGTCTTTATCCCCATGTGGGAAAAGATGATGAACGCCATAACCGATGTGTACGATTCAACCAATTTCAAGGACTTGCTTGCCGAGGACCTGAGAAAATGTAAAAAGGCCTCATCCGACTATGTTATTTAAGGCCCGATTTTTTTTGGTCGCATACTCTACTAAATATATAGGGATTATCGGGTAGAAAAGGAGAACGTAAAAATGCCAAACAAAAAACTAGGTATCGAAACAATCGCTCTGCATGCCGGCCACACGCCGGACAACGACACGCTTTCGCGCGCCGTGCCGATCTATCAGACGTCGAGTTATGTATTTCGGGACACTGACCACGCGGCGAATTTGTTCGCGCTCAAGGAATTCGGGAACATTTACACGCGCCTGATGAATCCGACGACCAGCGTGTTGGACGCGCGGCTTGCGGCGATTCACGGGGCGCCCGGCGCGGTGTCGGTGGCGTCGGGCATGGCTGCGATTTTCTACGCGATCACGGCGATCACGTCGGCCGGGCAGAACTTCGTGACGGGCGGCAACCTGTACGGTGGCACGTACACGATGTTCAACGCGCAGCTTAAGCGCTTCGGGATCGAGGCGCGGTTCGTGGATTCGAGCGACCCGAAGAATTTCGAGGCGAAAATAGATGAAAATACGCGCTTGATATACACCGAATCGATCGGTAACCCGAAGGGGAACGTGGACGATTTCGAGGCGATAGCGGAGATTGCGCATCGGCACAAAATACCGTTCATCATAGATAACACGGTATCGCCGCCGCCGCTGTTCAACCCGTTCGAGCATGGGGCGGACATCGCGGTTTACTCGCTGACGAAGATGATCGGCGGCCACGGCACATCGATCGGCGGCGCGATTGTCGAGAAGGGCGATTTCGACTGGAAAGCGGCGGGAAAGTTCCCGGAGATAACGGAGCCGGACAAGTCCTATCACGGAGTGAATTTCTGGGATGCGTTCGGCGGTCACGCGGGCGCCGTGGCGCCGGGTCAGGCGTTCACGCTGAAGATCAGAACTGGCATGTTGCGCGATCTCGGAGCGGCGCTGTCGCCGTTCAATTCGTTTCTGTTCATTCAAGGGCTTGAGACGCTGCCGTTGCGGGCGCGGGCGCATGTGGCGAACGCGCGCGAGGTTGCGGAGTTTCTGAACGATCATCCGGCTGTTTCGTGGGTGAGTTATCCGGGGCTGTCGAATCATCCGGATCACGAGCGGGCTAAGAAGTATTTCCCGAAGGGGCCGGGCGCTGTGTTGGGATTCGGCATCAAGGGCGGCCTTGAAGCGGGCAAGAAGTTCATCAATTCGGTGAAATTAGCGTCTCATCTTGCGAACATACTGGACGCGAAGACGCTGGTGATACATCCGGCGAGCACGACGCATCGGCAGCTTACGCCGGAAGAGCAGGCCGGGGCGGGCGTCACGCCG
>JBAYJY010000026.1:0-36037 GCA_041664945.1 bacterium | reverse complement strand
TGTTGGCGAACACATTGTGTAATAGAGCCCGTAATTTCCGCCTTCCCTCGACATATAGAGCTGGTATCCGCCGAGGTCGATCAGATCGGATTTCAGGTAGTCTTTATTGCTTATCACTTCACGCCATTGGATTTCTATCTGGGCCGAGGTCGGATCATAGCCTTCGTCCGTCCTATTTGTGACGATCGGCTCAAGGTCGGATGAGTCTCCATCGTCGTCAAGCGTGTTTGTGCGGTCAGCCTCGTCGCAACGGCCAAGGCAGGCATTGAAACCCGACGGGTCTTCAGGCGACGTATAATCCTCCCGGAACTCGACTTCGCTGTTCGAGATTTTTCCTGAGTCGTAATAGTTTATGCGCGGCGATGTATCCTGAGTGAGCGCGATCAGGTTCATGCCGTTAAGACATGCGTAATAAAGAATCCAGTCGACATCAAGCTGGTGAAGAGAGATATGAAGCGCAAGCGCATGGACGGGCTTGCCGCCGGTGTTGCCGATTGTGTTTTCCTTGCCCATTTCGACAAACATGGTGTTTCCGCTGACGCTAACCACGCAGGAATTGCATTTGTAGGCGTCGAGACTCATTCCGCCGCCCGTATCGGGAGGCTTGCATCCGTCCTCTGAATTCTCGCCGCCGTCTTCGCATTCGCAGCCATCCGATGCATTCACAAAGCCGTCGCCGTCGCAGTCTAAGTTCGGGTCAGTTGTTTTCGGGTCCAGCCCGCAACCGAGCGTCTCGCACGGGTCGGGTCCAGGCGGTTCAGCCTGCCCTGGCCGCTTGCAACCGCCGCCGTCGGCATATTGTTCGAGGTTCTTGCCGTCGTATGCGCCGCTCGCATCGCCGATGCCCGAAATGAGTTTGTTAATGTCCAAGAACAGCGAGAGGCTGTTGTATATCGGAATGTCTGGGATGATGAGAAGATAATATGTGGTCGAGGAATACAAATTCATGATCTGCCAGCCATAAGCGTTGAATTTGTGTCCGAGAGCTCCGGTGCTGTATTCGCATCCTAATATTGGGTACCAGCTTCCATAACAGCCCCAGACAATTTCGCCCGATGTCTGCAGTTTAAGGTAAATGTTTGCCGCGGAATGTCCGATTTTGAATTCCCTGATTTCCGCCATGCCGGTGTTGCCCTGCGATTCAGGGCCGCAGCCCGGCGGGTTGCCGACATCGCCTACGCCATGGCACATCGTATCGTATGCTCCGGGGTTGTCGCCCCTGAAAGCTATGTAATCGCAGTAGGTGTTGCTTTCGCCGATGCACTCGTTGTAGCAGCATTCGCAGCCCTTGTCGGCGCAGCCGCCCGCGTCATATATCTGTTGCCTCGTTTTTGGGAACGTCGCCGGACACCATTGGTCAGTCGCGCCGCATTGGGTTGAAGGATCGTCGCTAACCACTTGCACCATGGCGTCCTGATCCGTTGGGATCTGGTCGTAATAAAAATCCTTGACTCCTAACAACGCCTGGGATGTGTCTGCGCCCGCCACGGGGAACGGCGGCGAATTCGAGCCTGTCCCGAGGTTTCCGCATGTGTCATATATTCGAGGATGTATTCTGATTCTACTGCCTACAAAATTCATTGTATCCAACGGGGGATTGTTCATGTCCAGCTTCGCGGTCCATATCTGCATATCGTGCGAATAAAATGTCGCGTCAACGACATCGCCGGGCTTTAAGGTGTCCGTGAATCTGACTTTTCCTTCTTTTGGCGTTTTCTTGTACGCCTTGATGCCGAACATGTCGTAAACAGCTTTCTTTTTCGGATCGATCGCTGAATCGCAAAGCGGGTGCATCGGTTTAACGTAAGTGCCTGACGCGACAGCTACTCCATTGTAAATATCGCAGTCGATACCCGGAACACCATTGACGCGCACAAGCGCTTCGCCCGGAACCATCGGGTATTCAATCGCCAGCTCAGGATCAATCGACGGGAAAGAGTCGAGAATGTCTCCGCCGCCTTCCGGGAATCCGGTCACGTTGCAAGCGCCGCCCGCCCCTTTGCTGCAGGTCGCGGCGGGCCAGCCGGCGTATCCGCCTTCGCCGGTGTTGGGAGGATATGTATCATACAAAGGGCAGAGCAAACCGAACGGACAGGGCCTGTTGTACGGCCAAGGGTAGAGAGATTGCAAATAAGCCGGACACCGGGTCGCATAATACATATCCGCCGGGTCGCAGCGCCTGTTGGGCGCCGGGCGGTCCTGCGTGGGATTGAATGCCGCGGCCGACAACGGAGTGACTGCCCATGGACTGTGCTTCGCCGCGTATTGGCGATATTTGATCGAGCCTCTATTTTCTACTGCCAAAACTTCGTGCGTGAAAAAATCCATCGTGACTCCGGAGCCGGCATATGAATAACCGGGCGGATTGTTCATATACCAGCTTCTGCCGCCGTTCAGCGTGTAGGCTATTTCAGCCCAAAGCAGCTTCTGCGCCCCTATGCCGTCGCTTCCTGTCGCGTCTTGTGACGAAGAGCCTTTAATTCTGATCGTAACATTTTCTCCGGGATACGGATAATCGCGCTCGAACCAAAAATCGTCGATGCTCGGCGCGAACGACGCCCCCATCGTGAAGTCACGGTTAAAATTCACGATGCCCGGCTCGTATAATTTCGAGTGAATCGGGTCTGTGTGGGAATTAAAATCGCATGCTCGCGTGACCGGCATAAGCCAGTTCGCTTTTGCGACTATCACCCCCGCACAAATTACCAGCGCTAAAATCGGGAGTATTATTCGGGATTTGTTTTTCATGAAGTTCCTCCGAACTCATTTCGAAGTACATTGCCATTTTACATTAAACATCTGTTCTTGGCAACTATTTATCTTTAGATATTCATATTTGTACATATATATTTTTATATCAATTTCCATGCCAGGTTTACAAGGTATTTACCCGCTTTTCTGGAAACATAAACAGGTTTTTTTATTAATTCTATCTGTCTAACATCTTATTATGCTATATGTTTTATTATTCATTTAACATTGCTTTAATATTTATTATTAATGCCGTTAACTACGTGTTTTTATTGTTTATACCAGTCTAATATTACTGTCATGTTAATTGCCTTTTAGCCCGTTAAACATCGCGCTTATTAACCGGCCGCCATTTTAGCCCTTGTTTGTCAACATTGTAACCCCTGAATAGTGTGGCTTTTTTGCCACACCCTGTTGCTTTTTTACCACACCCTCCCTGAAAATTGCCGACTTGCATTTTATCCCCTTTTCTGTTCATTTATGCCACGCGTCAGCTCTGAATATCCATCCGGGTTTATGCTTATTTTAAGAATTTTAACCGTAGTCATCTTCGGCCTAAATATTTCGCGCTTCGACATCAATCAGAACAGGAACGTTGGCCGCGGCCGGCCTCTTTGAGGCATTCCCTCCAAACGCTTTCACCGGCGCCCCATCAGAAATTATTAACGGCAATATTGCCGTATAAATCAGAGTTGCGCGCAAAATATAGTGCGTAAAAGATACGTAAAAGGTGCGTAAATCATACGTAAGAAGTGCGTAATTAGTGCGTAAAAGGTGCGTAAAAGATACGTAAGAAGTACGTAAAAGGTGTACAGTAAACGCGTTTTAGAGCCCTAAAACAGCTTTTTTATGGTCATTTTTACGCTTTTCGTCGAGTTTTTATCATTCATTCTGAATACAATAGTTCTGTCCTCAGAAGCGTGTTTGTATTTCCCGCTTTTTGATGCGCAATCTGTATTCAATAGTTCTGTCCTCAGAATGCCGGTCCTATATTCACGATTTTTGCTGATTTTCTCCTTTTGCTGAGTTCTGGATTCTGGATTCTGGATTCTGGATTCTGTGTTCTCTGTTTTCGCAGTTTGCTGTTTTTACGCTTTCACCTGTCTGCTGTTTACTGTCTGCTGTCTACTGCCTTTTCAGTTTTTCCCTTTCTGCCATCTACTTTCTGCCCTCTACTGTTTTTTCGCGCGAAGCGGCCTTCATAATTCGATATTCCTTGTTCGATATTCGATATTCTATTTGATTTTCGCGCGAAGCGCTTTGGACTGCGGCGGTCTCGACGCCGCTTTGTCATGTCGCGGATTAGTGATGGCATCGACACATTAATACAAATTATCCTAACTCCTAAATCACAGCATGAGCGGCAGTTAAAGAATGCCAAATCGGCGGTCTAACGATGAAAACATTCAGGAAGGATTTCGCGATAGGGGCGCGGATGGCGGGCGCCTCTAAGGATGATCTGAATTTGATTCAGGGTCGAGACGAAGGCGTATTGGAAAAGAATTACACGACAGACGAGTGGTTCATTTGCTCACAGTGCAGACCGTGGATAGAGAAGATGTTCGGTGACGGCAAGACGGCGTTGAGAGTGGTGAAGTGAGAAGATATATTATTAACACTCTTTACATATCCACTTACATTTATATCTAAAAGATGATAGATCTAATGTGAATGGATGCCATTCATACAAATCCCAAACTTTACCATATAGTACACCTTCTTTTACTTCGTCTAATTCAATTCCATCATATGACACTCTCTGACTCTGCCAAACCAAATCAGTATCATACAAAGATAGACTCAAATCATCACATGTTATGAAGTAGCCATTAAAACCAGTTATAACAACATCCTGTAAGGTGTCGTTTTGTGTTAAATGAAGTATTTTTCTTTTGTTAATATCAAATATGTACCCTTGTCCACATGCAATAATAAAAGCAATATCTTTGTCAAAAACAACTTTTGAATAATCCATACATCCAACACCAAAAATACCACAGTATTCCTCGTAGTCTTCAGTTTCAAATAACACACATAACGTGTCGCTCTGAGCATAAAAATACAACTCTTCATAATCACCTGATTGTGGCCTTGCCCTAAGCAATCGCGCATTCATCTTATTATATTCCCCGAAACATCTTCTTTATTACGATTTTACTTCAATCGGTTGAGAAAGAAAAGTGGTGGTTGTGGAGCAATAGGTAGTCTGACTGAGGCGGTGTATTTCACCACACGTTACTCCTTCTTCTCACAGTAATCACTCACCCCCAACCAACTGTCGCTTCCCATTAAGAATCTCGATTTGATAGAATACCGGGTTTATAATCTCTGAAATATTCTGTCTTTCATCCCTGCGTTTTCCCACGTTGAATCTGTAACACTCCTCGTAGCAACCAATATTCCACGCATGATAAATGTTTATAATTAGTATAATTTATGGATAGAGCGCGGGATTCCTAATCCCGGTGGCCAAGTTCGAGTCTTGGTAGGGGCATTAAAAGAAGTAGACAGTAGATAGCAGACAGAATACAGGGAAAAGCGTTAAAGAAGTATATAAATTCCTTCAAACAATAAGAATGTCCATTGAGTTTTTTATAATCTGCTGATTTTCAAATCAATGATTTTGCGTGTAACAAAGCTGTAACAAAAAGATGAAGACTGGTATATGGAGTGGCGAGTAGTAAATGAGGGCGGGAGGAAGTTGGAAGTAGGTGTATAAACGAATTAAGTTTTCTCTCCTTCGTATTCAAAACCCGCAAAACGCAAGACTTGACACCATTCCATTCATTTTGCTGTTCCTTTCAATTGATAAATAATATGCAGAGGCATATTTGCCAAATTCGTTTGTATAATTGTTCATTTTATCCAGCATAATTATTATCAACATCAACATGTTAAATATTCATGTAATATTACATAGGTACTACATATGTTTTTGCGATTTTATCATGTAATCCTTGGTTCTTATCATCAAATATTATTAAAAATGCAGATATAAATCCTGTTATTGGGAATTCAAAAAATAAGTAACGTATAAACATTGTCATAATATCTATAGATTCCTCAACTTCTGGAATGATTTTTAATTTAAATATATATTTGCCTATAGTGGTTTTGTATTTGCTTTGTATAACAATAAAATAAAATGCATGTATTAATAATGCAGATATATTAACAATATATATGAATATTGGGAATAATGATTTTAATTCCTCTTTTGACAAATAATGCTTAAGTATGCGTGTGGATATTATGGTGATTGATAAATATATTATAAAAACAATAAAGCAATCAACGAAAAAGGCGCTAAATCTCTGACATAAATATTTTACTTTGTTATTAGAATAATGATTCATAGTAGCCTCTCAATACTTAAACTTAATATCAATATGTATTGCAATCTACGTTTGTTAATTCATCTTCGAACGAAGATATACCTTTGCAATATTGAAGCCTCTTCATACCGTCGTGATCTTTTACTGGTAAGTTTTGAATTTGGGGGACATCTCACATAATAATCTCCTTTCCGCCTTCCCACGCTCCCAATCTTATCACATTCTCCCCTCTGTCAACAACTGTCCTCACCGCTCCGGTAATCTCAACTCTCGATGATCCGCTCCGTGAACTCTTGCGGTTTAAATGTGTACCCCGTCTTGTGTATGATAGTTTAACGATTTCGTCTCTTTGTTCGTTTATGAGTAGGCTGTTGATTTGCTGCTTGTCTTTTTTCATAGGCATATTTCTTTGCTTGAAAACCGTATTTATTAGAAGTTTTTCTTTTTATAGTAATAGGCGTTGGTGAAAACAGAATAATAAGTGTTGATAAAAATACTATGCTTCCAGCGTGGTCGTAGATAAATGATTCAAGGACTGCTAATCCCCAAGTGGACTTGAGTATTGTTAGGAAAACAATCGAAAAAAATGCGCCATACAGTATTCGCCAAATATCTGCTACTATCACCCATCCAATAATACCTATAACAAGCGGTGAAATAACAATTAGTATATCTACAAGTAAATATATGACACCGTAAGCGTATTCCATACTTAGTTATCCTTTGTCTTTGTATAAGACATTTTCTTACTTCAAAAACTTATCACATTCTCCCCTCTGTCAACAACTGTCCTCACCGCTCCGGTAATCTCAATTCTCGATGATCTGCTTAACGTGAACTCTTGCGGTTGAAATGTGTAGGCGATGTGCATCCAGAGTGCGGTTGAAAGTGCATAAACCCGCAAATCGCAAGACCAGTCCCCTTCTTCGCAACTGCCTTACCGCAGTCTTATCTTATAAAATTGTTTTTATTATTTCTATTCCAAATTATGATATTATATAAAGAATAAGCGCCAAACAGAATTAAAAAAGCCAACGTAATATAATAAACATCTACCGATTCGTCTGATGTCCTGCCCTTGATTAATAAAAAACCAATCAGCATGATACTTAAACAAAATTTTATGAAATCTATAAATATCATTCAACTTGTCCAATTCGCAAATTCGGGGTAACCTTGCTTAATTATCTCCTTTCCGCCTTCCCACGCTTCCCAATCTTATCACATTCTCCCCTCTGTCAACAACTGTCCTCACCGCTCCGGTAATCTCACACGCATCTATTCTTCTATCTGTCCGTCAACAACTCTCGATGATGTGTTGCAATCCTTATAAATAAACATCTAATGAAAAATGGTTTTGAAGAAATAAAATAATCCGCATGCTACAAATAGAAAATAAAATATATTATTCAAATCGTATAGCCATGCAATTACATCTACATCTTTCGATTCGGGATTTATATCAATTACTTCGGACAAAATATATTCAAAAGTAAATGATGGTAGCACTATGAATAATAATGATTTCTTAATTTGTTTATATATATTATTCTGATTCTGCTTTATATCTTTTATTAAATTAATAAAATACTTTTTACTAAAGTAAACGACAAAAAATAAATAGTAAATGAAATAAGTAGCAAAAAAACAAAATGTCATAATAAGTAGACATATTCTTTGATACGCATAAGGTTGATGAAATATAAATTTAAACACTGTCTCCCCGCATCATCTTCAATCTTATCACATTCTCCCCTCTGTCAACAACTGTCCTCACAGCTCCGGTAATCTCACTCGCATCTCAATTCTCTTGTTCTATTTATTTCGCGGTTGTTTCAGCGGCTTTTGTGCCTTTTGCTTCTTAATTTCAAGTTTTTTTATACTGTCGGCTGCTGGAAGATCTTCAGGCATCGTACCGCCAAGTTCCTTGATTGTCTTGCGAACTTTAGCGCCCACTTCGCTATGTGTGCGATGAGCCTGCTCCTTATTGCAGACATTGTCGCGTTTGAGTTTTTCCTCGGTCTGAGTCGCCCGGAACAGGTTAGCGGCAAGTTCCGTGCTGCCCATGTGGTCGAGAATCTGCTGACCTTTCTTCAGTCCTTTGCGGCGGTGAATATCACGGGCGCCCATGCCGCCGTAGAGTCCACGGTAACCGTGGTCCTGAAAGATGGCATAATCCCTCGGTTCAATAACGCCGGCCGCCTTTGCCGTACCTGCTAACCGAACGTTATGCATTGTCATTTCCTCCCGTAACAGTAACCGGCGCTCCTCCTCCGTCGCTCGACCCGCCAGTTCCTGACGCCGTGTCTGAACGGCAAAGTAAGTCTGGCCGAGAGCAACGATTTCTTTCGATGGATCGGCGTTCTGGACAATGAGGTAACAGGCATAGCGCGAGAGCAGTATCGTCTTGATGGCGCGCTGTCCCCCTTTGCCGATCCCGATCATTTCGGTGATGTCAACGAAATGATCCTCAATCCTATGGCCGCTGTTGAAACATGCAAGACGAGCCTTGCCTACGACCTGCTCGAAGTTGCGGTAGTCGCTGTAGCCGAGCACGCCGGCGAAATCGCGGCTGGTCCAGAACTCCACATCCGCCTTATTAGTACGACGTATCCGCTCGAAAGGCGACATTTCGCCCGGACCGGGAAGTTTATTATCCATAAGATTAACTCCTCTGTAAGAAGTGGTCAGGTCTTGATTTGCGGGTTTGGTTTAGTTTCAATTGATCGCCTCATGCGTCATCCTACCACATTCACCCCTCTGTCAACAACTGTCCTCACCGCTCCGGTAATATCAGTTCTCGATGATGTGCTCCGTGAACTCTTGCGGTTGAAATGTGTGGACGATGTGTATGCAGACTGATGGTGGGTGAAGAGGCAAAACCCGCAAATCGCAGGACCTGATCCAGCTTTTCTCTTTTTTTAAGCCGGATATTTTTCATCAATCCACTGAAATTATTCCATCACCGGCGCTGAAGCATTCTTCTGGAGGTTTGTGTCGTGTCGATCCATTCGTTTCGATTTTCGGCGTAGTTCGATTTCTCTTCGATGACGTCTTCGGCAACGACAGTCCATTGACCGTCCTGTTGTCGAAGCGTAACCGAGTATTTCGTTTTGACGATCGTGGCCGCCCGGAGGGCCGACTGTTCGGGTATCCACACCGCATTCTGGTCGGCTTCGTATTGCACATCTGAGCCATTCTTGCCGCGGTTTACGATTTTGAGCGACCATTTCGCAAGCGACGCGTCGGGCGACTCTGCCACGCATGCGGCGCGCCTGTATTCGCGGTATGCCTTGACGGGTGGCGCCATTCTGCTGTTGTAATAAAAGAAGAATGCCGCTCCGCCTATAGCGAGCAATAGTATCAGGCTGATAAGTTTGTTCATGGCGCGCTTTCCCGGTTAAATATTTTATATTATCCGGCATTACCCATATCATACTTGATACCGGCATCAACACTTTTAATCTTACCACATTCTCCCCTCTGTCAACAACTGTCCTCGCCGCTCCGGTAATCTCAACTCTCTATGATGCGCTCAGTGAACATACGTTTAATATGTGTATCGAGTGTGTATCCAGATTGGTGCTGTTTATCATAAACAACTAAATGTTCAACAGAGAGGCGTCCTCCCAAATATCTTCATGCTCACCAGCGATGAGAAATCTCCATCCGGGTGGTAGACCTAAATATTTAATCACAGAAGGACACCACTCTTTCAAATGTGATATGTGTAAAGGTGCAAAAAATTCTAAATCAGTTGATAACTTCCCTCCAGCCCAAATATACCAACCTGAAGCATCTCCTTTTGGAGGATGGCGTAGACCATTTATAGGTTGTAAGCCACTTTTAATATTATTTGCTATTCCTATTTTCTGGTATTCTGGCGCTTCATAATATTGAGTTCCATGCCTTAAGCATAACTCGATTTGAATATCTTTATCAGTCTGGGGTTTCAAGGACATCCTTAATTAATCACCATCGCTTCCGCATATTGGACATTTCATGTTTCCCAATCTTACCACATACTCCCCTCTGTCAACAACTGTCCTCACCGCTCCGGCAAACTCACGCATCTATTCTTTCAGATTGCAGCAAGCAACTGACCATGTTGGTGAATGCTTTTATTAGTGTAGCACAACTAAATGATACAGTAGTACAATTGAGCCTATCAAAAATACAACTCCAAGAAAAAAAGTATATCCGACAATTACTTTATTACCGAGTATATTCCACCCTGAGTATTTTCCAAATATCGTTTTATTAATATCTTTTAACAGGTCTGGTCGTAATTCAGTTTGTGTAACATCATCTTTTTTGAAGTCTCTGAATGATGCGCGTATCATATATATACTGACGCTCAATAAAATTACATCGATAAAAAACAGAAATATTCTCCATATTTGTAATTCGTCCATCCTTATTTATATGTCTCCATGCATAAAATTTCTACTCTTCCCCAATCTTATCACATTCTCCCCTCTGTCAACAACTGTCCTCGCCGCTCCGGTAATCTCAATTCTCGATGATGTGCTTCGTGAACTCTTGCGGTTGTCCCCCGAATTTGGAATTGCCAAGAATTGAATTGAATCCCCCTTTACGTCCTCTTCAGCTTTGCGCTTTTGTGCTTGAATACTAAGAACGTTATTATCGCCAGCACGATGCCCGCCGCGAAAACAACTATGAGCGCCGTGAGGCTATGAAGCGCCATCGATACGAGTATCGCAATTGACGAAAGAACAAGCGATATGACAAATGTGACGAATCCAACAACGGCGCGGCCTATCGCTCCGGCTATGGGCAACACGTCCATCACCACCGTCAATGGACCGAGCATCAGAGACAGGCCCATCCACATCAAAAATAATCCAAGCCCCCGAAATCCCCACAGCTTGAGCAGAAATTCCTTGTGCAACTGGCCGACGGCGTTTTCTTTCGTCCCGTCAAAGATCCTGAATAACGTTCCATACTCCTCAACGGAATACGGGCCGATCCTGTCGCTGTTCATCAGCCCCATTATTGTAACAGTTCGGCCCGGATCAACAATTTTGTAACTTATCCGCAAGTCTCCGATTGAAGGCGCCGTGTCTGAGCCCGCGCCATAGAAAATATAGGACGAGCTTGCAAGCGCCGCGCGCCCTTTCATCACGGTATTTTCAGTTGACAGAGGGAGGTTATTGAAAGAAGGGAGTTTTATTGCTGGCATGTCGAATCCGAACGCTCCCACCTTCGCATTCTGCACTCGCACCTCGATATCATCAATTTCTTTTGGCGGGTTGTAATGCCCCTCTGGGCGCTTGAAACTGGAACTGCTCTTGGGAGAACGGGTCCAAACCCTATTATATGTGTAGGTTGTCGTTTTTGTGGAAGAGCCGCCCGTGTTTTTGCTTTCTTTCTCTTCCTTTCTCTCCTTCCATGCAAACATCTCCACGCATCTTTGTACTGCGATGTAATTGCCGGGCTTGAGGAATTTCCCATCGCCGATAATTTCTCCGGACGTAAGCTTTCCCGTGGCCGAGACGAGTTGTCCATTGGCGGCTTGGCCGACCCTGGGATTCATAGCGTCCACTTCAACGCTCGTTTTCGCGATGGTGGACATATCTTTTCGGCCCTCGTTCCAGTAGATCAGGTAGAACGAACCCGCAAAAACGACAAGCCCGATCAGAACGCCCGACACCGCGCCCACAATCCTGCTTCCAAAACTTTGATGTTTTACTTCGGTGTACTTGTCCATGAAGACAGCCTCCTGCATTCTGCATCAATGTGTCTTGAGTCATCTTCCGCTATATTAATTGATTTCCCAATTTTCTTTTATTTATTTTACCACATCTCACCATCAGTCAACAACACTCACTTTTCTCCCCTTTCTCCATCATCTCGTTTTTCCGTCACTTACTCGCTGATTTTTCGATGTTTTTTACAGACCCCAAAAAATCATTTGTGTTATTTTTTTGTTATAGCATTTTTAAATTCGTATTCGCGTATTCGGGGGACACCCATACTTAATTACCCCCTTTCTTCGGCTTCGGTCCCGGTTTTTGCGGCGTCAATATACGCTCAAGCTTCTTTTCAAGGCGAGTTATAAAACGATCGCTTCCGAGCGGTCTTCCGGTTCGTTCGTGTCGTCGTAGATTTGACATTATTTCTTCGCTTATCGCTGATCCTAAAAATGATTCCAGTCGCCGCCACACATTTTTAATAACGGTTTAACTTGCACAAGTCCGTCATCCGCTCCTTTATAATGCGCCGCCGCGCTGCTCCACTTCCAATCCTGTGGCCTTTCAGCAAGCTTTGCCCTTACCGGATTCATTTCGACATATCGAACCGCCGCAACAAGATAACTCTGGTCCATCACAAACGACCCGAACCGCCCCTGCCACAAATGACCGCGCCATCCCTCGCGAAAATTTTTGCGTCGCGTGTACCGTCTGTGCGCTTCGCCAATCGCTTTCATTAATCCATCCGCGCTTCCGGGAACAGCGACTAAATGCACATGATTCGGCATAAGGCAATACGCCCAGATCGCCACTCCTCATCTCGCGCACCATTCCGACATCAGTTCCTTGTATGCGATATAGTCGTCATCTGAGAAAAATGTAAGCTGTCGCCTGTTTCCACGCCGGGTTATGTGATGCTTAGGTTGCCCGTTCCATATAACTATATTCAGAAAGGATGTGTTGCCATTTGCCTTACTAATATTTCAGATCATTAACTTCGAGAAGTCTCCTGCTTCTCTTGACAAAACTTATCATGGATGTCCCCCGAATTCGAATTCGAATTCCGCGGTTTTGGCCACCTCGATCTATATATATTAAATTCCAAGTCTATTTAATATTGAAAGGAGATCGCCATGATTTTATCGGGTTTTAACTTTCCTCGTTTTATAGAAGAGTCGCACGAGTACGTTTTAATCAGCCTTTTTGTGGGCTTGGGTGTCCATGTTTTCGCCCTGATCTCAAAAACAATGTGTCAGGTTTTAAAACTCTTCGTTTACTTTTTCTGAATGAGTTCCTTGAGGATATGTTTTGCAAGCTGTTCGTCTATTTAGGCATGCCTGTGAACGGATTGTTTTGCTCCAGTTCCGGGATTCTTATACAGGTCGTGTCTTCCACCATGCTTTACAAGAATACACCCTGAGGCCGTGATTATTTTAATCAGTTCTTTCCTTTTCATACCGTGAGGGCTATTTCCTTGATCTTATACTTATCCGGAACATCTTCGAGTGTCAAAAGGATATATGCGTCTTTTAAATTCTCCTCAAGTTCCTCAAGGGTTACACCTTGTGTCATGATTTCAGGATGATCAAGCAGTTTGCCGACCCAGAATTTTTCGTTCTTCCAGTAAACCATCTTCAGTTTATTTTTCATCCCAACCACCTCTTTTAACAAGTATAATCACAAGCTCTGAGGCTGTAAAGGAAGCAGAAATGCTAAAATGTAGGACGGGGTCAGGCTGGGAATTGGGAATATTGGCGAATGTCGCGCCGCCATTTATATGATATATTTTATCTTACCACATTCTCCCCTCTGTCAACAACTGTCCTCACCGCTCCGGTATCTCATTCCTCCGGGATTTAGCAGATGAACGAATTCCTAAATTCTTTTGGTTGACATGTGTATCCATTGTTGAGCAATTATTTTTTTGCAATAATAACATTTTTAAAGATTTGTTGTATGATTAACATGGTAATCATGGAAATATTTTTAGGCGGCTGAAATTCTGTTGAAGTAAAAAGTAAAAAGCGATTTTCATGTTTGCGAAGCGTCCTGTCGAATAGTTAAGCGATAATTAGCAATTCACTAAAATAGCGGTAAAATGAAAATATCAATTGGAAAGGAAATGTAATAATGAAGAAATGTTATCTTTTCGTCGCGCTTGCTCTTTGTCTTTCTGTAACGTCCGCAATTGCGGCCGAGCAGCCGAATAAAATCCCTGATGATAAGAAAGAGTTGCTGACACAATTATTTGAGTCCATGAATTTAGACAAAGAGCTTAAATCACTGGCCAAGATAATGATTGAAACCGTGAAAAATGAAGCCGAGGCAGAAATAGATGTTGCGATTGAAAACAATTTGTTGCCGGAAAACCAACGAGACTATTTCAAAAACCAGTTCGTGCCGGAGTATACGAAGAAGATCTCCGAAGTTATTGAGAAGATATTCAAGGATAAAACGATAGTAGATGATATATTTATGCCGGCATATGCCGGTTATCTGAGTAACGACGAAATATCCAAGCTTATTGAATTCTACGATACGCCGATAGGGCGCAAATATGCAGAGGTCGAGTCCGATATTTCGACCAGTATCGAGAAGAATCTGGTCATGTATTTGAATCCTAAAATAAGATCTGCCGCAGCGCTGATATCCCAAGAGATGTTTACGGAAATGACAGAGAAATCAAATGGCGGCGAATGAGAAGTTTTCCAGATGCCGAAGAGCATATTCTCGTATCGGCAGCCGAGAGAGAAGATTTGTCGATTTCCGAACTGATTATCATACACCCAAGGAGAATATACAGAATGACTAAAAGATTTGCGGCGGTTTCAACATTATTTATCGCGCTTATAACATTCGGGCTCACCATCATTTGCGCGGCCTCCCCTGAAGAAAGTAAGACGTTCGATTCCCGCGTCGAAAAAATAGACGGCGCCGTATACTCTAATTACATTTACGGCTTTGAGTTCACACAACACGAAGGATGGCATATAGCGACTAATTACTTCATTAGCAAGGAAAACGAGAAACGTCAAAATGACGGTTCCGAATTTGAATACACCGATGACGACAGTAATCCCGTGAAATTCGATGGAACGGTCGTTCAGGTTCTCAAAGAACCGTATGGATCCATTGTCGAAGACAACCCCGAACTTGAGATAGCGATCGTCGACATCTCGTCGCTTCCTCAAAAACCCACCTACGACAACATGGATGTTTTTTTAAGTCTCCAATTAAAGCAATATTCTTCCAATTACTACCAGCAGGAGAACAAAGAAGTGGTGATTAACGGAAGCAAGATGAAGAAACTGGTTTACAGCGCCGAAAAGAAATACGGGGGGAAGAACGAAAAAGGAGTGATTTACATGCTGATGCAGGATGAAGATCACATGCTCGTTATTTCCGGGAAAGCGCTCGAAAACACTTACAAGAAATATGAGGAATCATTCGTAAAGATGGCCGAGAGCTTCAACTATCCCGAGTCTCTGAAGTCACGCCGGGAAGCCTTCATGATGTTCGGCCGCGGCTCGAAATATTTTACCGGCGAGAAGGAATGGAAAGACCCCGACAAAACGAAGGCGCTCGAAAGCCTTGAAAAAGCAGTCGGGATCTACCCGGATATTAATGGCGCTTATGCATATCTAATTAAGATATACAGGGAAAAGAAAATGACCGATAAACTGGTGGAGGCCGCCGTAAAATATCTGAAGATCGGCGAAACGGGAAGCGCTGATTACAACATGATCTCGACAATGCTTATTAAGGACAAAGACCAAGTCGGGACTGTGATTGACAAGCTGGAGGAATCTGATAAAGCAAACAAGGATTACAAGGTTTACAGGCTGATGTTTCTCATCGACAAACATAAGGCCGCCAACATCGATGCGGTTTCGCAATTGCTGAAAGAGACCAAGGATAATGCCGATATGTGCTCTGAAGCAAAGAAGCAGATCAAGTACGCTGAGAAATGGCTTGAACAGATGAAGGAACTGAACAAAAGCCCTGAGAATGAGAAAACGGGTTGCGATCAGGCCGCCGGAACTTTCAGCAAAGGAGAAGTTGAGAACACTTTAAGGAACGCGCTGATTGTCAGCAAATCGCTGGAATCCTTGGAACAATTAGCGGAAATTTTGAAATATGTCGAATTATTCAGAGCCACGGGAATGTCAAACGATCGTTCACGCGCTCTTTCGGAGGCAAATATGATGGCGGGCGCAATCGACGCGCTCACCATTATCACCGAAGGCACGCCCGCAGCCGATAAAATGGTGAAGATCAACAAACAGTTCCTTGATATGAAGAACGAAATCGCCTCGGTGACGGTCTGTGGAAAAGGCGAAGATGGCGATAATAATTGCGGCCAGGTAAAAAGCGTTTCCGATATCGAACGCAGTCTCGTGCTTCTCATGAACAGCAGCCGGGTGAACAATGATGCTGTGAAAATTTTGTTTCCCACGAATAAATGAGCGGATTCAGCAATAGAAAAAAAAGGAATGATTTGCTGCGGTTCCATATAGCTATTCTGCTTTCATTCCAAGGACATACGCGATTGCTTTTTCAAGCACGATGTCTTTTCGCTTCTCGCGCTCTTTCGCGTTAATTTTGAGCAGTTCTTCAAGTTCGCCGTCCGTCCCTTTTTCCGGAACAATAATTACGTTCGGAACAATTCCAATCTTGTTTATGTCTATCGTTCCGGCTATCTTCGCCCTTCCAGTCGTTAGTCTTAGAACTCCACCGTTGGACATCGGCATATCTTGTTGCGAAAGAGCTTTGCCGAAAGTTGTCTCGCCGATTATGGGGATGTTCGTGTAATGCTGTATCGCGCCCGCTAAAAGTTCAGCGGCGCTTGCCGTGTACTTGTTCACAAGCGCTACGGTGCGCTCTTGGGGAATTTTTGTATTGCCGTCTGCGTACATATTCGTGTTCTTTGAAACGTCTCTCGCCTCAAGCGTCAGGATCAGGCCCTCTTTTATAAATATATCGGATATTTTTTTCGCCTCATTCACAAGCCCCCCGGGATTGTATCTCAAATCAATAATAAGCGCTTTTAATTTCTTCCCGCTCATTTCATCGAGCAGATTGGAAAACTGCGCATAGGCATAGGGACCGAAATCGAGTATCTCTATGTAGCCGACACCTTCATTGAGCGTCTTCCCTCTAACACTGTCGGTCTGGAGGAGGCATCGTTTGATTTTATATTCGTTCTCGAGGTAGCTGTCTTCTTGCTTTACCTTCAGCCGAACCTCGGACCCGATTTCCCCGGAGAATAGCGAATCCAGTTCCTCTTTTATCAAGCCCGCCACGTTGACCCCGTCGATTTCCGTAATGTAATCACCGGGTTTTATCCCCGCCTTCTCGGCTGATGAATCCTCGACAACCCTAAATACCATTAGGCCTTTTTCGGTATAGTCAACAGTCACGCCTACTCCGCCGTATGATGAAAGACTCTTTTTGTCCCAGTATTCCTTTGGGGGTGAATATCTCGAATACGGCTCATTAAGCCCTTCGAGTAATCCCCGGACTGTTGAAGTAAGTATTTTATCAGTCAATTTAAACTCAATATAATAATCTCTTCTCAGCTTTTCTATCACCTCGGTCAACGTACTGTCGAATTCCTCCTGTGTTATTACGACCGGTTCTCTTTCGGGCTCGGATGCGCCATTTTCATTGTCAGACGCATATACGCTGTTCGCGCACAAAAACGCCGCAACAATTAATACTATCGATAGATGCCTTTTCATTATCAGTTCTTCCTCTCGTTCCAATGCGCATGGTTTGATATGTCTTAGTTGTAACGGCGCCTCATGAGCGCTTTCATTAGGCGCCGCTAATCTTTCTCATGCCATCTTACCACATTCTCCCATCTGTCATCAACTGCTCTCCATTACGCAACTTCATTTTATATTATTTTCCGGACAAAATTTGGGCATGTCTTTTATATTGTTTTTGCTGTCTACTGTATACTGCCTACTGCTTTTAGCCTTTTCTTTCCTCGTCTCCAGATGGGCATGACATGTCATGCCCAGCCGTTTTCCCCTTTATGCTCTCTACCATCTACTTTCTACTTTTTGGGGCAGACCGCTTTATTGCCTTTAAGGCGCTTATTAGTGTCTGCCGGAGCCACGGCAAAATGTACCGGCGTTCCAGCCGCTTGCGCCGCAGAGAATTTCAATATGCCCCCGGCGCCGCTTTCATGCAATTTTGCGGGTCCGGCGGCGCTGCTGTTATATACGCAGTATTGTTTTTTCGAAGATAAGCCCGACACTGTGTATTCAATGTTATCCTTTTCGGCGCTGACGGCAGTCCACTTCGGTTTTGCGGCGGCCCAGCCGGATGCGTCCAACGACAGCCGGCCGGATGATTTGCGCCGAAGCGACAAAGAGGCCCGTCCCTTGAGATCCCGATAGTAGTTTACCCGCTCCTTTTGCGCCTGAACGCCGAAGGCGCCGACGTCATGCACCGCGTAGCCTTCGACCTCTATGGTGTAATCGTTCATTGAAAGCGATATGTTGTAATTCTGATCCCGCAGCCGGTACTTCAACTTCGTTCCGTTTACCTCAGGCGTGAGATGCGGATTGAGATAGAGCCGGTCGTAACGCGGCTTGATGCCGTAGATCGACGAGTACAGGCCGACGATGGCGTTGCCGTTGCCCGACAGAATGTCGTCGCCGACTCCCTTTTGTTCGATTCGCGTGTACCGCTGATGCGCAAGTCCGTCCCGCTCGTAATGATTCAACACGCTGCGAACATATTTCATTGCGATGGCCGGGTCGTAGTCTGCGTAGATTCTAACGCCCAGTTCGTCCCACGACAGAAAGAGGTCGCCGTTCTCGTATCGCGGAAACGGGAAATTAATTTTGGCGGCGCCTTCGTCGACGCTCGCATAGGGATAGATATTCAGCGGCCACGTGAACAGATTCTCTTTCGCGGTTGCCTCCTCTATCTGCGACAGAATCGCTTCTTTTCGTTTCGCGTCGTCGCAGACGCCATAGGCCAACGTCATGAAGTTAACCGGAATCACGAGGTTGTCGCCGTGAATGGAATCGTCTTTGTCGCGCCAATAGACATACCACTGTTTTTCGGGGTTCCAGAATCCGCCGGACGCCACATCACGATTGAACCTCGCTTTCAGCTTTGCCGCGGCGCCCGCATATTTTTTCGCCATGGCTTCATCGCCGAGAACCTTTTCCAGTTCCGACCATAAAGTCATCGCATAGTACATCTCCGCATTGACGAACGCGTTTTCGTGGGACGCCCACATCACGTCGATCCAGTCGCTGCTTTTTCCCTCGCTGTGATAATCTGTCATCATTTCCAGCAGGCCGTCGTTGTCGCTGTCGCGCGCAAGCAGGAAATCCAACGCCTTTTCGCAGGTCTTCTTCTGTCCCTTAAGCCAATCGATGTCGGCGGTATTATGGAACTGTTCCGACACCACGATCACGTAGTCCGGTTGCGAATCCATTTCAATGCCCCAAACGGGTTCGTAAAAACCTTTGTCAGTGTAAGTGGCCGGATCGGAATCGTTTTTATCGTATTTGAATCTGGCCGGCACGCGCCCGTCGTCTTTCACCGCATTTTGCCTGTAATAGTCGTATGTGTCCGACAGATTGCGCGTGTAGTCGGAGTTGCCGAGCGCGGCGGCGATGCCGGAGTACCATTGTTCCTGCAGACAGACATAGCCCGAGCGCCATCCGTTGCCGCCCGTTAGATATTTATCCAACACGCCATAGCGCAAAATAGTGTTGAACACTTCGCGCACGGCGCTTTCGTCGATGCCTTTCAGCTCGCCGAGATCGTAAGCTTCGCTGTATTTCAACGCCTGCAACCTGTACTGGATGCTTACCGTTCCCGGCGCGACGCTGAAGGGTTTCCATACATCCTGCTTGTCCGCAAGGAAACGGCTCAGATCGTATTTAGTCTCGAATGGCGCATCGCTAACGCTCTGGATGAAAGTGAAGGCGCCGCCGGGCTGATGGGTAAAAGCCGCCGCAGTCTGTTGCCTATCGGCTACTGTCGGCGTAATGCGCAGGGCCGCGTCGTTTTGGCGGTTCCAGAAAGTCACCTCACGGGCATGGTTGCCAAGCGTCATCCTCGGGCGTTCCAGAAAACGGCTCCATGCGACTCCGCCCGTGTCCAGCAGCGCGCCGGTCCAAGTGTCCATTGATGAAAAATCCCAGCCCGCGAAGTATGTGTCGTCTAAAACGCCGCCGTTGAGATATGTGCGTTCAATCCGCCAGTCAATCGAATTTTCATTGGCGGTGAACGTCCATGTTTCCTCGACGCGCATCTTATCGGACCCGAAGCGTATTCCGCTAATAACGGCGGTGTTTCCGGCCACGCTGACCTGCGCCGGCGCTTTTGTGTTTCGCGTCGAATACCATTTATTTCTGACTTTGACGCCTGTGCGCACTCCGTACTCTGCTCGAACGGTTTCGATGCCGTTGATCTTAACGCTGTCGATAATGCATCGGTCGTCCACATTAACGCGCAGGCTAATATTGCCCGAGGCGTCGTGGATTACGAGATATTTCGCCTCGCTGTCGAAAGTGATTCCCTCGCCAGCGGCGAATGCTGAAGCGCTTCTTGAAAAAATCAGACCTGATAATACTGCTATGCAGACAACAAACCGTATGCGCATCTTTTTGTCCTTTTCCGTACGATTACGACAACCGATGATATTTTAATACGAAACCGCTATTCCCGCTCGAAGTAATTCACAATTAGACTAATTTAGACGAAATGATTGGTGAGTAAAAAACCTTTTGTCAGCCAGCCGCAGCCCGCGCGCACAAAAGACGCTCTTTCGGGCTGAAGCCCGCCATCTTCAAATAATCAAGAACACTTTATTAATATGGTTGAAGCCTGTAACAACTAACGTTTCTTATTGAACGGTTTCAGTTTTATTTCATAAATTCCGCATTTTGTGCCTGTGAAAATCCTATTATCGCTCTCTGAATATAACAGAGCCCTCGTCTGGCCGCCGATATGATACTCCTCCAGTTTATTTCCGGTGGCTCTGTCGATGATTCGAAATTTACCCGCAAAATATCTCATGGCATATATTTTTTTCCCATCACCCGAAAGAGCTACCTCGTTCACTCCGAAACCTGCGGGTATGGACCGCTTTAACGCCAGTGTGTCGCAGTTGAAAACGTCAATTTTTGCCGCCAGCATCCGCGCGACATAAACTTCGCATTTTTTTGTGTCGAGCGCGATTCCGGTCGAAACCATGCCCGGCGATGCGACCCTGACTGTCTTCATAGTTGGAATGTTGATTTTATAAACTTTGCCCCAGACCCAATCCGTCAGGTATATCGCTTTTCGCTTGACGTCGATTTTCATTCCGTTGAGAGTGTGGAACCTGTATCCTAAGTCATGTTCCTTAACGGTATTGCCGCTAAGGTCAACCGCATAAAGCCATGGCAGTTCGGACACAACAAAAACTTTGTCATAGTATTTTTCAGCGCCTATGAGTTTGCTGACCCGGGTCGGAAAATACATCACAGGCGCCGATTTTTCGAGGTCATATATCAATATCTTTCGATCTTTCCACATCGAAAAGACAGCGCGACTGTTTTTCTCATCTATAACGATCTCCTGCAAGTTGCCGAACCCGAGCGGCGCCGCCGTGAATATGCCGGGTTTGTCCGGCTGCAGCCTGCCGAGCGTCGAATAGTCGCGGCCGCTTACGACGAGAAGTTGCCCGCGATACAATGCAAGGTCGTATGGATTATCAACGACGCTCAGGCACAATTTCTCCTGCGGCGTGTCTTTATACTGCCGTTCGCATTGTTTATATGTAAGAATTGAAACGACATTTTCATGCAGATCAAAATTGCATTCTTCAGGCCGCCGGTCTGATGTGTAATAAGAAAGAACCATTACAATCAAAATGATCTCGGCGGCAAAAACCGAGAATCGAAAAGACGGCTTGATTTTCTTCATGGTTATCAGAGGAATGAAAAAAAACAACGCAACAAAAACCGCGATTCCGCTAAATGCGCTAACAGGAGTGAAAAAAAACGCCATTAAGGAAAACGGGGCCAGAAGAATACAAACGCCCCATAATATTACGCTGAATATCGTTTTTGCTATTTTCTTCACTCGACCGACGCAGGGACGGATTTCAAATCCGCCCTTTCTCCTAATGCCCGGCGCCCAGCCGGAATATAGCAAACATATTAAAGGGGCGCGGCAAGCCGCGCCCCGAGTTTCGTTCAGCGACTAATACTGACTGCGGTCAGGCACCCCAGATGATGAGCCCCATTTTGAACGGGTCCTGCAGGTTCTGGTTGATCGGCATTATGCGGACGGTGTGTCCGTACCTGCCGCTCGTGACGCAGGAGATGCTGCCCTTGAAGATATAATCGCCGGATTTTGTTTTGCCGTCCGGCGATAAGGCCGTCAGGACGGGCGACTCGATGACGCCGTCCGAGTTGAGAGGCCCGTGCACGCTCTGCACCAGCACATCCGCCTGAGTCAGTCCGGCGAGATTGACGTGCGCCGTGACCGCTATCTCGTCGCCGACTTTGAAATCGTCGGAGCAGATGCAGTCGATCTTCGTGAACTTAACCTGACTCCAGCTCGCGCGAAGGTTGTTTTTCCATTTTGTGAACTCGCGGGTTTCGTAGCAATCGTTGTCCGTGAGCTTGTCGTGCCGTTTCGCGCTCGCCTCGTACGCGCGCATCGTGTACTCCTGAACCATGCGGCTCGTATTGAAAACCGGGCAGTTGGACTTCATCGAGTTTTTCATTCTCTCGATCCATCTGCGGGGCAGTCCGTCGTTTCCGCGGTCGTAGAACAGCGGAATGACTTCCTTCTCGATGATGTCATAGAGCGAATTCGCCTCGATCTCGTCCTGATAGTTCTCGTCTTCGTAAACCTCGCCGTGGCCGATGGCCCAGCCGTTGTCGGGTTGATAGCCCTCGCACCACCAGCCGTCGAGGATGCTGATGTTGATCGCGCCGTTCGGGCAGACCTTCATGCCGCTTGTGCCGCTGGCTTCGAGAGGCCGCCGTGGCGTGTTCAGCCACACGTCGACGCCCTGCGCCATGTAGCGCGCTATGTAAATGTCGTAGTTCTCTATGAAAACGATATGGTCGCGGATCGACGGATACCGTTCGTCTTTGATCTTCTGGATGATGGAGCGGATGACTTCCTTGCCCTGCGTGTCGCGCGGGTGCGCCTTTCCTGCGAAAATGATCTGGATCGGGCGGTCGCGGTCCGACAACAGTTTGATCAAGCGGTCCAGATTGCGGAACAGCAAGTTGCCGCGCTTGTACGTCGCGAAACGCCGCGCGAATCCGATCGTGAGCGCCTCCGGGTTCAGAACCTCGCCCGCGTGCTGGACTTTCGATGCCAGCTCGCCGCGCGAGCGCAACTGGTCCGACAACCGCCGCCGCGCGAATGCCACAAGGCGCTCGCGCCGCCTCTCGTGCGTTCTCCAAAGTTCTTCCGACGGTATCAGGTCCACGCGGTCCCACAACGCCTTGTCCGAGGGGTCCTTCATCCACCGCGGGCCGAGATAGCGGTTCAGCAAATCCGTCATTTCCTTCGACACCCACGACTGCGTATGAATTCCGTTCGTGACGCTCGTGATCGGAACCTCTCCCAGCGGCACGAGGGGCCATACCTTCCGCCACATGCCGCGCGAAACCTCGCCGTGCAGCGCGCTGACTCCGTTAATGAACGACGCGTTCTTGATCGCGAGCACCGTCATGCAGAAATCCTCGCTTGCGTCGTTCTGGTCCTGACGGCCGAGACCTATGAAAGCGTCCTCGGTGATCCCGAGCCTCTTGACGTAGTTGCCGAGATAACTGAGCACCATATCTTTTTTGAACACGTCGTTTCCGGCCGGCACCGGCGTGTGAGTTGTGAACACGTTGCTCGCGCGGACAACCGAGCGGGCCTCCCAGAAATCGAGTTTTTTCGCGTCCATGTAGCGCTTGATGCGTTCGAGCGACAGGAACGCCGCGTGGCCCTCATTCATGTGGAACACATTCGGCTCGATCCCGGCCGCCACAAGCGCGCGGATGCCGCCGATGCCCAGCAATATCTCCTGTTTTATGCGCATCTCCGAATCACCGCTGTAGAGGGCGCGCGATATCTCGCAGTCCTGCGAGCGGTTGACGTCCGGCAGATTCGTGTCCAGAAGAATCAGAGTGACGCGGCCCACCTGCACGCTCCAAAGCTGCGCGACGAGCGGCCCGTCAGGCATATCGACGCTGATCCGCAACGGCTTGCCGTCCGGCCCCGGCAGCGGCTTGACCGGCATGGTGAAGAAATCGTTGTCCGGATATTTTTCCTGCTGCCAGCCGTCCGAGTTCAGATACTGGTTGAAATAGCCTTCCTGATAGAGCATCCCCACGCCGGTCAGAGGCAGTCCGAGATCGCTCGCCGCTTTCAGGTGGTCGCCCGCAAGGATGCCGAGGCCGCCCGAATAGATCGGCAGGGCTTCGGTCAGCCCGAACTCCATCGAGAAGTAAGCCGCCTCTATCGGATAGCGGGGCTTCTGTTCCGTGTTGTACCACGTCTTCGGCTCGCCGAGATAGTCGACGAGGCTCTCGTAAACGCGGTCCAGGTGAGCGATGATCGATTCGTCCTCCACCGCCGCGCTCAGGCGGTCCTGCTTGATCTGCCCGAGAAAACGCACCGGGTTGCTCAGGCTGCTCTCCCACAGATCGCGGTCCAGGCGCCGGAACAGATCGACCGTGTCGTGGTCCCACGCCCAGCGCACGTTGTACGCGAGATCCATCAGCGGCTGCAGTCGTTCCGGCAGCGACGGCGAAACGTTAAATATTTGAGTTGGTTTCATTTGTCAGTCTCCTTAATCCTTGCCCTAATTTTGGCAGTGTAAAACGATAGAGTTTTAAAATACCACAAAACAGGGAAAACCACAAATGCCGCGCACGGGCAGCGGCGAACTTTCTTAAACTATCCGGCGGCGCGCATCTTCGTGTTCCGCAAAACGGCGCCGCCCGGAATTATTTATTTTTTCAGGCAGCCGTTTCCTGTTATTTTGAAAAAAGTATTATTTTCTTTCTGTTAATTAAGGTAAAATGACTCATGGCGATGAAAGAGCAAAGTGGAGCGACATGATTCCTCTGACGATGATCGTAGCGGAACAGTTGGGCGCGCTTTACGCGGTCAGGTTGCTTGTCCGTGAAATCGGGCTGACGGCGGCGCTGAAGGTATTTGGCGGAGTGGCGGCCGATCAGGCAAAGGGCGAACCGTGGCGGAAGCTGGGGCCCGCCCCGGATCGGAACGACGCTCTGTCTCGGCGGCAGATCGGCGGAGCGGTGATTTTAGAGCGCCGCCTTCGATGCGCCGTTTCGGCCGAGAAAGCGCGGGCGCTCGTCGGCGAAGTCGTTAAATACGCCTCTGTCGAATTTCTGAAGAGAAGCATACCCGCGCTGAATAAACACGAGTTGATTTCAATGCCACCGGAAAAACGCGATTCTTTTCTGACCGGCATAAAAGATAAATTCTTCAATTCGGAAGCCGAACTCTCGCTCAACGGCGACGAATCGCTCGATCTTCGAATCACGAGATGCCGGTTTGTCGAACTCCTCGCCGCGATAGGCGAGGCGGACATGGCGCCTGTTTTCTGCGAGGGAGACGGCGAGTTTTTTGCGGCTCATCAGGACGGCATAATTCTCGAACGGCCGGAAAAGCTTTCGACCGGCGGCAAAATCTGCGATTTCAGATTCAGGTGGAAATAACGGAGGCGGCGCAATGAAAAAGAAGCTAAAACGATTCTTAAAGTGTTTTCTCATAGTCAATCTCGTAAATATTGCGATCATTCTCATCGCGCTTACAATCGCCGATTCCGCTGGCAAAAAACCGCTTTATTACGACCAGCGCATGCCCGGCGTGATCGGGCGCGTCAACGAAGCGTTGAAAGATTATGTCGGCGAACTCCACGTGGCAAAACTGTTCACCACCGACATGAAGCACGCCTATATAAAGATAACGCAGAAAAAAAAGCCGGTCGCGCAGATCAAACGGAAAATCATTCAGCAATCCGCGGCCGCAGAGCCTTCAACCCTGTTGCTGAACGGATTCAATTTCGTCTACCGCGAAAATCCGCACAGGATGAGCCTGTTCGAGGCGTCCATCAACGGGATTGTTTCCGGAAAAAGTAAAGTGTCCGGCGTTGTTTCAACGGCGTTTGAAGGCGGCGACTGGTCGCGCATTGACGGGGCCTCATACAAGATTGACGCCCTGCCCGTCTCATCAAAACAAGCGCGCTTCTCACACGGCTCAGCTGCGCTCAAGCTCAAGGACGGCCGGTCGAAAATCGCCATGAAACTAAACCTCGCCGATCTGAACATGGCCGGTTACCCGACCGTTATGCCCGTCCTGCGCGGGTTCAGGTTCGACACAAAAAAGGAAATTCCGGACGGGCTGAACATAAAAGGCGTGACCGTCAAGCTTATCCCGGTGAGCAGGAACGGCGACATTCTCGAATTCGACATTCTTATCGAACTGAAAGGCGGCGCGGTGGCTTTCAGACCTTCGCCCGGGTACATCTACAATGTCGAGTCCGAAGTTTTCTACACGCTGATCGGCGGCGACGCAGGTTCGTTCGCGCGGGCCGACGCGCATTACATGATGCTAAACCGCGAAACAGCGCCTGAGAGAGTAAGGCTCGCCAGCTCATCGTTCGGCACAGGCGGCGCCGCTCAGGTTTTTCCGGCGATTCAGGGGTTCGAATACGATATCCACACGACTAAAGCGCGCTTTATCCGCGAGATCAACCTTAACCTCGGCGCTGTGAAATACGATCCGGCGTCCGGCAGGGTTTCCGCCGACTGCGCCGGTTATCTCTCGAATGACGGCACTTTCGCGGGCGCGCTCGACGTGCGTTTTTCCGCCGACGTTCTGTTCGTGCGCATTCCGGATGTAAAAATCCTGAAAAACATTCTGGTGTCGGACAAAATCACCGACGTAACGAAAACCAACACATGGGAAATCGACGCGGGGCTGTAAGTCGGTTTTCGCTCGCCGCCTGAAATCAAAACAACCGCGTTGGGATAGTCGCGCCCGTTTTTGGCCGTTGAGTCGCAAAAAAAACGGTTTTGTATATAATAATTATGAAAATTGCAGAGGAGCGTTTTGATAATGGCGATGTTGGAAGTAGTCAAAGACGGCCATCCGGCGCTGAAGAAATCGGCCAAGCGCATAAAGAAAGTGTCGGACGAAATCCGGACGCTCGCTTCGGATATGGTCGAGACCATGCTCGGATCGAACGGGGTCGGACTCGCCGCGAATCAGGTGGCGCAGACCTGCCGCATGATCGCCGTCATGCACGCGATGGACGACGTGCGCGTCTACCTCAACCCGCGCATTTCGAAATTTTCCGACGAAGAAGAGTTTTCCGACGAAGGCTGCCTCAGCTTTCCGATGCTTTACGGCAATGTGCCGCGCTCGGTGGAAGTCACCGTCTGCGCGCAGGATATCGACATGAACAAGCTGAAATTCACAGCGGAAGGATTTCTCGCCCGCATATTCCAGCACGAGATCGACCACCTGAACGGGATCACATTCACCCTGCGCGCGGAACCGGACTCGCTGCGCATTCTCAAACCGGTCGAGATTGACGCCGAAGAACCCGCGTCTGAAGAAGCCCCCATCGACGATGAGGCCGCCCAAAATCCGGAACTGACATCCGAAACCACCGGGAATAATTTTTCGGAACTCGCCTGATTCCTGTTGAAAAATAGCGCTGTAGGGGCAGATTTGAAATCTGCCCCGGCTTCCGGGCACAGCATGCTGTGCCCCTACGAAAGACTTTCCGTGTTTCCAAATCTCCGTGGTTAATATTCTATGATTCCCGCGGCGCGCAGCCGGGGGCGAGATGCGTCCGTTTGCTGTAATAACGTTCGCGCCAGCCTTCTGTCACGTAATACGACACGGGTATGATTATCAGCGTTAATGTTGTCGCGATGATCAGGCCCCAGATGATCGCAAGGCAGAGCGGCTTCCAGAACTGTGTCTTGGAGGCCGACGCCATGGCGAGCGGCAGGATGCCGAGTATGACGGTCAGCTTCGTTAAAATGATCGGCCTCACGCGCGTCATGCATGCCTCTATGCATGCGGCGCGAATCGACATTCCACGCTCCTGCAACAGGTTCGCATAATCGATGTAAATGATTCCGTTGTTAACTACGATTCCGATGAGACACAGCAGTCCGATTCCCGCGAGAATGCTGAACGCGTAGCCGTGAATGAGCAGCCCGATGATCACCCCTACGAGCGCGTATGGCACACAGATAAGAATAATGAGCGGCTTTAGCGTCGAGCGGAACTCCAGGAGAAGTATCAGATAGATCAGCGCGAGCGAAACAAAGAGAGCCTTCGTCAGGTCTCCGAGCGCCTTGTTGAGAAGCATCGTCTCGCCTGCGAATACTACGCTGACGCGCTCCGCCGCCGGGTCTTTCTTCTTCAGAGCTTCCATCATTTTCGGAACGCTGATTTTAAGTTTATCCACGACGCGTTTCGGTTCGAGTTCCTTCGAGACATTGGCGCTGATCGTCACCGTGCGTTTGCCGTTTTCGTGTTCCACGCCGCCGAGCCCTTCGCCCATCTCATTGGGAAGAATGTCCGACATCATCATCGTCTCGCCGTTCGGCATGGTGAACGACTGGCCGGCAAGATTCGCCGCGTCGCCCGACTGCCTGATCCTAAGGAAGATGTCCTTCTTTTCCTCGCCGAGCATTATCTCGCCGATCTTATAGCCGGTCAGTCCGAGGAAAATGAAGCCGCCTACGTCGCGCGTTGTCAACCCGGCCTTGCCGAGAACCTTCTGGTTCGCCCGCAGAACGATCTGCGGAACCTTGCCGGGATAGTTGTCCTTAAGGTCGATCACGCCCTTTTCTTTTTCGAGCATGGTTTTGATTTCGTCCGACACTTTTTTAAGCTCGTCGTAATCCGGGCCGGAAACCTGAATGTTTATCGGAGCGCCGATCGGCGGTCCGAGCATTTTCTCGGCGAAGACGACCGTCGTTTCGTCGTCGAACATGTTGTTGACTCTATAACGGAAATCCTCGATCACCTTCTTATGCGATGTTTTGATCTCATCCATCGGCCTGAGATCCACAATCAGTCGCGCGATGTTCGAGCCGAAGTAGATATTGTCGTCGATTTCCACGCGCGTGCCGGACGAGCCGATGTCGGTGATGTAATTTTTTACGTACTTCGACTTGTCGAACATGTCTTCGATCTTTTTGACCGCTTCCGTCGTATATTGCATCGTGCTGCCTGCGGGCGTTTTCACGTCTATGTAGAATTTCGCGGTGTCGAGCTGCGGGAACAACTGAAGGCCGACGACCTTGAAGACTATCAGCAACACGCAAGCGGCGAGCAGCGCGCCGGCCGCCGCCATCACAAAGCCGGAGTTGTCGAGGCACCAGGAGACAACGCGCCCGTATCCGTTTTTCATGCTGATGCCGAACTTCGCGAACCCGCCGGGTTTCTTCTCTTCTTCCTGAGTCACGCTTTTAATGAACGTGTTGCAGAGAATCGGATTGAAACAGTTCGCGACAACGAGCGACGCGATGAGCGCGAATGTGACGACAATAGGGATAGGTTTCGTAAATTCGCCTATAGGACCGCCGAGGAAGAACGCCATGGGCAGAAAGGCTGCCACCACCGCGCCTGTCGATGAGAGGATCGGCCAGCCCACCTCTTTCGTGGCGTCCAGCGCGGCCTGCATAGAAGTTTTTCCGAGCCCCATGTGGCGAAAGATGTTCTCGCAGACGACGATTGAATTGTCCACCATCATCCCGAGCGCGAGCAGCAGCGAGAACAGCGACACCATGTCGAGCGTCATGCCTTTGAAAAGCATCGCTGAGAATGTCATCAGAATAGTCATCGGAAGCGCGAAGCTGACGATCGCCGCGACACGGAACCCGAGGAAAACAAACAGAACGAGCATCACGAGAACGACGCCGTAGAGCGCGTGGTTGCGCAGATCGCTCATCTGGCTGCGCACGGTCTGCGAGGAATCCGACATGATCACGACGTCTTTATATTTAGTGAGCGTTTCCTTTATCCGGTCGGCGACCTTGATAGTGCCGTAGCCCTTTTTCTTCATGATCGCGAGAGTGACGCCGCGCTTGCCGTCCACGTGGACGATGGTGTCGGGATCGGGATAGTTCTCCATAATGTCCGCGATCTGCGACAGCGATATCGCCTGATTGTCTTTTACGCCGACAACGAGATTTTTAAGGTCGTCGACTGCGGTAAATTTTCCGATCGTGCGCACAGTATACTCTGTGCCGAACAGCGACAGTTTGCCGCCGGGCATGTTCGTGTTGATCTGTCCGAGTTTGTCGAGGAGCGTTTTCAGCGGCTCGGTTCCATACTTCTGGAGTTCAGCCGGGTTTACTTCCACTTCCACGCGCTTGTCCGTCGCGCCCGTCATAACAACCTTTTTAACGCCCTGCAGAGATTCGAGTTCCCTTTTGATGCGCGTCGCGCGGCGGCTCAATTCATACTGGCTTTTGCCGACATCCTTGAAACCGAGAAACATCATCGGCAGGTTCTCGAAGCTGACTTCCTCTATGATCGGGTCCATCGTCTCAGCCGGAAGCTGCGCTCTGACTTCGGCGACCTTCTCTCGGAATTCCTTGAATTTTTCCTCCGGTTTCACGCTGTCCTTGAAAAAAACGACAGTCAGCGAAACGTTCTGCCACGACGACGACATTACGCGTTCGACGTCGTCAATCTCCATTATTTTCTTTTCAATCGGATTTGTGATGAGCGTTTCGATTTCTTCCGGCGCTCCGCCCGGCAGCGGCGCTGCGACAAATATCACAGGCGCGCTCACCTCGGGCAGCGTTTCGATCTGCAAGCTCAAAAGGGCATTGACGCCCATGTAAATGAGCAGCCCCATCAAAATAAAAGTGAATATGCGCTTCTTAAGGAAAAATTCAGACAGAGCCATAACGGGAACCTCTCATACCGTCTGATCTCATACTGCTGCGCCTATTATACTTATATTTGCATGGTTTGTGTTAATTGAAAATATAATCCGGATTGTGTAAAACCCGAATTGTAGGAAAGCCAACTATTAAGGTTAAAACGCTATTTTGAAATTGTAAATTAAAACGAAGTATACGCCGACAGTTAGAAACACAGCGGCGGTGACACGTCGCAATATTTTCTCGATGCGCGTCAGCCAATCGAAATATTTTCCGATCGCGCCCGTGCTCCATGCGATTACCGCCGCAAAAATGAGAACGGGAATCGACGTTCCGATTCCATAGAGCGCCGGAAATAAAACGCTCGAATGGAATTTTACAGACAGTGGAATAAGGCTGCCGAAATACAGGCCCGCGGATATTGGGCAAAACGAAAGAGCGAAGAGAAATCCCAACAGCGCCGCGCCCCATACGCCCGACTTTTCCATTCGGCTGCTGAACTTTTCTCCGGGACTGAACCCGAATGTTTTAAGCGGAAGTATTTCGAAAAGAATAACGCCGGCGACGATCAGGATAGGTCCGAGCGCGGCGTTCATATACTTCTGTAGAAAGTTCGCAACGCCCGGAACGGAAAATGCGGCCCCGACTATCAGAAAGCCAACCGCAATGTACGCCGCCATGCGGCCGGCCGTATACAAAAAGCCCGCGAAAAACACCAGCTTCGGGCTTCCGACTCTTCTGCTCACAAACGATACGGCGGTTATATTCGAAGCGAGCGGACAGGGGCTGATCGACGTTAGTATGCCGAGCCATAGCGCGGTCGCCGCGGCTATATGAAACTTTTCCATCATTTCACCGCCATAAATGCGCGCGTTTCTTCCGTTATGTATTTTTGAAAAGCATCTTTGTCTCGCAGCAACTCCCAAACCTTATCGAGATTCTTCCATGTTTTCTCTTTGCCGTCTCTCATGTCGGACAGAACAACTGATTTCGTGTACAGCTTATAATCCTGTATGAAATGCTCGTTGCCCTTTTCCTCGACGTTCACCACTTTCCATTCGAGAGTTCCGTCCTTCAGCTCTTTTTCGAAGCCTTTATTGATGGCTTCCGCCGTGATCGCCTCAAGAGTCTTGCAGGAAACGCATCGCGCAGCGCCGTGGAAATAATACGCGACCACTTTCCTGTCTTTCTTAACTTCAACGACTTTTGGCGAGGCTTTTGCCGGTTTCTTTTTCACCGTCTTTGCCTTCGCCGTTGCCGGCGCTTTTTTCGGAGGCGCGCTTTCCGCCGCTCTGCAATTCATATTGGCGATCATTAAAAAGCCACAGCAAATTACCGCCGCTATTGCATACATAAAATATTTATTTCGCTTTTTCATATTTCTCCTTTCAAATTCGTGAACAGAATATATTCACGCCAGATTGTTCGTCGCTTTCATTTCATGACTGCTTTGATCTCTGCCACGGAAAGCAGCTTGCCGGCTGATTTCACTTTCCCGTCGACCGCCAGCGCCGGCGTCGTCATCACGCCCGCCTTCATGATTTCTTTTATGTCGGTCACTTTTTCGATCTCAAATGCGACTCCCAACTCCTTCGCCGCCGCCTCAGCATTTTCAGCAAGCTTCTTGCACTTCGCGCAACCTGTTCCAAGTATCTGTATTTTCATTTTCTTTTCTCCTTTTCGATATTATTAGATTCCAAAAATCACGGACAAACAATTACGCCTTTCGCCCACAGGCAGTCGCCGCAAGTCGGAAACGGGCTTCCTATGCAGTCTTCGCCGTTGGTTTCCGACATGTCACAGCCTCCGCATCCGACACACGGCGAAAAATCAAACTCCATCACCCGCTCACGAAACCTGCTGTATTCCTCGCGGTTCCAAATCTCTGTCATACTCTCGGCCGATACGTCGCCTACAGTATGCCGCAGCATTTTCTTCTCGCGGCCGAGAACGTAGCAGGTGTACGAATGCATGAGGGCGACGCACGGGCTTACCTTCCCGTCCCACGAGACAGCCGCGGATCCTTTGCGAACGAACGGGCAGCTTCCTTCAGCGCGGGAATTGCGGTCCGGCTGATATCCCGACGCCGCGCTGTGCTCAATGAGTTCCTTTAAATATTTCATGTTTTCCGGGCGCGTGTCGAAACGCGGCAGAATTATCTCCGGATGCCATTTAGAGCGCGCCGCGGGAAATATTCCGGACGCCGCCAGCCAGTACAATATTTCATCCTTCATTGATTCCACATACGGCAGCAGATTCGTCAGTATGATGAATCCGGCTTCCATCTCGCGCGCCAACGGGATGATATTAGCCAGATCGGGCAGATTGCTTTTCATCAACACATATTCGATGCCGATCTCCGGGTTGCGCCTGAATTTCATAATCCGCGCGTCGCGCAGGCCTTTAACGTTTTCGAGCACGGCGCTTAATGACGATCCTTCCCTTACTCCCGAGTAACTTTCCGGCGTTGTTCCGTCGATCGAAAAAACAATCGTGTCCAGCCCTGCTTCGACAAGTTCGCCGGCGAGCTCGCGGTTCAGCAACATCCCGTTCGAGATCAGTTCTGTTTTTATCCCCTGCTTTCTCGCCATCCGGATCATTTCAACAATCTGAGGGTGCATGAGCGGCTCACCGAATCCCCAAAAAGCGAGCGTCTGGAAGGTCTGCACATTTTTGAGCCCGCGCAACAGCCGGCTGTAGGTTTCCATCGGCATGTCGCCCGAGGGCTCATCCCACGAATTCCTCATGCATGTGCGGCAGCGCAGATTGCAGTTCAACGTCGGTTCGAGATAGATCTTAGTGAGCGGCGGGTTCGCCGGCCGCAGAAAAATGCCGTCCTGCGTTTCCACCGCCACGAACTCCGTTCCGCGCGCCGGGTTCCACTTTTTCGCCTGTTCGCCGGTCAGATGAATGTTGATCTTCTGAAGAACCTTCCGCTCTCCATTCGCGCCGCGCTGCCGCGTCACCCTGCCGATGATTTTATCCACGCTCTTCTTCATTTATCCGCCTATGCCGCGGCTCCATTCTCGATTTTGTAATACTTTTTCCTGAAATACAGCGCGACGTTCACAAGGCCGATCATCACCGGCACCTCGACAAGCGGTCCGATAACAGCCGCGAACGCCACCTTCGACGTTATCCCGAATACCGCAACCGCAACCGCAATCGCAAGCTCGAAATTGTTGCTGGCGCCCGTGAACGACAGAGTCGCCGCCTGTTCGTACGTCGCCCCGACTTTTTTGCTCATGAAGAACGTCACGAGGAACATCACGACAAAATATATCAGCAGCGGGACAGCTATCCGCAACACATCGAGCGGTATCTTTACAATCGTCTCGCCCTTCAGCGAGAACATAACGACGATCGTGAACAGCAGCGCGACGAGAGTTATCGGGCTGATCTTAGGCACAAACACGCCGTGATACCATTCCTTGCTCTTGATCTTTATCAGAGTGAACCGCGTGATGAACCCGGCGATGAAAGGAATGCCGAGATAGATGAAAACGCTTTTCGCGATCTGCGCGATGGAAATTTGCACGACCGTGCCCTTGAGACCGAACCAACCGGGCAGCACGGTTATGAATATGTAGGCGTACACCGAGAAAAACAAAACCTGAAATATCGAGTTGAACGCGACGAGCCCCGCGCAGTACTCCGAGTCGCCCTTAGCGAGATCGTTCCACACAATCACCATCGCGATGCAGCGCGCAAGCCCGATCATTATCAGGCCGACCATGTAATACTGATCCTGCCGCATGAAAATGATCGCGAGCGCGAACATCAACACCGGGCCAATAATCCAGTTCTGGACGAGAGAAAGCCCGAGAACTTTATAATTCCTGAAAACTTTTCCGAGTTCCTCATAACGCACCTTCGCCAGCGGCGGGTACATCATCAGAATGAGTCCGATCGCAATCGGCAGATTGGTCGTCCCCTTCTGGAAGAGCGGCTGCGTGATGAACGCGACCCATCCCTTGCTGTAAAATCCGGCGCCGACGCCTATCGCCATCGCCCCGAATATCCATACAGTAAGATACCTGTCCAGAAATGAAAGCTTTTTCATCGACCCTCCTATATGACTATGTTGAATATAAAGCCCACGAGTATTATTCCGGCGCCCACCACTCCCGCGAACACCGCGATCAAACGCGGTTTTAATACCTTCCTCAAAATTACGAATTCGGGCAGCGACAGCGCGATAACAGACATCATGAACGCCAGAGCCGTGCCGAGCGCCGCGCCCTTCTCAAGCAGCGCCTGCACAACCGGGATGATTCCCGCCGCATTCGAGTACATCGGAATGCCGATCAGCACCGCAAGCGGCACCGACCACCACGCCCCCTTCCCCATGATCGACGCGAGGTAATTCTCCGGCGCGTAACCGTGGATGAACGCCCCGACAGCGATTCCAAGCAGCACATACGGCCACACTTTACCGACTATCTCACGCACCGCGTTCAGCCCATAGCGCGCCCGATCCGGCCAGCTTATCTTTTCTTCCGCCGCTTCGCCCGACGCCGCCTGCGTTTCATACACCCAATCCTCGACGCCTTTCTCCATGTGAAGGCGCCCGATCGTCCAGCCGGCCACCATAGCTATCAGCAACCCGGTCCCGACATACAACGCGGCGATCTTCCAGCCGAACAAACCGTACAGCAGCACTATCGCGATTTCGTTCACCATCGGCGCCGCGATCAGAAAAGAAAACGTCACTCCGAGCGGAACGCCGGCTGTCACGAATCCGATAAAAAGCGGAACCGCCGAACACGAACAGAACGGCGTCACTATTCCGAGCAGCGCGGCCATAACGTTGCCCACCGACTCCCGCTTGCCGGCGAGTATCCGGCGCGTCTTCTCAGGCGTGAAGAACGAACGAATGATTCCGACGCCGAACACCACAAGCGTGAGCAGCATAAGAACCTTCGGCGTGTCGAACAGAAAAAATGCGACCGCCGAACCGAGTTTTGTTTTCTCGCCAAGCCCGAAAACGCCGAACGTGACCCATTGCGAAAACGGGTTCAAATATATATATATCGCCCACCACGCCGCCAGAGCCGGCAGCAGCAGAAGCAGATACTTGTCTCTGTTCGCGCCGCCCGCCGGCCGCTCGGTCGCCGTTGCGCAACCGCCTGAACAATCGCATGTTTTTCCTTCGTCAGCCATTTCGCCCTCGCAAAGCCCGCCCTCGGGCTTTCCCCGTTCATTTTTCCTTGAAGTAGTTCTGCAGCTCTTTCAAGTTATCCTTCCGGACCGTATAGTACGACCACTGCCCCCGCTGGTGCGCTTCAACCAGGCCCGCCATCCTCAGTTC
>JBAYJY010000025.1:0-36142 GCA_041664945.1 bacterium | reverse complement strand
CTCGCGTCTGCGGCATCGGTCCGTCATCGGCTCCGACTACAAGGATCGCTCCGTCCATCTGCGCCGCGCCCGTGATCATGTTCTTAATGTAATCCGCGTGCCCCGGGCAGTCCACGTGCGCATAGTGCCGTTCCTTCGTCTGATACTCCACGTGCGCCGTCGCGATTGTTATCCCTCGCGCCTTTTCCTCCGGAGCCTTGTCTATCTGGTCGAACGGCACATAGTTCGCCATCCCGGCCATTCCAAGTATCCTCGTGATCGCGCTCGTCAGCGTCGTCTTGCCGTGGTCAACGTGCCCTATCGTTCCCACGTTGACGTGCGGTTTAGTTCGCTCGTATTTTTCCTTGGCCATTTCAGCCTCCTGTGTATTACAAGTTTCTTATTTCGTTCTAAACAAACTGAGCCGACGACCGGAATCGAACCGGTGACCTCATCCTTACCAAGGATGCGCTCTAACCGTCTGAGCTACGTCGACCTTGCAGTCCCTCAGAAGCGGGAGACGGGGTTCGAACCCGCGACAGCCAGCTTGGAAGGCTGGCGCTCTACCAACTGAGCTACTCCCGCGCATCTACTCGGGCGCCATCATCCATTGGTGGGGGATGGATTCGAACCATCGAAGGATTGCTCCAACGGGTTTACAGCCCGTCCCCTTTAGCCACTCGGGCACCCCACCGTTTTGTTATTTGTTGCCTCCCGCATCTTCCTTGAGCCGGCGATCCGACTTGAACGGACGACCTGCTGATTACAAATCAGCTGCTCTACCAACTGAGCTACACCGGCGCGCTACAAAACGCAAACACATATTCTAAAGGTCCGATATGGACCTGTCAATAAATATCTCTCTTTTCTATTTGGCGGTTAATCTTCCCGTTGTTTTTTTTGCCTTATCTCAAAAAAAGCGTTATTATACCGTTAATAATTTCTTTCAGCCCGAGCGTCCGAATGCGGAAAAGATGGTTCAAAATCATGCGCGGGCGCAGATAAAATGATACGAACGCCTTCTTCTGCAGCCTTATTATATCCTCGTTCGACACTCCCGACGGCAGAAAAACAGGCGGCTTCGCCGGCGTCGGATAATTCGTAAACTGCTCCCATTTCGGGTTCTCCGGCACTTCGCCGCTCTTTTTCATGTCCTCGTATATCTTTGTTCCGGGAAAGGGCGAAAACACCGTGTATTTCGCGAAATCGATGTCGAGGCTTTTCGAATAACTTATCGTTTCTCCTATAGAAGCGACGCTGTCTCCGGGCACTCCTATCATGAAGAACCCGATTATCTGCACTCCTGCTTTTTTCGTTATCGCCACCGTTCTGCGCGCCTGTTCCATAGTAAAAGTTTTTTTGATAGAATCAAGTCCCTCCGAACTTCCGGTCTCGAATCCATACATAATCCTCGAAAGTCCGGACTCCTTCATAGCTGATATCATTTTCTCATTCATCAGGTCGACTCGCGTCTCGGTTATCCACGTGACTTTCTTCTGGAGCCCCCGCCGCATCAGTTCGCCGCTGAACGAAAGGGCCTCATCCTCGCTGAACGGAAAGATAGGATCGATGAACGACATCTGAACGTAACCGAATTCTTGATGCATGAATTCGAACTCATCGGCGATGTTGCCGGCGGAACGCCGGCGGCGCTTTTTGCCCATAATCTTCAGCGAGCAGAAATTGCAGCCGTAAGGGCAGCCCCGCGAGCCGAGCACGAGCGTCCCCGGCTCTCTGACGCGCGCGAAGTTGAACAGGCGATATCTTTCTATAGGGAAAAACCGCCACGCGGGAAACGGCAGCGAATCGAGATCCTCGATAAAAGGCCGGGGTTCCGTTGCGCAAATATCGCTTCCGTCCCTGTATGCGATTCCTTTGACGTTTTCGAGGCCTCCGCCGGACTCGTAAGCGCGCACGAGATCGACGAACGTCTCTTCGCCTTCACCGATCACAATCGCGTCGGCGAGGCCGGCGGCGATAATATCTTTGCTGAAAATGCTCGGATGCAGATTTCCCATCACGATTCTGATGTTAGGGAATGCGCGCCGCAAATCCGCGGCGATCTCGTAAGTCCGCGCCGCGGTGGGCGTAACGCATGAAAGGCCGATTATGTCCGGATCCGAACTTTTAATGTGTTCCAGAAGCGGTTTAAGCTTTCCGCCGCAAGTGTAGTCATCATAGATCGAAACCGCGATGCCCGCCCGGTCGAGAGCCGCCGCGACGTATGCGAGGCTGATCGGCGGCATAGGGGCAAGAAAACGGCGGTAGCGCCCCGCCGTCGCTTCTGAACCGCTGAATGGATTTATCATTAATACTTTCATTTGTGCTTGCTATTTAGCGATAACGCGGAAAGGCGCGCGCATTTCATTTTAAAGCCCGCCGCTATCGCGCCTTCCGTTCGGGCTTTCTGCCGGTTTCATAATTTTTCTTTTGCCGCAGCGCCTCGAAGATCAAAACGCCGGCCGCCACGGAAACGTTCAGCGAAGGAAACGCTTCTGCTGTGGGAACGCGCACGAGGAAATCGCATTCCTCGCGTATTAGCCTTGAAAGCCCGTCGCCCTCGCTGCCGAGCGCGAGAACATGAGCGCCGGCGAGGTCTTCGCTGAAGCAGTCTTTTTCCGCCCGTTCGTCCGCTCCGGCCACCCAAAGGCCCCATTTCTTCAGTTCCTGCAGCGCGTTTCTCAGGTTCGACACCATCACGATCGGAACATTATCGGCGCCGCCGCGCGATATTTCATACACCGAATCGGTGACGTCGCAACAGCGCTTTTTCTCTATGATGACGCCGTTGGCTTTCGCCGCAGCGGCGGTTCTCAGCATTGCGCCGAGATTGTGCGGGTCCTGAACGTGGTCCAGAGCCACGATGAGAGCCTTTTTTCCGGCGGCCATGACTGATTCCCGGATGTCGTCCAGATAAACATATTCATAGTCGGCGCAACGCGCCTCGATCACAGGCAGCCGCTCCCCGCTTCGCCTGTCTGGATTGACATTCGGCAGCTCCCGCATCGGGATGCCGAGTTCTTCGGCGAGCCTCACAATCTCGGCAACTTTTTTATCCGCCGTGGCTCTCGCGAGAACGCCCAGCGCGAATATCTTTCGTCCGGCCTTCATCGCCTCGTATATCGAATTCTTGTCTGTCAATTTCATGAATAACCCGCTTCCGTCAATCGGTTTGTTTCCGGCCGTAAAGGCAGATGTTCTTCAGGATTCTGTCAGAGAAGCGACAGCGTGGGCCACAATGCCCTCCGCGCGGCCGACGGCGCCCATTCCTTCAGGCGAAGACGCTTTCACGCACACTCTCTCTACTTCTATCTCTAGAACGCGCGCAATGTTCTCTTTCATTTCTTTAAAGTAAGGCGAAACGCGCGGTTCCTGCGCGACTATCACGGAGTCAACGTTAATAATGTCGAACCAGCTCTCGATGATCATGCGGCGCACGCGGCCGAGCAAAACGAGGCTGTCAATATTTTTATATTCGGGATTAGTGTCTGGAAAAAAAGCGCCGAGGTCGCCCAGCCCAGCGGCGCCTAGCAGAGCGTCGCATATCGCGTGAACGAGCGCGTCAGCGTCGGAATGGCCCGAGAGCCCCTTGTCGCACGGGATCGCGACTCCGCCGAGTTTGAGAGGTCCCGGCCCGCCGAACGCGTGCGCATCCCACCCGATCCCCACGCGGCTCATCAGTCGAACCTCTCCGCTTCGCCGTCCTCTTGTATGTCATCGCTCACGGGACTGTCCGTTATCCTCGCGAATATCAGGCGCCCGGCGACAGTCTGCATCACGCTGTTTATCTCCACCGGCGCGATGCCGCCGACAAATTTCTCGCCGTTTTCTATAACCAGCATTGTCCCGTCGTCTAAATAAGCGATTCCCTGTCCGTGCTCCTTGCCTGTCTTGACGATGTTGACTTCGACCTTCTCTCCGGGCATCAGCGACTTGCGCAATGCGCGGGCGAGCACGTTCAGATTCATGACGTTTACGCCGCGCAGACCGGCGATCTTCGTTAGATTGTAATCGTTTGTGATCAGCGATCCGCCGATGGATTTAGCATAGTTCACTAAACGCGCGTCGACCGCCGTCGCCTCTCCCGCGCGCGGCGAAGGCAAATCGACAACTTCCATCAACACGCCTTCGAGCTCTTTTATTTTGGTGACGACTTCCAACCCGCGCCGCCCGCGTTTCCTCCGCGTCGCGTCCGAATCGTCCGCAATCCCCTGCAACTCGTTCAACACCATGTCGGGAACAAATAATTTTCCTTCCACAAACCGGCTCTTGATCAGTTCAAGAATCCGGCCGTCGATCAGCACGCTCGTGTCGAGAACCTTAGGCAGCGCCGCGTCGGCCCTGTACGCTATCGAACCGACCACGTTCCCGCCCCAGAGCGAAACGCGGCTGAATATCAAAACGCCCATGTATCCGAAGAACAAGCAACCCAGCGCCATCAGAACCAGGCTCAAGCTTCTCGCTTTCGGCAAAAACAGCCAGATGGGAAATGTCACGAGAACGGAAAAAAAGAAACCCATCAGCAACCCGACGAAACCCGAAGCGAGCGAATGCGGCGAGAACCGCATTATTGACCGCAGCGCCTGCTTGTGCAACGCCTCAAGCCACTTCTCAATATACGGAGCGATCAGAAGCCCTAAAAGAAATCCCGCGAGAAGAAAACCTGCGCGGTTATACTTCGACACCGGTTCCGCCGGATCGAATGCGCGGTTGAACGGCTCCGCCAAAAAATAAAAGGAAACAACAGCCGCTGAACAGCAAATACCTTTAATAAATATGGAAAACATTTAACTTCCTTATCCGGCCTGTTTGCAATTCGCCTGTTCCACGCCGCAGCATTCCGCGTCTTGGAATCGTCTAACGCGGCACAACCTAAAACCGTTTCCGCCGCGTTAAATATTTTAGCGCCAGAAGACCGCGGCTTCAACCGCGCGAACTCCACAGTCCTCAATGATACTATCTGAATTATCTAATGATTTTTGACTCGCAAACAAATCTTCAGGGGATTTAGCATGTTTCTGAGGATGAAAAAAGGGGAACTTTTGTTCCCCTTTTTCAATGCGATTGCATTGATCACCGCAAACAGATACTTATTTTTTCTTTTTCTTCGGGGCCGCTTTCTTCACAACCTTTTTCGCGACTTTCTTCGGGGCTGCTTTCTTCACTGCCTTTTTCGCTACCTTCTTCGCCATTATTTTCCACCTCCTTCCTTTAGAACAATGATTGACTATAGTTGCATATATTACTTCTTATTTCCAAAATGTCAATACCTTGAAAATAAATTTATTAGAATTATTTTGTACTTTGTTAAACAATGGTCTTTTTTTGTCCACTTTCGCTTCTTTGAACTACATTGAGCCTGTTTAACGACATTCACTAACTTATAAATACATCAGCTTTGCCCTTCTTGTCAAGGCGGCAAAAAAGATATTTCTCAAAAAACATCGATCCTGTGCGGGTTTTATCTTTGTCATCTGTCAATACTTCCACTAATGTTAAAATTTCCTCCATCTGCTTTTTCCCTATGAAATCGAATGCCTGTTCATTCATTATTCGACTCTCATTCAATGCAATGGTCTGCCCCTTTGTTCCTCTATGACAAAACCCGCAACTTCCTACAACATAACGCCGAAAATATTTATTTTATGTCAGGCTTTGATTGTACGGCAAATCCAGTGTGGCAAATCCGAAACAGGATTTGTAATGATTTGACACAGCGCAACCATTCACATGGATTATGCTATGGATTTACTTTTGAGAGGTATTTAATAAAGGGACATCTATATAAGAATACGTCGAACTATAGATCCGCCGCCCAGGAGCAGATCCCCGGAATATAAAACACAAGCCTGGCCCGGAGCCACCGCCCTCTGAGGTTTCTCGAAAATGACTCTATGCGCGTCCCCGTCGCCAGCCGGACCTTCGTATGTCGCCGCCACCGGCGCGGCGTTATAGCGTATCTGAGCCTCCACGCCGGTCCCGCTTTCCGGGGGCTTCGAGATGAAGCAGGCGGCGTCGAACTCGAGTCCGCCCGACATAAGTTCTTCCCGGCCTCCGGCCACGACGGTATTTTCAGCCGCGCGAATCTCAATGACGTAAAGCGGGTCCGTCGCGGCGATGTTAAGCCACCTGCGCTGCCCGACCGTATAGTGCACAATGCCGCGGTGCTCTCCTATGACATTTCCGCGCGTGTCGACTATCCTGCCCCGACTCACGCTTCCCGGACGTATTCTCTCTATCACCTTGCCGTACGTCTGTTCGCGTACGAAGCAAATCTCCTGACTTTCGGGTCGAACGGCGGTCGGAAGTCCGGCTTCCGCCGCAATCTCCCGGATTTGCTCCTTCGTGTATTCACCGTTTGGAAACATCAGATGTTCGAACTGCCCGCTGCCGAGCATATAGAGGAAGTATGACTGATCCTTCTTCCTGTCCGCGCCCCGGACGAGGCGCCATTCGGCCCCGTCACGCCTGATTCCGGCGTAATGCCCTGTCGCGAGCGCGTCGAAGCCCGCGGCGAGCATCTTTTTCAATAACGCGTCGAACTTCAGGCGGCGGTTGCATTCCACACAGGGATTCGGAGTCCGGCCGGCGAGATAGGCGTCCGCGAACGGCTGAATCACTTCCGACTCGAACATGTCCTCGAAGTTCAGGCAGTAGAAAGGTATGTCGAGCGCGTTGCAAACCGCGCGCGCCGCGTCGGATGACTCCGCGGAGCAGCAGACGCCGCCGTCCTCCGGAAGGCCGGGCGCCGCGGTGAAGAGCTTCATATTCACCCCAGCGACGTCGTATCCCTGCCGTTTGAGCAGCAATGCAGCCACAGAGCTGTCCACTCCGCCGCTCATCGCCACCGCCACTCTTTTATCTTTTTCCCCGCTCATTTCATCCCGCTTGGCCGGCCCGACCGCAGAACCGCGATTTCCGGCTATCATTTTTTATATCCGCTAAAGTTTAGTTCAAATGCGCCGATAAATAAAATGATGGAATAGATGCAATTGGTTTTTGATGTTTCGGACGGATTTCCGGATCATCGAAGCCGCAAGAAACTGAAAAGAAGAAGGTGATCGGCAATGACAGTCACGCCGACAGGACAAGCGGATTATTCAGGAGCGATCATTCAGCAATCCCACGCGAGTCGCGGGCAGGCGCTGATTCAGCTTTTGCACGCCTTCAACGACGCCGTTCGCGCCGAAGTCAAACCGCTCTCGAACATCGCCGAAGTCAACAGGATTGACATATCAGCATAACGCTTAACGCATCGCTAAAAACAAAAACGGGCGAATCATCATTCTTTCGCCCGTTTTTTTATGTCAGTATTTAAAACGTTAACTGATTACGAATATCTCAAGTCAGTTCGCGCTTTTGTTCAATTCCTCGCTGACTTCATAGGCGCAGAACTCGCCGCACATCGTGCAGGTTTTATCTTTCGAGCCTTTTTTCTTCTTCAGGCTTTTTTTGATGATGTCGAACTTCGAAGGATCGACGCTGAGCTTTTCCTGCGCTTCCCAATTCAGAGACTTCCTCGCAACAGACATGTCGCGATCCCATTTCCTGTCCGCAAGCTTAATGACGTCAGCCGCGTGCGCCGCGATCCGCGCGGCCATCACGCCCTCGCGAACGTCCTTCGGACCCGGCAGTCCGAGATGCTCCGTCGGCGTCACATAACATAGAAAATCGGCGCCTGCCCATGCGGCGATCGCCCCGCCTATCGCAGACGTGATGTGGTCGTAACCCGGAGCGACATCCGTCACCAGAGGGCCGAGCACATAATACGGCGCGCCCTTGCAAACCGATTTCTGCAACTTTACGTTCGCGGCTATCTCGTCGAGCGGCATGTGGCCGGGCCCCTCGATAATCGCCTGAACTCCGTTTTCGAGCGCCCTCTCGGCCAGTTCGCCGAGAATCAGCATCTCCTGAATCATCGGGCGGTCCGAAGCGTCCGCGAGGCAACCCGGCCTCAACCCGTCGCCGAGGCTTATCGTCACGTCGTATTTTCTGCATATCTTCATCAGCCGGTCGTAATGTTCATAGAGCGGGTTCTCATTGCCCGTGCGCGTCATCCACGCGGCGATGAACGCGCCGCCCCGGCTGACTATGCCGGTAACCCGTTTCGTATGCCTCAGCCGCTCCAGCGCCGTCTGCGTGAGGCCGCAGTGTACCGTCATGAAGTCCACTCCGTCCTCCGCCTGCTCCTCGATCTTGTCGAAAAGCTCGTCGACGTCAAACTCGAATTTGCCGCGGCAACTGGCAGCCTTCGTAACGAACACTTCATACAGCGGCACCGTTCCGAGCGGCTTCGGGCATTCCGCCAGAATCGCCTTCCGGATTTTTCGGATGTCGCCGCCCGTGCTCAAATCCATCACGGCGTCCGTCTTCGCGTCCAAAGCGCTGTGGAGTTTCTCGAGCTCGCCCTTCAGCGAACAGCATTCCTTCGACGTGCCGAGATTCGCGTTGACCTTCGTCCTCAGCCCGTTTCCGACGCCTTCGAGTTCGAGGCATTTCCTTCGCACATTCTTAGTTATTACGATGCGGCCCGCCGCTATCTCGCTCCGCACGAACTCAGGCGCGACGCCTTCGTTCCGCGCGACCGTCTTCATGTCCGCCGTGATCGTTCCCTGCTTCGCTTTGTCAATAAGAGTCATTTCGTCCTTCTTCCGTTTTATTTGCGGCCTTTCTTCAGTTGCTTATCGTCTATTACTTTATCACGCCCTTGGTCGGGCTGCTCGGCGAAGCTATCTCGATCTTCGCCATCCGGCCTGACAGATAGGCCAGACGCCCCGCCTCGACTCCGAGTTTCATCGCCCGCGCCATCGCTATCGGGTCCGCCGCCTTCGCTATCGCCGTGTTGATCAAAACGGCGTCCGCGCCGAGCTCCATCGCCTGCGCCGCGTCCGACGGCACGCCCAGCCCGGCGTCCACCACTATCGGCACGACACCGCTGAACCGCTTCACTATCAGCTTAATGAAATTGAAATCGATTATCCCCTGCCCCGACCCGATCGGCGACGCCAACGGCATAACCGCCGCCGCTCCCGCGTCCACAAGCCTCTTCGCCACAATCGGATCGCCCGTCGTGTACACCATCACCGTGAACCCTTCGCTCGCGAGTATCTTTGTCGCTTCGATGGTCCCGACAACGTCCGGCAGCAATGTTTCCGGATCGTCAATGACTTCGAGCTTAACGAGGTCGTTGATCCCGGCGCCGCGCGCCAATCGCGCAACACGCACCGCCTCTTCCGCCGTCGCGCAGCCCGCCGTGTTCGGCAACAGCGTGTAGCGGTCGCGGTCGATATAGTCCAGCAGAGACTCCTCGTTCGGATTGTCTATGTTCACGCGCCGCACGGCGAACGTCACCAACTGAGCGCCGGAAGCGTCGAGCGCATCCTTCATTATCGGAAAACTCGAATATTTCCCGGTCCCCACAAACAGCCTCGACTTGAACGTGTGCTTCCCTACTTTAAGTTCTTTGTCTTCTGCCATAACGCCTCCCCTGTGTTATTTCGTTTATATTTCTCATAGGCGGTTATTAATTCCGCCCCATAAAGCTCTCCGTGTCACCGTGGTTTATTCTTTTTATCCGCCGCCGACGAATCGAACGATCTCGAGCGTATCGCCTTCATTTATCATTACAACGTCGTTCTCTCTCTGTTTCAGAACCGTGCGATTGTGTTCAACCACGGCGGCCGCTTTTTTTACATTCAAATGGTCAAGCAACCCGTTCACCGTCAGGCCGGCCGGCACGCTTCTCTTGTCGCCGTTTATCGTCACTTCAATCGTTTTGTTTTCTTCGCCCGACATTTCGTTCTCCTTAAATGCCACTTCTGCCTATTCTGAAAAACGTCGTTGCGAGGAAGCCGCGTTGTGGCTGACGAAGCAATCCCGAACTCAATTTCCATCTCCATGTCCGGGATTGCCGCGCTCCGCTCGCAATGACGCGCCTTACGGCCAGCAATGCCGCGCCCAAAATAACTGAACTCGCAATGTCTAATTCACCGGCGTTTCCGCTCTATGATCTCGTTTATCGACGCAAGCGTCTTTTCGAGATCGCGCGAGCCGGTCAATGCGGAGATCATCGCCGCGCCGGAAGCGCCCGCGTCGAAAACCTGTTCGGTATTCCCTACCGTGATTCCGCCGATGGCCACGATGGGAATATCGCCGGCCTTTGCCGCAACACGCTCGATGAGCTTCGGAGTCACCGGCTTGCCGCCGGGCTTCGTCGGGCTTGAGAAAATCGGGCCGACAGCCAGATAGTCCGGCTTCTGCTCCAATCCCTTCATTGCCTGCGCATAAGAATGCGACGAAAAACCGATCAGCAATTTATCGCCCGCTATCTTCCGCCCCTCCGCGACCGGCAGGTCGTCCTGTCCGAGATGCACGACATCCGAACCGGCCGCAAGCGCAAGATCGACTCTGTCATTAACAACGAATAATGAATTTTTGTTTTTGAAATAGCGCCCGACCCGCAACGCGCGCGCCAGCCGCTCCTTGTCTTCAACATTCTTGTCGCGCAACTGAATCATGCCTGCGCCGGCGCTGAGCAGCGCCTTAAGCGTCTTGAACGAGCCGCCTGAATAAAAGTCTTCATAGCTGGCGACAGCATACAGAAACGGCGTCTTCGGCATCCTGCGCGGGCCGCCGATCGAGCCGAAATAGCGTGCTGCGTCGCGTTCGAGATCGTACAGATTGAATCTCATTTCGCCGAATTGCGCGGCTGCGGCTGTGCTGAACTGTTTGGAAATCTCTTCGAGAACGCGGGCCGCTTCCTGAGCGCGTTTAAGATTCACGGCGAGGACATCCCTCTTTTGAGACGCCGCGACAGGCGGCGCGTTTCTGGCGACATCGCCCCGTGAATCGCGGGCGGCCACAAGCGCTTCCGCGCCACCGGGAAGCATACCGGCTGCGGCGCGCAGACCGTGTCGAACCTTTCGGAACCGCGCCGCGAGCGCTCCGTCGTCATGCCCGAATCTGACTACGTCCTCAGCCACGCGAACGCCTTCCACCGCGCGGTTAAGATTGGCGTCGAGCGCCCTGTAAATCGATCTTTTAGATTTATCAGCCATAAAAAAACCGTCCTCGCCGGGAGCGGAACGGTCGCCTGTTCCACCGCATTCCCTACGCCGGCATTACCCGGATCAGGTGCTCAGGGTTTCTTCTCAGCCTTTCGGCGCCCCCAGCGGCCAAAAATATTATACCATTCGCGTTTTTATATTTCAAACAACGAAAACAACGTCTACTTCAATTCCTTTATCATAGAGACCATGCTGTCACGGAGGAACTCGCCTTCCATCGGCCCGAAGATTGCAAACAGAGCTTCATAGACGTGCTTGTCGTACCATTCCTTGGGAATAATGTATCCGATGCCGTCATTGGTGACTCCCATCAGGAAACAGATCGGGAAACCGCCGTCCGCGGCGGCTTTCTTCACCGGGAATCCGATTTCGACGTATGGCTCGCCGGGCGCGGTGACGAATGCGGCATCGCCGATCCGCAACGCGTCCATCGTTATCCATGTGTTGAAAGCGGAGTTCATCAGGATTTCCTCGGTCAGAAACGTGAACTTGGCCTTCTCCGTTGTCGTGATATTCTTCATTGCGGCGCTGATGAAGCCCGTCATCAGTTCGCCCTGTTTTTCAATAGTATCAAACCCGCCGCCGCAGTCGCCGGGGCAGCCCGGACCGGAATTGCCGAGCGAGCTGTTGGCGAACATCACGACGGAGCCGGGAAACTGTTTCGCCATATACTTGCGGGTCGAGCCGGGATATTCCGCCGAGAACAGAAGATTGCCGCCGCCCATGACGGTCGGGTGGGCGGAGAAATTATAAAGAACGGCGATCGGCTTGCCTTTGAGGTCGTCCACGCGGAGAATGCGCAGGTCGGGGTCCGTCGGTCCGCCGTCTTCGCGCCTGTTGACGTTCAGCCCCGCGGCCTGAGTCTGCCCCGCGCCGACACGCGCGGGCTGCATTTTCTTATTCGCCTCCACAATCAGGTCGACAAACTTCTGCCTCGTCTTTTCGTAAACGTCCTTATTGTAAGCGCCGCCGAGCAGCGCCAGTTCGGGAAACAGGGCGCCTGACGATGAATGCGCGTGTGAGCCGGAGATCATGATGCGGTCGCGCGGAATCCCGGTCGCCTTCTCGGCGAGCTGTGCGATCTGCTTGTAGAGACTGCGTCGCATCATGAAAAAGTCGGCGGTGACGAAGACGACTTTCTCGCCGCCCGCATCGAGAACGAGCGCCTGCGCCATGAGCGGGTCGTGAATGCCCGTCGACGCCTTGCCCATGCGTTCGCCGTAACCGGAGAGCGGCGTTCCAACCGGCGGCGTGATGTCCGCCTGCGCCGCGCCCGCTTTGAACGCAACAGGCGCCGGGTCCTCGCTTCCAACGGTGTATTCGTGGTTCTTGAGAATAAATGTCAGGTAGGAAGTCGCTTCCCAAGGCAGAAGCCCGTCCATCGTTTTAATGGCGGCGGTAAGCGCTCCAATTTCGAATTTTCCGCTTTTGTTCTCGCCCAACGCCGCGCGGTTGAACCGGAAGAACAAATCGTTATCGCCTTTTTTCAGCTTAACGTCCGAGCCTTCAATGCTCTTTTTAGTTTTCATAACTTCAGAGAGGCTGAAAAGTCCGGAAGGGCCGACGCCGAGGTAGCTCGACAGAATCGGGGCATAAGCCAGCAGCGGCACGTTGAACAGCTCGGAAATGCCGCCCGTATTCTTATCGAGATTCAGAACCGGAATCAGATAGGCATACATTCCCTTCTTGCTGATGTCGCCCTTGCCGGGCTTGCCTTCGAGAACGAGATGGACGTACATGTACTGATCGTCGTAACCGGCTTCGAGTCGCCGGATGTCGATGTCGGCCGGGACGGCGTCCTCGCCCTCGCTGATATCGTCTATGCCGACCATGTTCCTGTAGGAATCCTTCTCGACAACAGCCGGGCCGGGCATCTCGGTGGTCATGCCGCCTGCGGTGTCGGTCGCCTGAATGTAATATACAACGCGCGCTCCGGCGGGAGCCGCCGGGAGATATGCGAAAAAGTAATCGGAATCGCTGTCGCTGCGGATCATTTCAGCCGAATCCCAAGCAGCGCCGCCGTCGGCGGAGAAGAAAATGAAAACACTTTTGACGGGCATCGAGGCGCGGGTCGAGTCGTTCGTCACAACCGCGCTGACCTTAACCTTCTGGCCGGCGAGCGGCTTTGAGGGCGTCTGAGTCACGCTCGCGATGTCGGGCGTATTGTCGAAAAGAAAACTTGGATATGGAGCCTTCGCGCCCTCGGAAAACACCGAGACCGCGCCGCCAAGCCCGAGAGCAAAACTGCCGGTTCCGATCAACATCACTATCGCCGCCGCCAACATCGTCGCTTTTTTCATGAGACACCCCTCAAATTGTAAATCCTTTGTATTGTATAATCGCGATTCGGCGTTTACAAGAAAGATTTCCTATACGCGGGGTTTCGCCATATATGATGCAGCGATGCGTTCGGGGAGCGCGAAACGTCGAAATATGGAAATGAAAAAGTTAAATGGGATATGTAACAGTCGGAATGAAAAGAACCGTTGAAACGGCGCGACGTCAGCCTTCGAGGTCAACCGTGACATTGCAGGGCGCGAAAAGAAACACCTGATTGCCGATATCCTTGACGGTTCCGTCGAGCGCGAATATAACCCCGTTGAGGTAGTGTATTGCCCACATGCGCTCCTCGGGATTCAATTGGCTGAAATTGACAATCGTCGGATTCCCGTCCTTGATTTCTTCCGCCGCAAGCTTCGCCTCGTCAAAATTCCGTGGCGACATCGCAATAATTTCGTGTCTGTAAAATGTCTGATCAGCCATCTCCCACCCTCTCGCCGTCTTTTGCCTTTATTATATAATCCGGGTTTCCGGTTTCAAATTTGCTGATTCCGGCTAAAAACCGGCCCCGCCGCGCCCGGCCAAAAGCCCGAATGCCTTCCCGACCGCCTCCGCCGGGGTCTCCGCGACATGAAACAACCTGGTGTCGCAACCGATTTTATCGAGCCGCCAACTGCCCAGCGCCACAACCGGCCGCCCGATCTTCAGCGCAAGCGCAATCTCTGAAAGCGTCCCGTAAGACCCGCCCACCGCGATTATCGCCTCCGATGTCCATACGTTTATCGCGTTCCTCGCATGCGACATCCCGGTCACAATCGGGATTGTCACGAATTCGTTAGCGTCGTCCGCGCTGAAACCCGGAAGGATGCCGACCACGTCGCCGCCCGCTTCAGCCGCGCCTCGTGACGCCGCCTCCATCACTCCGCCGCCGCCTCCGCAAACCACTATTCCCCCGCGCAATGCTATCAGCCGCCCAACCTCGCGCGCTGCGTCAGTCTCCGCCGTCTTCGCATCTCCAGGCCCCATAACTCCAATGCGCGGTTGCGTTTTCACAACTATTCCCCTCCAAAGTTGCTGAATTAAGTTTAATAAATTTTATCACAACCGCCTGCGCAGTGATAGAATATATTAGATACTTATATTTATCTTGAACAATATGAATTTTTTCGAAACGCCATATAACGCGATCAAGGAAAAGGCCTTCATCCTCGGCGAGTCCTCGCGGCAGGAGTACCATACCGCGGGTATGGCGTCCGTGCCTGAGCGGTTAGTCAGATGCATCTGGCACGACCAGCTTTTGGACAAAACGCGGATCAGAACTTCAGACGGGCGGCAGGCAATCATCTATTCGCAGGGTGAATGGAACTTCGGCCCCGGTCCTGACTTCATCGACGCGCTGTTCAAAATAGACGGGGAAGAGTCAATCCGAGGCGATGTCGAGTTGCATGTGCGAGCGGCGGACTGGCGGCGGCACGGCCACCATCAAAACCCGGAATACTGCGGCGTCTTGCTGCACGTCGCGCTCTGGAACGACGGAAAAGAGCAGTTCGTCACGAATGCGCGCGGCGAAACGATTCCTCAAATAATACTCGCCGATTGCCTCTCGGACGACCTCGCGTCGCTCGCCGGCCGCATCGACATGGAAAACTACCCGCTCTCATGTCAGCACTTTGTAAATTTCAGGGGCATGGGTAAAATCGATAAATAACGCTTTTGTTACAAGGCTTTTTGTAGTATTGGCCGCTTGTCCAATTTGTCGATATCGCTCCCGCATACCGCGTTTTCTTCAATACTTGCGGGACACTTGCGTGACACTAAATCAAATTGCGGTTTAACAGAGTTCCCATTATCAGACTGAAGTGCGCCGTAAGCCAAGTCAATCGCAGCCAATGAAGCTGTGGCCGGTCGGACGTAAGTTCGTACAACGGTTTCAACCTGATCGCCCAGTTGCCCCGCGACCGCATCAACCGAGACACCCGCCGCGAGTAACCTTTGCGCCGTGGTATGTCGGAAGGAATGAACCGGAGACTTCTTTGCAATCCCGGTCGACTTCAACACATCCCTGATCGCCGCATCAACTTGAGGATATCTTACGGGATGTCCCGCCGTGTTGACGTAAACATAAACGGACGTGGCATCTCTTGTTTCGGCAAGGCGTTTCAGCCGTCCCGCATAAGCCGTTGGGATTCTGACATGAACCACGCGCCCCGTCTTTATCTGGGTCAAGCTGATTACTCCAAATGCAAGGTTCACGTCCGCCCATTTCAGGTTGAGTGCGTCCGATATTCTCAGGCCCGTGAAGTTCAGGCAATGAAAAACTTCCTCGTAAACCTCCCACATATCGTTCCGCTGTTTTTCTCGCGCTTCCCGCGCCCTGAGTTCAAGCTCCGCGAATATTGCTGAAAGCTCATCCGGCGTGTAATGCACGATCTCAGATTCGGGCCGCTTAGGATAATCTACATTTTCCAATGGATTCGACCGGACATATCCTAGACGCGCTGCGAATGTGAACAAGTCGCGCAATATCTGCAAATGATAAATGACCGTAGTCGGATGATACTTTTCTCGCATCATCAAAATTTTGTAACGCTCAATAGTCGCAGCCGTCGTCTGGCAAGCTTGTTCGGGAAGGAATGGCGTCACCTTATTTGTAACAGCTTTATACCGGCAATAGGATTTTGACCGGATAGACGCTTCTTTCAACGTCAGCCATTCATCAATCAGATCAGCCGTCCGAATTGGGATAATGCCGTTAAGCATCTGTTCGCGGAACCGCGCCCGGACTTCATCAAGGTAAGCGGCCGCAATTTTCTTGTCCGATGTTTTCAGGCTTATGAGTTTGTCCCGATGCCCTGTGGCAAAGACTCGCAGACACCAAAACGGAGATCGCTTTCTTTTCACCAATCCAAACGTCGCGCCGCCATCCCTTGCAAATTCGCGCACGTCGTGGACAATCGTGTCAACCATTTTCATCTCATCACCCCCGCCCGCCACTAAACTACGGCAGGGGTTAGAATACCACGAAAAGAAAACTTTTGCATCAACCGTCCATTTGCCACATACGTCTTTCGATCCGCCCAAGCTTCGGATTATATCAATCGCCCGCGACCGCGAACAACCGACGTGATCGCCGATCTCCGCCGCTGAAAGTGATGATGTCCCGAAACGTGTTTTCATATTGGTTGAAATTATTTATCCTCGCAGCCGCATCGGGCCGCTGCGTCCGTTATGATACTTGGCATACTGCATATTGTGTTATTGTTCGCAATGCCACTATATATTGTGTCACGGTTTGAGCCGTCAAAGGCTCGATTGAAGAGTTGTCGTCGCTGTCACCGCGCAGCCGCAGGCGGATGCGCCCACGGGCGTTTTTCCCGGTCAGCCTCATAAGCTTCGTGGTCTGCCAATATCGCCCGCGCTGCGCTTGTGGCTGCTGCGCGGATGAGGGCTGATGTGGTGAGGTCTAATATATCTGCCGCCTTGTGAATCAGTTCGCGGTCGGCGCGTCCCGCGCGGAAGTGGATGACGCAAGAGCCGCCGACGAAGATTTGTTCACCGGAGCCAACAGGTCGCCCTCGTTTGCTTGGCGTCGGCGGATTCGAATTTGATTTTGCCAATAGGGCCGTCACGATCGCCGCTGTCCGTGTCGATGCGGTTGCATTGCGCTGCTCAGGCTCCGGCTCCGACAGCGCGGGCGTCAGCTTCGCAGTGATAGTGTCGAGTGCGGGCGGCTGCTCCCACTTCGATGCGTTGGGCGTCGATGCGATAGCGTCCGGCGCGGGCTGTTCAACTGCAACGGTCGGCCTGTGTGACGCGAGGGCGGCGAGTATCCGCGCGACGCCGGATTCGTTCTTGGACGATACTGGTTCATGTGTCATTGGTCTGGTTTTCCTTTCGTTTATCGTGTTGGCCTTCGGCGCTCTTACCTATGATAATGCTTGCAGCAGCAGGCAGCAGCAGGCAGCAGCAGCCGCGTCCAGCACGTCACGCGCTGCCCGGGCGCGTCCGCACCCGTGGGGCATGGGGGGGGGTGGCCCTCGTGCGTGATATGTGACTCCTCGCCTGCTGTCAGGAACCTCAATATCTCGTTTCGGATTTCCATAACTTAGCTTTCCTTTCAATCGTGTGATACGCCGGAAGCCGCGCCGGTCAATTCTCAGTCTCATTGGATAGAGATGTTTTGCTCGTACACGCATACCTCTGATTCAGTTCATTGAACGTGAAAATAGCTTTCCCTTCACGCGCTGATGCCGACCGGCATTTCTGAATCCACACTTCGGTTTCTGTCTGGAAGTGTTCGCGGTTTCGGTAGAGCGTGATAATGTTGTGGCTGTCCTGTTTGATGCTCGCGGAGCCTTTGAGGTCGTTCATTAAGACGCGCCCCTTGGTGACTCCAATTTGTTTTGTCGGGTGGCACACAAGCATAACGTGAACGCCGGTCTCGATAGCACACCGCGCAAGGCTGCGCGTGAACTGCTCGATTGCAAGCCGCTCTTGTTCCACATTGGACGCGCTGACAAAATGGTGAAGGTTATCCACAAGCGCAAGCCGTACGCCGTAGGCAAGCCCGCAATATCGAATAAGGTTCCCGACCTGATCGCCGGAAAGCGAGCCTTGTCCGCTCCAGAAATAAACGTCGCGTTTGGAAAAGTAATTCCGGCAATCTTGAAAATGCTTTCGGGTGAAAGTGTATTGCGGATTAAGGCCGCGCAAGGTTTCATCGTGGAGCGTTTCGAAACAAAGGCCGGTATGAATTGAGCATAGTTTTGAATAAAACTGTTCACAGCTATCCTCAGCCGTAAGAACCAAAATTGGAAAGTCCTGTTTATTTACAAGATACGCCACGTTTCCACACCATGAAGTTTTTCCAATTCCCGTATCTGCTGAAACCGTCGTAAGTTCGCCCGGGCGCAAGCCGCCTAAATACGCATCGAAAGTCGTCCAGCCAGTTTTGATTGCCGATGATGTATTTTCCAATGACGCTGAAAGCCTGTCGTGAATCTCTCCGGCGTCGGCTATATCTCCGCGCCTCATGGATTCTGCGGCGTCAATCAGGCATTGGATGTCGTCACCGTTCATTCCGGCAAGCAAGGCTTCATTGAAGTCCTTTATGCCGTCTGGGAACTTCAACCGCCTACACGGTCGGGAAACAAGCTTAGAAATATTTTCCGCTGACGCGTCGCCCTCTGTGTCGTTATCAGTCGCTATAAGAATCTCTGGCGTTTCTCGGTTGTCTATCGCGGTCACGGCCTCGATGTTCCGCGCCCCGTTGGGAAGCGACACCACGTTATCAAAGCCCAACTGGTATGCCGCAAGCGCGTCAAATTCGCCCTCTGTGATAATGACAGGCCGCGCCCGATCTATAGCAAGACCATTGAATAACGGCTTCGGACAATTGGGAATAAGGCGGAAGTCCTTTTCGACAAGCGAGCGCCATTTTGTGTTAATTGGTTTTCCGTCCGCGTCCATGAATGGAAGCGTCACGCCGCCCACGAGGCCGATCTCTTTGTCGATCTTTTTCTCTTTGTAGCCGACCCGGAAGTGATCGAGCGTTGCAGCCGTGAAGCCGCGCCCGTACAAGAAGTCCATCGCCGCCTTGGAGCCGCGCCGCGCTTCCATTTGTTTCTCGATGTTGATCGTTGGCGGCTTGTGCGTGCCGCCCGCGCCCATCTTACTGACCGGAGGAAGGTCGCCCAGTTGCTGCTTGAGCTTCCAGAGCGAGCCGGATGCGCCGCACTTGTGGCAATAATAGGCTCCGTCATCACCCTTCATATAAAAATGGAAACCGTTACAGTTATTAATTGGACAAGTCTCTATCTTGATTTCCTTGCCCTCGATCTTGCTTTTCCAACCCTTGCTTTCAACATACTTCGTAACTTCGCCGTTAATCATTAGTTCCCCCTTGCCCTTCCGTCGCCGCTTCGGCTTCCTGTTTCAAGAGTAGAGCCGCCCGCGCTGCGCCCATCGGGTGATTACTCTCTGTATTGTTCTTTGTATTGTTCTTTGTGTTGTGAACAGAAGAATACTCTTTTCTTCTTTTAATTGTTTTATTTATTTGAATGCTGTTAGGCGTTTGTTGATCGTCTGTTAGACCCTCTGTTGGCCGTTGATACTGATTCCATTTTCTTACTGTGATAATTCGCTGATTCCCCTTTGTTACTTCGTTTGTTAGAAAATCGCACTTTCCCAGAATAGCAACAGCAGTACGTATATTTTGGATTGAAACATCTTTTCCGGCACGTTCCTGAATCTTTTTCAAGCTCGTTAGCCATTGCCCCGGCTTCAAGATTCTTTCCTTGCCGTCGATCATGACCTTTGTTTCCCTGTATGAACACCCGTCAAGAATAACGAACATAACAACCTTGCCCGCCGCCGTTAAGGAGTTCCACGCGCTTGAATCTATAATTTTATGATGGACAAGAAACCAACCGCTATTCATCGCATTCACCCCGCGCTGTAACTTGAACCGAAACCAATGCGCCGTTTTTCGTCGGTTTGTAAATCGAATAGATCGCCGCGAAAATTTCCGGCAAGCCATCGAGAACCTCATCCAGATCGTCCGGGGCAACCCGAAGCAATATAGTGCCATCTTCGCCAATTACCGGAAGGATGCCAACCAAGCAGCGTCGCACGTTCCAGTTGAAGTGCCAAAGGGTTTCAAGCACGTCTGGCCAGAGCCGGACGACCTGCTCCGCCGCGCGGTGTGGGTGAGCTTTAACTTTCATTATGATCGTCTCCACTGTCCGGCAAGCCGCCGCCCGTCATGCGGATGATAGCTGTCTTGATCGCCGCTGCATCGTTAGGCGGAACGTCTGTAAATGTATTCAACAAGCCGGACAGTTTCTGGGGACTCCATCCCATCGATGCCGCTACTGCATTGATTTTTAGTCCACGCCTGATGATCGTCACTTTCAAGTCAATTCCTTTTGCCATTTCGTACCTCTTTCAGATTTCTTCAATCGGCAATCAAAAAAAATACCGCTCGCCGTCATCATGCGGCAAACCGGAACTCATGTCTAACATGGAAAGTGCGGATCACCGGTGACGTTGGGTTTCAACTATTTGAATAAAAACTATGCGTGAAAGGGATATTTGTTTTTGTTTGTTTTTTGTGAAATATATTTTTTTGTAGGCGTCAGAGTAAAAAAGCTAACTGCAATGCGGTTTTATCGATTCATTCTTCTTTTTGATTTTTATCGTAGTAATAACGTCTTTTGGGCTTTCCCGATTCTTTTTGTTTTTTGTCCTGATAATTCCACAAAATAGTAGCTGGTTTGCTTTTATGATTAAATATCAGGTCGAGTATCTTCGTCGTTTTGTTCGCTGCTTCCACATGAGTTTCGTTCTTTGAGATAAAGTAATTCATCAAATTGTATCCGGTTTCATTCCTTCTTTGCGTCGTCGTCGCGCGTTCTCTTTTTGGGACGGAGACAGATCGCTCCGGTTTGGCATAAAGTTGTCTGTATGTTTTCAGATCATTTTCCAATCTCGACAGAAAAGAGTTTATTTTGTTTAACGAATTGCGCTCGTTTGCGCTGAGAGTCGCGTCATCACCGTTCCAGAAAATAAACTTCGCTTTTTCGCTGACAGGGTAGCCTTTTGTAATTATATCTATTGTCTTTTTGTGGTCTTTTATGTCCTTTTCGATGTAATCGATTGTCTTCTTAATGTCGCTTCTTTTATTTCGATCACTCTTTTTTTCCATGCTCTTTTTTTTCGTCTCGCCCCGGTTATAACCAAGCTTAAACATATTAATACTTGAATCCCAACCAATTATCGCAAGGACTTCTTCATTGTTGCGTCCTATTGAATCGAGGTAGGCGGTTACCTTTTCAATTTGTGTTTTCTTCTTCATGTCTCATCCGTTTGTTTTGATGACTTAATATATAGCAATAACCGTTTTAAAACAGCGCCCCCTTTATATACACTTGCAGTCTATGCTGCTTCGCGAGAAAGGCCGGAGCAGCTGCTGTGAGCGCGTCCGGCCTGTGCTGCTGCGTCAAGCTGATTGCGCGGTCTGTCTTTCGATTCCCAATTTGATTAATCGTTTAACGGTTTCTTCCGTATCCGATCCCCATTTGCGATTCAGCCGATATATCTCACCGGCTTCCTCTTTCGTCAGCAGTTCCGATTCCGGCCTTCCGTTTTTTCTTCGTAGTGCATTTCCATTTTCATCCAATAGTCTTAATTTCATTGTTCGTACCCCTCTGATTATTATTTAACCGCGCTTCTTCCACGGTTATAATCTAATTGGTGAAAAACAAGATTCGAGTATCGCGCCTAATCAACGATCTCCTCGCGCCCCTTACCCTGATACCTTGATATTTCGCGCTCCGGCTGCTGTTCGCCGTCCACGCGGTCGAGCGCATCCGCGAAAGCATCCCGCCGCCGATCCGGTAGGCGCCGGAGCAGTTCGCCCAGTTCCGCGACTTTCGACCGGAACCATTCGCGCCGATCAACGTCGTTTGTTATATTACCGTCCCCTTGTATAACAGCGTTCATGCCGCCGCCCTCAAAATGTTATTGATATATTCGTGTCTCCATGCTGAACCTTTGCGAGTCCTGAATCCTTGCCGGTTAAGTTCGCCTGAAATATTGCGGAGCGAGAAACCCGCCGCCTTTAGTTCTTTGATCTTTGAAATAATGTTCTGTTCCAATTCGCAAAGCTCTAAATGAATGCCGTCCGCCGCAAGCGTGTAACCAAAAGGGACGCTTCCTACAAGTTCCCCGATTGCTTTTTTATGTTGCATCGCATCCCGCGTCCGTTCACCGATTGCTTCCCGCTCCCATTGACTCACGGATGCCATCACGTTCAACACAAGCCGCCCCGCCGCCGTCGCGGTATCGAGACTTTCATTGACGGAGACAAGAGACACGCCGCGCTTGTCGAATAGTTCAAGCAGATCAGCGAGGTCGCGGACGCTCCGAGTCAGCCGGTCAAGCTTTGTGACAATCACGGTGTCGATCTCGCGCCGGTTCACCAATTCCAATAACCGCTTCATTCCCGTCCGGTTAAGAGACTTCGCGGATTCTCCGGCGTCGATGATTGTTTCAACCAATTCGACTTCCCGCACGATTGCCATTGCCTTGATCTTTTCGGCCTGTGCATCGAGCGACACGCCGTGATCGGCTTGCTTGTCTGTGCTAACACGGATATAAGAGATTGCCTTTTTCATGGTTCATGCCCCCCAATTGGAATAAGAAAAGCCCGCCCTTGAAGCCTTGAACTTGCCGGGACAAGACAACGTGGACGGGCTTTTTTCTCTATGATATTTTTTGCTTGTGCTTGTGTGTTTGTTTTTCATCGTCTCGCCCCGGCAATGCCATAATAGCGCTTGTGGAATAATTATGTCAACTGCTACTTTCGGAAATTTCCCGCCGCGTGTTATAATGCAATCATGGGAAAGAAAGAAACGAAAAGCGAAAGCGGCCTCTATTCGAAAACCACGCTTTATTTGAGCCGCGAGACGATCATGTCTCTGAAGGTCGCCGCCGGTATCATGAATATGTCCATCGGAGACTTTGTTGAGATAACCGCGCTGGACTTCATTGACCGCAACCCCGACTTGTCGAAAGCCGTTAAGGCCGCTCTGATTGCTGCATCAGCAATGGACAAGGAGCGAAAGAAGCTGCCGCCAGCGCATTAGATCGGACAAGTCCCTATCCTTTTAAATGTACGGATTCGATCATACGTACTACGACTGGACAACCTCGAAAACCAATCGACCTGATTTTATATAAATCCGAAAAACGCCTCCATACGCTTTTGGCCACCTCAATCTATATATAAATAACCCGAATCCCACCAGACGGACATAGCGAGCGGGATTCCTAATCCCGGTGGCCAAGTTCGAGTCTTGGTAGGGGCAAAGAAAATAACAGAATAACCAGTGAGTTTTTTATTATCTGCTGATTTTCAAATCAATGATTTTGCGTGTAACAATGCTGTAACAAAAAGAAGAAGGCTGGTATATGGAGCGGCGAGTAGTAAATTGGGGCGGGGAGGATGTTGGAAGTGGGTGAATGTTGTGAGGAGGGAGAGTGTGGGCGATGTGATCTTCTCACGGATTGGTGTTGTAATTCTGAGATCCTGAATATATCCCCAATTTGTAATCTACGCTCCCGTCAGCACATATAATATGAAGATAATAGTTTAAATCGCTAAAGATAATATATTGACCATCATTAGTCATTACTGGAATATTAACATAATTAATTCCGCTTGGAATCGTTAATTTGCGGCTTCCAGTCCCATCCGCATTCATCACATAAAGTTGGTCGGTACAGCCAATACATGTGGCAGTTGTGTATAGTATTCTTCCGTCAGGCATCCAGATTGCATCCATGTGGGTAAGATTATCGTTTGTTAATAATCGGTAATCAGTTCCGTCACGATTCATCAGACCCACATCAACACCGTCATGACTATACCAAATTGTGAACAATATCTTGCTTCCATCAGCTGAATAGTGAACATCAAAAAAAGACTTCTTGCCAGCTGATGTCAACTGATGTCCATTAAGTCCGTCAGTTCCGTACTCAAAGATTTCATCTGCTATTCCAGCCTTTTTGACTACCAGAATATTATTTCCGTTCGGTGAAAAGTCTTTTGCCATCCCTTGAGTCGGCAATACATTCACATTGCTTCCGTCAGTATTCATCATCGCGGGATAATATGTTTGCTCATCCCTGCTTGGATTTGTCGTGAATAATATCTTTATTCCGTCAGGTGACCATATCGGATAACCATCATAATAGTTATTTCTTGTCAATCTTCTTAATTCTGTCCCATCCGCATTAATTGTCAAAATTTCATCGCTGCCATAACCCAATCCTCCAATTGAAAATACAATTTTCCCTGATATTTTATTGGCTATCACCGATACATAATCAGGATCACTTATGAGATAACCATCATTTACTGTCAATTTGAATGAATAAGTTCCTGCCTGTGTCGGTATAAATATTGTCTTACTGGCATTCGCATTTGTCAATGTAACTGTCGGTCCGCTTGTCTGCTCCCAATGATATGTCAATATATTACTATCCGCATCACTACTACCGCTCCCGTCAAGCATATAAGAATTTTGGTGAGGTGTATAATCGCTTATATCACCGTTCAAGAATTGATATGTATAATGTATTCCAATATATGTCTTTCCATCAGGTCCAGCATTTGCCACTGGCGCATGATTTCCTGTCGGATTCATAGTAAAATTCACATTAGCCGTTGCGCCTGCCGATACTGTCACATTTTGAGTCGTTAATACATCGAATCCGGGTTTTGTAATATTCACCGTATGTGTTCCGGGTTTAATATAAGGCAATGTATAACTTAATCCAGTTGGTATAACTATACCGGTATTCTCACTATCAAGAATAATCGTTCCTCCTGCAACATTTGCACTAACTACTATCGCCCCGTGAGTGCTCGGAGTCATTTTAATTCCGTCAGTGCTTCCAACCGTTGCCGTCTGATTTGCTGAAACCGTAACTTGAGATTGCTGAGTTATATACCCGCTGAGTTGTATCGAAACAGTGCATGCTCCGATAGGCAATGAACTGATTCTGAAAAAACCATTACCGCCCGATGTTCCAGTCTTTGTCGTGCTTCCGCATGTCACCAGAATATTTGCCCCGGTATAAGGTTTATATCCAGTTGTATCCGCTGCAATCCTCGCAGGCGCACTCCCATAAGGTATATAAACAAAGCCCTGAACAGAACCAGTTATTGGAACTTGTGGTATCGTTCCGCCGCCCCCGCCGCCACCACCACCGCATGAGCAAATAGCAAAGCAAATCACTGCTAACAGCCCTATTATGAAAAATATATTCGACTTTTTCATAAATACTTCTCGCTTAAGATTAACCGTCATTTATAAACTGCAAATCTGACAACTTAATTAATTTTACCATATCTCCTATTCCGTCAACAACTCTCGATGATCTGCTCCGTGAACTCTTGCGATTGATATGTGTGGACGATGCGTATGCAGAGTGAGCGAGGACTGGTATTTTTTATCAGGAGATCATGCTTATTGGGTTCGATTCGGTTCGCCGTTTGTATCATTTATTAATGGTTTTAGATCTGGTGTAATATGCGGCTATGATTCCACCAATACCGCCACATAAAGCAGATAATATAATCGCAGCCGATACTCCTAACATCCACATTCCCCCAACATATTCCTGACCGCCTGCAGAATAATCCATTGTATGAAATGCATGTAAGAGTATTTTATCAGTGGCAATAGCGCCAAGAAAACCACTTGTTATTGCACCGATAAAGAAACCTATAATCATGTTCGATATACGCCTTATTAGTATCATGAAGATAAAAGTTAAGAAACTTACCATAATACTGACTACAATAGGAATGACAAACATTTATTTCTCCTTAATAAATATGGATATTAGGTACATTATGTCCATTAGATCATGGACAGTTTCCTATTTATCCTAAGATGGTAAGTGTTAAATTATTATTTCCCACACTCCTCAAGATAAAATCATATCACATTCTCCCCTCAGTCAACAACTGTCCTCACCGCTCCGGTAATCTCAACTCTCGTTGATCTGCTCTGTGAACTCTTGCGGTTGAAATGTGTAGGCGATGAGTATCCAGATGACCCCGTCCTCTGCTTATCTCTTTTTAGCTTTATCCTCAATCATTTTAACAATATTACTACAGTTGTTTCTTTGAGCGTAGTATAAAGGAGAACGACCATTGACATCATTTATGTCTATATCGGCGCCATTTATAATTAAATTATGAGCAATTACCGTGTTGCAGTTTTGAATTGAGTAAAATAAAGGCGTCTGCCCATATTTATCGCTAATATTCACATCAGCGTCATGTTCAATCAGCCATTTAGTTATGTTTAAATCAGAACTACCTGTATATCGTATTAACAGCGGTTCGTGCCATTTTGATTTCATATTAATGTTTGTGCCTTGTGCCAAAAGTAACTCAGCAATATGAAGATGCCTTGTTTTTAAAGCGCAGTCTAGCGTCGGTGTACAAACATCATTTCTTATATCATCATTTACTCGTGCTCCTTTAGCAAGAAGTAATTTAACTGTATTCACGTTACCTTGAATTACTGCAAGATATAATGGCGTACCGCTGACAGCTGCGACTTCGTTTATATCTGCGCCATTTTTCAGTAACTTCAATACTTTTTTATTATCACCCAAATAAGCAGCTTTGTGTAAAGCGGAATAACCAGGTTCGCGTGAAAAGATAGGATTACAAGCAAGATATTTGATATAAACCGGTGATTGATCTAAATATATATTTACTATAAACATAATTAATATTGCAACAGTAATTAATAATACAGACAATTTATAGTATTTGATTTTCATGTATTATATCTTTCTTATTATTTTACTTTCATAATGACTGATTCGTAAACCTTGGCCAAAAAATCTTTTTATATATGCAGCAAAGTGCATTTATTTATTCTGAACTTTTTTGAAAAGCATGGAGAAGCAATACATATTATGAAAATGACAATGAGTATTCGATTTATTTTCATTCCCTCCAATCATATCACCTTCTCCCCTCTGTCAACAACTGTCCTCACTGCTCCGGTAATCTCAGTTCTCGATGATCTGCTCCGTGAACTCTTGCGGTTAAAATGTGTATCCAATTAGGTCTTTGTGTCATGGCTTTAACATATAACCCCTAATGAGTTTGCCTCTGGGATCAAACTCGAATACATAGCCATAAAAATCAAATGCTTTGAAACCATAAGCTTTTTGTTTTTCATGAAAAAATGGATCTTTAAGAACTACATTGGCTTCTACTTCATAACAACATGGTTCACTTTCTTTGATAAAATCCTTGCCCCATTTGTCTTTGAAATATTGTAGTGTCTTGTTTGAATTGTTTATGGTTTCCATCAAATACTCATACTCAAGCATACTATTTCGATGAAAACTGTTATGTCGAGATAATCGTTCTATCTGAAATAAGCATGCCATTAAAGCAATCATAAGCATAACACTTATCGAGACTGAAACCATTAATTTTGCTTTTGGGCTTATCTTCATACGATTTCACATATCAATAAAGCATTAAACAGCATCTTTAGCATCTAGAATACTTTGTTTCCCAAATCATATCACATTCTCCCCTCTGTCAACAACTGTCCTCACCGCTCCGGTAATTTCAATACACTTCTCCCCTCCATCTGACCAAGCCCCTGAACCATTGCCATGAATGCTTTACGCCGCTTAAACAGACCGCAGGCCGATGCGCTGTAAGTCGGCAACTCATTATACCATAATTGCTTAAACGTCTCTAAAAAAGCTTTATATTTTGAAATGTACGGATTCGATCGTGCGCACTGCGACTGGTCAGCCTCGAAAATCAAGCTGCTGTACTTTTTATAGTTTTGAAAAACGCCTCTATATGCTTTTTGCCACACCGGTCTATATATATTAAATTCCGAGTTTATTTAATATTGAAAGGAGATCGCCATGATTTTATCGGGTTTTAACTTTCCGCGTTTTATCGAAGAGTCGCACGAGTACGTTCTAATCAGCCTTTTTGTACGCTTGGGTTTGCTTGAGAAATACGATGTCGGCTTCTTGGATGATCTGGGTCGGGATGATTTCAACGCTGAATTTCAAGCCATGGCCGGTGTCTGCATTACTAAACATTGAACCCTTAGAGAGGTGACAGATGCATGTGTATTCAGCGCACGTTATTTCTATATACATAGAGGAGGTTTTACATGGCAAAATCAAATGCTAAAAATGGCAGCAAGAAGTCGCGTAATGGCAAGTCTTATCAGAGGGATACAAAGGTTACAGCCAAGTCAAAAAAGGAGACGAAGAAGAAGAAAGACAAGATACTGTTAAAGATGCCTCTCTCGATAAGCGGGTACATTTATACACTCAGGGTCATTGATTCAAAGAGCCGAGACGGCGTAGAGACGGGGTATGTATATTCTGGTCCAAAGAAATTAATTGAAATTATAACCGGATACGGCACCGTGGAGGGATTGCCCATTCTCTACCATGAGTTGTTTGAAGCCGTCGCGAGTGAATTCGAGCATTACTACACCAGCATATACGGAAGAAATGTAATTTACGCATTCAACCACACGGAGATGTATCAGATCATGCAGCAGCATTTAATACTTTTGAGAACCGTTCTGAGCAATCCTAAAGCACGGAAAATATTCTCTATCGACCAAAATCTGCTTGACGCTATTCGTTAACAGAAAGGAGCGTTAAATGGTTAAGGCTGTGGGCTACGCGCGTGTATCATCGCAACAACAAGCTGAAAAAGGGGTAAGCCTCAAAGCACAAGAAGCAAAAATCAGAGCAATGGCAGTCGTGCAGAATGTGGATATCACAGAAATCATCGTGGATGCCGGTGAATCTGCTGGCAGTCTCAACAGACCGGGCATGAAGAAGATTCTGAGTCTCGTTGAACGGAAAGAAGTCGAAAAAGTAATTATCTTCAAACTCGATCGGTTGACGAGATCAGTTAAAAATCTTGCTGAACTATTGGAACTGTTTGAGAAGAAAGGCGTCAGTCTTGTATCAGTCGAGGAATCACTGGACACCGGAAGTGCCGCCGGTCGACTCGTCATCAACGTAATGGCGGCAGTATCGCAATGGGAACGTGAAGCGGTTGGTGAGCGTACGAGTATGGCATTGCAGTATAAAAAGAGCAAAGGTGAATCTACAGGAACGCCTATTTATGGATTTCGAGTATCATCTGACGGCAAGAGTCTTGAGCCAGATAAGAAGGAGCAAGAGATTATCGCCACGATTGTTAAGCTGCGCCGCCGTGTATTCTCATTTCAGCAGATTGCGGATAAGTTAAATGAAACTGGATACAGGAATCGTGCCGGTAATATCTGGCGTCCTCAATATGTTTGCGGTATTTACAATGCTCATAAGGCTCGGAAGAAGCAACTTTAAAACCTCGGCGTCCTCGTAGATTATACGATTACTGAAAAACCTCACTGAAGTAAATCATTATTACTGGTTTCGACAATTTTATACAGAGAGGAGGTGATTTCACATTGGAGTATCAGGCTTTCGATTCGTTGGAGGAAATGTATAAGGCGATTGACGACGCGAGGATAGCAGCAGACGGAAAAGTGAAAGACTGGCAGTGTCAGATTAAGCCGGGTGACTTCTATATAATATTCACCAATTTTGGAATAACCATATACGGAGAAATCCTCGACCCCGACCCCGGCGATGACGAGTTCAATTCAGAGGAGTTTCGTAACTATCGTTTGTGCCGAGCATTCAGTGTGGCTTGCGAGACCGGAGAGATGGGCAGTTGCCACGTGTCCCAAGTTAGCTGCCTTATAACGAAAGAACTGTTCGAGAAGTTCAGAGAGCAGAACTGGTCAGTAGATTTACCCGAGTAACAATCCACATCTCAATTATTCAACCATTACACAATTAAAGGAGGTTTTCGTATGGGCAATTTAGTGGACACTTATGTCATAACCCCTAAGCACGATGTCGACGAGAAAGGGATACATGACGATTACATTGATCGGAGTGATAGCGAGATTCTGGAAATGGTCACAGATGACATTGACCGCGCATTTCTAACCGAAGTGTTTTCACAGGGCTGTCAGGTAATCGACTTGTTTCAAAGACTGTCGGAAATACCGGAGCCAGTTTGGAAACTCATCGAGGAATACGAGGAGAAGCATCAGTCGTGGAAGTTCGTCAGGCGATACCGGCAAGATTCGCTGATTCAAAGATTAAGAAAACAGTTCTTTACAACGCTGCTTATTGTCGAAAACGATTATGACCCTGATAAGCAAAACCGATTCGTGATTGTTCGCTCTGACGAACTGATTCACCTTGAACCGCAACCGGCTTTCAAGTTGATGACAGAGGAACAGTTCTCAGCCACGCTGCCAGAGGATCAGGCGTTTTGCCAAAAGGTGATTACGCCTCTGGCAGTCGTAGATGTCGTGATATTAAATTGCGATCAAGAAGACGGCAAGGAACTGTAGGTCATAAATAACCGATTGAAATAGTTTGGAATTACTCTCAGTACCGAAAGGCAAAAGAAAGGTCGGGGTACTGCGAACAGGAAGAAAACTTAAAAGAAAGGAAAAAACAGCGTGGCAGGCAAAATCATCCATGTTTTAACACAGGTTTTCGGTATAGTTCTTGAGTTTCTGTGGGATCGGAGGTCGAAGTCCAAATGACAAGCAAAGATAAAGTGATTCAATTCATCGAAAACGAAAATGCGTTTCAGGTTATGGCAGAACTGAAAAAGAACGGCGCCTTGACGAAGGAAGATATCACCAAGGCAATGAGTATGGACAGAGCCGGATTTCTGGCGTTTATGAAACAGCGCGCCGGTGTCGCTGACCCTGATGACGATGACGCCGAGTAAGGGAGCAAACAGGTAAAACAGGTAGGAAACAGGAAGTATTGAAATGATATTTCTAAACGAAAGGAGGTAAAGTCCATAGCATGGGAAAGCCGATCAGCAGATTAATCAAGAAACTGCGAGAGTACGATGAGAAAAAGTTGGATGAGATTCAGATAGGTTCGTCTATTCAGATGGCTGCCGATACATTTGTTTTCATGGACAAGCCTATCAAGGTATCGGGCACAGCCTTGAAACAATTATGTACAATCGGACGGATACCATCTGACTTCTTTATAAACCGGCTCAAGCGAGAAGAACAGGCAATGATATTCAACCGATTGTTCAGCGGGCTTTCAGAGACACGGTATATGTTTCGCTTCTCGCAGGATACTCTGTATGGCATTGTGTCACCGTCATATACGAAACTGGATAACGTGCTTCTCATTGATATCTTGAAAGACGCCGCCAATACTGGTCTTGATTTAGTGCCAGTCAAAAGCTTGATTCATCCCGATCACACAAAGGTACGTCTGGTGCCAGAAGGCATGAAAGCCAATGAGCTTGTGCCGATGGTCGAATTCACAAACAGCGAAAACGGCATGGGAAGTCTGAGGGTCTGGGCTGGCGTGTTCAGGGTAGTCTGCGGCAACGGGTTGTTATCAGAGGTGATTTCATCTAAATCTCGTTGGATTCATTACGGGTCTGGCAAGATACAAATGCCTGATTACGAAATAATACTCAACCAGTCTATCGAGTACGTTGCCCGAATGGAGGCGGCGAAATCAATTTATCTCAGCGCATCTGATAAGACTGAAATGATTTTACGGCTGTCAGGCGCGCTCGGACCAACTGTAGCAGACAAGGTTGTTGATGTAGCCAATGGACAATACAGAGGCGCCCTCACATTGTTCGATGCAATCAATAGCGTCACTCAAGCCGCGAAGTCGTTTTCGGCACAAAAGCAAAGTGAAACTGAACTATTTTCAAGCACTTTGTTGGCCGCCTGATTTTACAAGATTAACCCGGGGCTTGTCCGCCCGGTTTTTTTGCGAAATGAACCAATCGGATAATGCTTTTCATTGAGGATTAATATTCAAGCATTTATCGTTGATGAAAATAATACATTTTATGGCAAAGAGTTGGTTGGCGCGGTCTGAACCAAAGTCCCAATCTGGATGAACCACGCATTCCATATCTTTTAATACATAGTGCCTAAAAGCTGCGTGAATCTGTCGCTTGTCTTCGTCGGCTTCAAAATCATAACCTGAATTAATTATATTATGATACATGCCCGTAACATCGGGGTGTGTTTTTACATTCTCTGGAGATATGCCAATTGCGCAGATACTAGAAGGCATTGAAGGTTTATAAGAAAACCACTCCTTTCTAATTGCATCTGTGATACTTGCCATACAGGGCATATCTTCTAACTTTTTTATAAAACTACAGAAACCCTCTCCTAGGTCAATAAACTTTACCGCTCTTTTACAGGCGATATATATTAGCCCAATTGTTGGCATTGGAGCCATAATCACTGAATCCATTATGTCCCTGTCCATGTTACGGCATGGTGTTGAGTAATTTCCGAATGCATTTACTTTGAATAATGAATAGTAAATTTTGCTTATCACAATCTTTTGCTTTTCGCTTAATGTTTTCCCATCTTTGACAATACGAATGCAGTTTCTAACAAACAGGGCTTTGTCTTTATTAAACAACGGATGATTCAGTATCTGTTCGCAAGCTTCAATAACCGACAGGGCATTGCCGGATTGAACTTCCTCTGGCGTCTCAGCTTGGTCGGGTTCAGATTGTTTATCTGTGATGATCGAAGACATCTGATTCTTCGCCGTCATATAATGAATTAATCTTTCGCCGACAAGGTTCCTTATGAAGTCTGATTTGTTTGTTCCTATCCAGTTACAGTACGCTTCAATTTCAGAATCGAATTCGTTCGGCACAGCAATTTGAATGAATACTCTGTTACTCATAACAATGGCCTCCATGGTTGTTTTTCATTTTCTATTAATTTGTACAAAACTGAAATCATGGCCTGATTGTGGCCTGAACATACTCTATATAATTATAAATATGTAAATATTATATATACCTCTTGATGAGGTGTAATTGTATTTTGCCTAAAGGCTTTATTTGTATTTATAATTTGTAGAAGAGGAGCTTGTACTCCTTCTGTAATTGTATTTGAATTGAAAATTATTACAAAAGAAATCAATTAACAAAAATACACGAAGTCAAAAAACAAGAATGGTTTCAGCAGTTTCCATCAACAGATTTGTAACACTTTTAACCTGATTGAATGATACTGGATTTGATTGCTCAATTTCCTGTTAATCGGTCGCACCAATGAGGAGCCGCGATGGCAGATAGAAATAACATTACGCTGTTTATCATTGCCAGAAGGCACCTCTGTTAATACCCTTTGTATTTGAAGTCTCAGTTCACGAGGGCGATGGCCCGCCCACATAAACAGCTCAGTCCATATCGGCGAAGCACGTTGCGCTGTCCTCTGATTGTATCTCAAAGCTATCAGCATCTGAAAATCTGAGGGCAGTTTATCGACCACTATTTAGCACGCGAGAAAAAGAACTGAGTGGGTGCGCCCGCAATCATACCTCTGAGTAAGAGATAGAAGTGGGTGCGCCCGCCGCCGCCGTCGTGCTCGCCCGCGCCGCCACGCCGCCTGTTGGTTTCTTTAGTGTGTTTGTCCGGCGTTTTCCTGATGGTTCTGAAACGGGTAAGGCTAATATTAACCTCAGCCGCAGAGGCACCTATGTATTGTTTTGGGCAAGTGTTGTTACAATACAAAACCCGGTAGAGTTTTAAGGCTCCAGCCGGGTTTGACGCCCGCGCCGTCGTGCTGCCCACTGTTCTCTAATCCTTTATATATAAGCGTATCCGCGCCCGGCTCCGGCACCCGCGTTTATCCGGCGCGATACGGAGTGACTCTTAATCAGAAACGGTATCGCCGAAATATTATTTTCAATAAATGTTTAAAATATTCGAAAATATCCGATAATAGTATTGTAACAGGCTTTTTTTAGAAGTAATTTTTAACCCCTAGCAGTTGTGGCCACCAACGGCCACTTACAAAGATTTCCAATCAGTACCTACATAGATGCCCCCCGCCCTCTTTTGCGTGAGGCGGGTTAATCCAGCTCTACCTGAATAGGGAGGGCTGTAAAACGGAGGGGATTTATGAACAACGCGATTACCCGGACATCGAGCCAGAGGAATAATCGGGGAATCACAAACACGCCGTCAGGCTACGGTTGTCGAGGGCCGGTCACACATGGCCATCGGGCTACCGCGCTTAGAAGTCGTATGGTACTGAAAAAGGCCAGCCTTTTTCACATCATACTGTTAGCAGCTCTCTTGATTCCACAGAACGCAAAGCCATCGTTACAAAATCCGGCGGAAACCATTCCGCAAAACAAACAATGGAGGAAATTTCTGATAGTGAACAACGAAGTAGAAAACACCGTGCAGCCGACAATACCGGTTGCCATAGAAGTCAAATCTGAGAAGAATGAGAACGCGCCAGCTGAAACAGAAAAAGCGGCGCAGCCAGAAGTACCCGTTACTGTAGAAGTAAAGGCTGTGAAAAACGAGAACGAGAGCGGCTCGGCGGTAACTAAAACTCCAAATATTCCGGCCGCTCCGGTGGTCAAAAAAGTCACGGACCTCACGAATAGCCTTACCGTAGATTATAAGATTCAGGGTACACTGAGATATATAAATGGAGCTGAAAAAACAAATTTAGAAAAAAGTATTATTGTAGATGGTCTTCGAAGAGATTGTATAACCGTATGGGAAAAGAAGAACAAGGATATCATCATAGATGGGTATGAGATTTATTTCATTTGCAAAAAAGCTAAAATCCCTATTAAAAAGAAAAACATTATTCGGAAGAAATTCGCCAATAGGAACGAGGCTATTTACTGGCGAGTCAAGCACAACATGGGACGGCGGCACATGAAAACCGCAGAACGCTGCAAGGCGGCTCTCGCATTAAAGCCAACCTTCGAGAAAATCGGGAATAAACGAATGTCAGATGCCGCTAAGGGTTTACCTGTTTCGGGTAAACCTTGGAACACGCAAAAGAAACTGGCAAAGGCGTTCAACGTCTCCGGCGATACCCTTTATCGTTATGAGCAAATAACGAATAAAGCGGATAGAGAGACGATAAAGCTTGTCGACGAAGGCAAGGTTAGCATTGCATCCGCGTACAAGGATATTGTCGGCGCCAAGGGTTACAACGATAAGGAATACACAGAGCTCTCTGACAGCGACAAAGGAGCTTACAAAACATGGAAAGTCGTTGAATCCGTCTCATTCGGATCAGAAGAGTTCGCAACGCTGGTTGAGTGTGTAAGCCTGTTCAAAGACGTATGCGATGATATTACCATTAAGAACCGAAAGGTTTCTGTGACAAATAACTCCTTTACACGAGTATACTGGGCTGACATGTCCGGGATTCCCGCTACAAGTCGCGCAATCACATTTCCCAATCCTAAATATTTTTTACAGTGCCTAAGAGAGTTGTCCGCAATCAAGTACCCGGTGAAGCTGGATTTCATGGAACATCAAGGCAAAGTATTTATGAGATTCTTGGACTACAACAACGATTGGATATTTGGATGGACTCACTCGGTGATGGAAGCATCTCAAGAAAAGCATTTGAGGAATCCGATACTTACACGGGAACATCTCAATAAGTTCACTGCCACGGAACCCGAGTCGATAGCATCAGGCACCATTTTTGAAACAGATTTAAGCATGATTAAGAAGGGCGATACTCTCCATTCAGGTTGGTTGTATTTCGAAATGGATACGTGTCACTTTGTTATGAAAAGATATCAAATCAATAGTTTTTTCATTGTTCCCTTCTCCTGTCGTTCAAATCCGGCTTATTCCGGAAACGCCATCAATTCCAAAATTACGTTCGGGTGCATGCCGGCTTTCTCCAAGCAGGTGACATTCGATGTCAGTCAATCCAAGCTGAAAAAAGACATGGTAGTAATTTCATTTATGTCGCGTACGAACAACATAGATTTCGGAATGTTGGCGGAGGGGACGCTTTCTCCACAGAATGTAGCAAGCCAAGATGCTTTCTTTCACGCCTCAAATATTAAATTCGTTTGAGGCGCATATGGCCAGAAATGCTACTGCGATATAACAGGAGATTCCTCTTTTAGAGTTACAAGCCCCTCCTTAACCGGCGGGGCTTTTTTTTGTCCATAAAATCTCTGTACGGTTCAAGCGTCACCCGTCTCCGGCACAACCGCGCCCGCGAAGCCGTCTCAACCAGCACCTCATAACTGGCCAACGCCGCCGCCCGCGAAGCCGTCCCGCTTGTCTCACAACCGCCCGGCAGCTTGACTGTCTCACCGCGCCCCACGTCCGCCCCTCGAAGCCGTCG
>JBAYJY010000024.1:0-37834 GCA_041664945.1 bacterium | reverse complement strand
GACTATCTTATCCACATGACGCGACACGAAATTAAAACTTTCCCCGGATGGTATCGCAATCAAGCGCAGTTTGTCCGGCGCGGCTGAAACAATTAACACGACCATCGCAGTCAACGGCGCGAACCATTCGAACAAGTCGCGCCTCTTTTCCGACGCTAAAACTCCTGCGCCCAATCCCATTAATGCCGCTGCGGCAATCACGTTCTTGAAATATGCAAAAAAGCGAATCTCTGTCCCCAGCCATCGGTCGAACAGCATGGCAAAAAAGAACCCTATGAAACTAATAAGAAAAAGCTCGAACGAATTTTTCCATTTCAACATTTCAGTCATGAGCGCCCCGGCTCGCCCGGAGGCCTTTCTCTCCGCTTAATATATTTCATCGTTCACTTAAATTTTACAAGCGTAAAACTCTGCGGTTCGACTCGCGCCACGACTGATTCCGGCGGGTTTATCACGCCGATCCGTTTGAGAGTGGGGGCGTGAAGTTTCACAACGCGTTCATACGGAGCGTCGTTTGTGTTGAGCATGAGCAACCCATCCCGCGTGATAGCGGTAAAAACTCCGTCAGTCGGCCCATCCGCCTCCGGCAGACACGGAAACCGCGCGTCAAGCGCGCACGACCGGAAGAACATTTCGCGTATGAATCCCGGCATGCGCCGCAGTTCCATAAGCGACGCCGCCTCGCGAGAGTATGAAGCCACGTAGCCTTTTCCATACGACCTCGCCAGTTCTTTCAATTTCGTCTCTTTCAAGGTCTTCGCTTCGTCGCCTATCAATAACGGGGCTCCCGACGCGAGTTTTGCTTTTTCCAATTCCAATCCGACAAGCAAACCGCCTTTACGCGCCCATGCCTCAAGCGCAGCGCCCGCCTTGTCGTCTATTACATTCCCATCCGGAATGAATATGACGGAATATCCGTCCAAAGCGCCGTCAGCCGCCATCAACTCATCCACGAAATCGTAATCCCCTACATCACGAAGGCCGCGCAGCGTCATATAGAACGGCCTCAATCTGTCGCTATTCAACACAAAATACGTTTCCGGAATGAACACAGCCACAGGCGTCAGCGCTTCCACTGCCTGAAATTTTGCCGCCCATTCCGGGTATTTGCCCTTCCAAGCGCCGGCCCACACATTACCGGTGTATTCAAAAAGCTGGCGCGCTCCGGAGGCTGACGCGTTGTAGGCGCGCCTCGCGACCGCTTTCTCTTCCACCGCGCTCGCCGGCTCGAATCCGAAATATGTCTTGTAGAATTTGCATGCCGACGCCACCCAGCGGGTAAGCGTGAAATTATTCGCGTAGTCGCTCCCCTCATTAGTTATCCGGACGCCCGCTCCATACTTCGACGCTATCTTCGCCTGCCGGCCGAAACGCGAGCCGTGCTCCAGCGCGCCGTCGCCGCCTGTGCATAAATATATCGGCGTTTCAGGAAAATATTTCCTCGCCGTTCCTATCCAATATTCAGCCCAGTTCTCAAGGCTTTGCCGCCGCCACTCGTTCATGTCCAGCCATGCCGCATCCGAAGGACTGTTCTCCCGGAGAAAAGGCCAAGTTGAATCGAACGACGCGTTCGAAGCGCCCCACGCCTTGTTCAGCGCGTCTAATGTTCCGTATTTCGAGGCCAGCCAAAGAGAAAAACTTTTTTTCGCCTCCCGGTCTCCCACCCAGAACGCGCCGTGCTGGTGATAGTTGCCTGTCCAATGCCCTACATCGCTCACCGGATAGATCGCTTCGCCGTAGTCTCCCGTGATGCCGAGCAGCACGCTTTCGATCACTCCTGTCGGCCTGTAATGTTCTGCGAATCGCTTGATAAACTCGTCAACCACCGGCTTCATCGCAGGATTGAACAGGCTCTGCACTCCGCTGTCCTGGTCGTGTTCGAGACACCTGTAGAAAAGCGAATCCTTTGAATCGATGAACCAAGGCGGAGTCGTATAGTTCGAGCCGGCGATCAGAAATGGAACCCATTTCATATTATTCTTTTTCAGTATCTCGACTTCCTTGTCATACTGCGTGAAGTCCCACATATTCTGAGCCTTCTGTATTCCGCTCCAACGGATATAGCTTTCCCAACTCGTCGCGCCGGCAGCCGCCCAGTTCGAGACGCCCATCGACGCGTAGTCGCTCTCGACCTTCTCCAGTGAGTCTTTCGGGTCGAACACCGTTACGCCGAGCGTCACTTCGCGCGGATTTTTCGCCGTTTCTCCGGCGGCGCTCTTCGCGCACATTCCGAATGATACAATCGCGATCATGCAAATCGATAAAAAGGTTGTCCGTACGTTCATAATCAGTTCTCCTGACAAATCGCTTGGCCGCAATCTCATTAAGCATTGCCGCGGGCCGCGCGTTTTAATCCTCTTCAAATTTTCTGCGGGAATCGCTAACCTTTTTCATGCCTGAGAAATTGTTGCCTTTCATGAACGCCTCGCTCGCTTTTGAAAATAGCGTTTGAATGTAATATTTATAATTCGTATCAATTCCCTTAGGAGTTTCACGAGCCGCTTCAAGATACAAATTTCCAGCTTTTGTGTAGTCGCCTGAATCGAACGCGAGTTCAGCGCGATAGGCCTTTATGCGCGCAACGATCCAAGGACGGCACTTGGCGCAAGGCAGCTGTTCGCCGGCGATCGCCTCATAACCGTCGGCGTCGCTCATTCCGGGCGTCGTGTTCATCAGGCATGCGGGACCGTGATTGTAAACGTCCGGAAGATAATAGAATGCATGGCCGAACTCATGCGCGAAATAAAATGCGCCCATGATTTTGTTTTTCATGTCCGCAGAGAGGTCGGCGTCCGGCTTCGAGATGCCCTCGACACCGCTATAGCTCTCAAAAATGTTAATCATGAGACTTTTGCCGTCCATCGGTTTGCGCCCCGGACTGGTGAACGATGAACCGCCGACTTTCGCATGTTTGCATATTGAGTGTGGATACGGCCTTTGCAAATTATCATAGGTGATGAATCCGTTCGTTATCACTATGTCATACTTATTCTGCGTTAACATCAGTTGAACCCATTCGACATATGATTGATACGGCGCCGGCGGATCGATTATTATTGGCTCGCCGTTCTTCGTCTTAAGCGTTTTTTGCCACTTTATCTTCTGGTGATACACAGCCATAAGATTGTCGAAAGCTTCCTCGTAGCTTTTTGTCTCCTTGTCAGGAAAAAAATCCTTTAGAGAGTTCAGGTCCCATTGTTTTAAAAAGCCGACGACTCTCGCCTTATATTCCGGGTCCATAAAAACCGGAGCTTTTTCGCCGAGCGTCTTGTCGTATTTTGATTTGAGAGCTTCCTGATACCATTTTGCGCTCCGATAGTCCACGCTGTTGAAGAAATCAGCGAGCGGCATAACGCCGTTGTCGTGAAAAACAATTCTAACTTCGTCGCTCAACTTCGTTGAGATAATTTTTTCAGCGACGTCGAGAATTTGTCTCATGTCCTCGTCGGAGAGTCCGGGGAGCAGCTCATCAAATGCCCGAATCACCTCGAGCGTGATCGTCGGCGCCGTTGCAACGGCTGTTTTCGGAGTCTCCTGTTCAGCTATCGCTTGCCTGCATATTGCGAAAGTCATAACCGCGGCGATCATAATCGACATGAATGAAAGATATCCGCGCTTCATTAAAACCTCTTTAATAATTTTGTGCTGTTAATTATATTAGTATTTACGCCGACGGCGCAAAAAGCCGTCATTATTTTTGTGATTAAAGCGCATACAATCAAATTGCAAAGAAACGGTTTATAGTGAAATCATAACAATAGTATTTCGCACAGCCGCATTATTTATGCGCCTAATGAGTAAAGCTTTATATTAGCTATTTCTAAAGAATTTGGAAAACATGCCGATAAAACCAATAAGTGTATATTTGCGTTCTATGGCGTGTAGTTTTGTTTATTTGCATTTTCGAATACTGCCGTAAAGCGCACAATGTGTTGTTTGCCTTACTTTTGAGGCGAGGATAAAAAAATGAGCATGCTGACAAATGTTTCATCAATGGGCGCATTAAACTGCGCCTATATCAACAACCTTTCAATAAGAAAAGGAACGGAACACCTATCGTCAGGGTATCAGATGAACCGGGGGGCGGATGACCCGTCGGGTCTCGCAATAGCGAAAGGGATGAAAGCGCAAACAGGCGGTTTGCGAACGGCGATAGTGAACGCGCAGGAATGCCTGAACTATTTGCAGGTTAGAGACGCGGCGATGAGCGAGATTGGCGATATGATCGAACGCATACGCGACCTCGCGGTTAGAGCCGCAAACGACGCAACGCTAACCGACAGCGACCGGCAGAAATTGGAAAACGAAGCCAGAGAGCTTGTCAAAAACATGAACATGATTGACGCGGAAACGAGATTCAACGGAAGAAAAGTATTTGACCACAGTTTTGATATGGTTCCGGGTTGGGGAGGGCCATATAGTCAACCCGGCCATCCGGGGCAGGCTTTCGCGACAATTGATCTTGCCGAGCTCGCGGCCGCGAACGGCGGAGTAGCCGTAATCACCGGCGCCTGGTACAACGGCGAACAAGATTTTCCTGATCTGAACCTCATTTCGCCCAACGGCACAGTCAACGGGAGGGAAGCTTTCGGATACTATAACGTCGCTGTACTCGGCGGTTATGAGGCTTATACAGGCGGCATAGACCCGGAAACAATAGACAACGTCACGACGCCGACATTGGACAGCGCTGATCAGATTGATTACAGCGGCTATCGGACGCCGCAAACGCCCGGCGGCTGGTACGAAGAATCATTCGCTATCACAAACCCCATGGCGGGACAGTGGACTATCCTTGTCGACAACGAGTCGCCCGACGACAGATATTACGCCTTTTTCTATAACAACGAAACAGTTACAGACCCGACGCCTCACGACGCCGGCCAGATCGGGCCCGACAACGGCGATAACTTCATATTGCATCTCGACACTTTCCAGGTGACTTCAACTGCCCTCGGAGTCTCCGCAAGCATCGGATCCGTCAGCGGCGCGCAGGACGCTATCACATCCGCCGACTCCGCTCTCGCAAAACTCAACGACCATCGCGCCGATACCGGCATTTTACAAAACAAACTCGAGAAGATAATTAACGACAACACAGCTCAGGTCATTAACAACGAAGCCAGCAGGTCTCGAATTGAAGACGCCGAAATGGCAAGCGAGATCACGACGCTCACAAAATCACAAATTCTCGAACAGACAAATATGACGGCGATCAATGCCGCCAATAACATGCCGTCAAACGCGCTTGAACTTTTTAATATGTCCACTAACGCCTGAGTTGCCGCCGGCCTTCTTTTCAGCAACCCGAAAGGCATTTTGTAAATCTGATTTTACGGCCTTTTCCTGCCGTGTTATGCTCGACAGAAATCCACAGCCATTTTCCTGCCGGTCCTCGCCGCTTTCGCCGCGACTTTCTCAGGCGTCGTGCAATCCGGCATTATGTATTTTCCTGTTATATTCACCTTTGTGTATCCGCTCATACGGTCGAACACAGTTTGAATCAGGTCCGCGTTTCCCTCCGCTTTATCCTCGCAAGTGACGAGCAGCGCCGCCTTCCTGCCTTCTATCAACGATTTGTGACTCGCCGTTCCATAACCGGTCACGAGACTGACGTGCCTGTCCAACAAGATCTTCATCTGCCCGGAAAAACACCAACAGTAAAGCGGCGTCGCATACACAAGAGCGTCCGAGCCGATCATCGCATCGAAAATCTTTTGCGCGTCATCTTTCAGCGGGCAGCCCGGCGCGTCGGGCGTTTTCGCGCAAACGAAACAACCCGTGCAGCCCTTGACGGTCTTGTCGCTCAGGTTCACCCGCTTGACTTTGTGGCCGCGCGATTTCATTTCCGCCTCGAACACTTCAAGAGCTTTAGCCGTGTTTCCTTTCTTCCTCGGGCTTCCCAATATCGTCGTTACTTTCATATAACTCCTCCTCTTGCTTTTTATACCGGCCGATAATATCAGTTTATATCGCTTAATGTCAACCAGTCAGCGCTCGGTTTCAAAAAAAAACTTCTCTTTTAATTATCTTTTTGAAAATATAGCGGGCCGTACGGCATGCTTAATTGAGAATTTAACGCCTTCTTTAATAACATCGCTCGTTGAAAAGCGCCGGTGAACCGCATCGCATTGGGCGCATAGAGGCAGTTCGCCCAGATTCCTGTCGGCAAGGTTTCTGCGCAATCGGCGGGCAGCCGGCCCGTTCCAGATATCCAAAAGACTTGATTCGTTCACATTGCCGAGAGAATACTCGCCGTTAAGATCGTTGCAGCAGGCGTAAGCGGAGCCGTCCCATCCGATCGAAAATCCGTACCACGGCAGAATGCAACCGCTGACATCTCCTCGCGGCTGCATAAGGTATCTTTGCTCGCCTACAATCTTTTCAGCGAATGAGCCGGAAAAGCTGTGCGCATATTCCACCGCAAAATTATCGACCGGCAGACCGGCGAACAACGAGCGCAATTCGGCTGCTGCCGCGTCCGGGGCCGCCTGTCCGTAAAAAATCAGCGACTTTACGGTCACCATAGGCCATCGGCTTTTGATCCTTTTTTTCTCTTCAAGAAATTCCCGGATAGCCGCGTATGTCTTGTCGAAATCCGCCGGAGAACGTTTATTTGAATATTCTTCACGCGGAACAGCGTCGAAACTGAAAACAATCTGGTCGAGACCGGCATCGATGAATTTGCGAGCCGTCTCCGCTCCCGCCAGAACGCCATTTGAGTGCAGAACGGCGATTATCCCGTTTTCCGTTACCGCCTTGATGATCTCCGGCAACTTTCTGTTAAGCAGCGGCTCGCCGCCGAAATGGAGACTGAAGAGCTGAACGCGGCCCGTCGCTTCAGAAACGATTTTTTCGAGAAGTTCCGTCGTAATCTCGCCGTGCGCTCTCTTCAGCCCTTCCGATTGCGGACACATAGGGCACTTGAGGTTGCAGCGGCTCGCGCTCTCGACCCATAAAAAAAGTGGCGGGTAATCCAGTTCGTCGAGGCCGCGATCTAACGCGTGAATAAGACGCCGCCTGGAATCGAAGATGGAAAAAAATCCCGGCCTTCTGATTTTACTTCTCGATATATTTGTATCCATTATCTCTTTCTTGTAATATTCGCTCCGAAATAATCATCCTGCCCTGTGTATCCTGCAGGGAATATCGTTTATTCTACTATACATCCGCGCCGTTCTTAGGTTTCGCCGCCGGTTTTTTCCTGCACTCTTTCCTGGCCGCTTCTTTCTTATCGTCCTGTTTCACGCGCGTAACAGGACTGCGCGTCCAGAACTGCCTTATCGTCATGAACGCCGGTTTTACTTTTTTCTTCGAGCCTGCCATCACCTTCGTCTCCATTTCAATCCATATAAATCCCGGGGTCTATCAGTTTCTGAATTCCTTCATATGCAACAGAATTCCATTTGTCTAAGTCCAGAGCTTCTTTGAACATCTTGCGCGCTTCGTCTTTATCTCCAGCCTCAAGATACGTCTTTCCAAGCATCGCCAAGACCGAGCCGTTACGCGGCGTTATCTTATTCGCCGACTTGTAAGCGTTCTCCGCGTCCTTGTATTGTTTGATTCTCAGACTGTAGTTGCCGAGATTGATAAGGCAATCTCCGCAATAAGAATCATTAGCAATCGCTTTCTTCTCAAGTTTCGCCGCGAGCTCGCATTTATCCTGATTGTAATAAATATTCGCCATAATGTGATGTCCCATCACGCCGTATGGGAATTTCTTAACGTATAGCTCATATTCGTCGCGCGCCCCGTCGTAATCCTTCGCGGCCTCATAGGCTCTCATAAGCGTTAATATCACATTTTCTTCCCTGTTGCCGCTATCATACATCGGAAGCAGGCCGGGCTCGTTCATGATTTGAAGCGCCTTCTCTTTGTTTCCGGTTTTGATTAATGAGATAATCTCTTCGTTGAAAATCTGACGCTTAGGATCCGCTGTTCGCGCTTTCTCATAGTATTTCGCCGCCTCTTCATACTTTAATTTCTGAACGCTTGAGAAGCCAAGGCACGCATTCCCATCAACGAAGTCCGGATCAATTTTCAAGGCGCGCTCGCATAGTCCGGCATCCGAATTGTTTCGCGGCATGCTGTTGAACGTCAGGCACCCGGCGCATTTGGGCGATATCGTCATCGCCTTCTCTATCAGTTTATCTCCCGTTTTGCCGTCACGCATCCGGTTTTTGAAGAAGTTGCCAAGGCTCGCAACCGCCATCGCCTTCGGATAAGGGTCTTTTTTCAACTTATAATACTGCCACATGAGTTTAAAATACTCTTTCTTTCCAGCGGCGTCATTCCTGAATGCAAGCTGCGCAAGTTCTTTAAACATCGACATCCAATTTTTTCCTATTTGCTTATCAATGATCTCGCGGGCGGCCTTTTCCGCCGCTTCGTTATCCCGTTTTCCCCAGAGATAGAGATAAAATAAATCATATTTTACAAAAAGGTCTGATGAATCGAATTTCATAGCGGCAAAATACGCTTCTTCCTTTTTATCATTCCTGCCAAGTTGATCGAAAATATTAGCAAGCGCAATATGGATCATATACGCTTCCCTGCCTGACGTTTTGCAATCTTCAAGAACCTTTATCGCTTCTTCAAATCTTCCTGTTGTTCTTAATAAATCGGATAGTATTTGGCAGGCGCCGGCATTGCCGTTATCCGCTTCGACGGCGGCCCTCGCGATTCTTTCCGCGTCTTCATATCGATTAAGCTTCATATAGATTCTCGCGGCGGGCACGAGAATTTTCGGGTCCGGTTTCTCAGCTTTGGCTTTTTCTATAGTCTCAAGCGCCATATCCGGCTGATTCTCCCATTCATATACATCCGCCATTCCGACGAGCGCTTCCGCATCGTTCGGGTTCAGTTTCAGAGCCGTCGCAAATTTCTCTTTCTGATTATTCATGCGTTCTTCCCAGGAATCGAAAATTTCAACGGGCTGCTTTTCATTTTTCCTTCTCAGCGCTTCCGCTTTTTCATACTTGCCCGTATCCGGCTCTTTCATCGTATCAATGGCTTCAATCAACGCATCGACTGCGGACGCCTTCTCATCGGAAGAGTTGCGCGATTTCGTCTCTTTCTTTTCTTCGATTTGCCGCAGCTTATCGTTCTCGATTTCCATCGCGACGATTCCCATTGAATCCGGCGCACCTTCCCACGCATACGCCTTGACGAAGTACGCGCCCTTGGAGAGAGTTTCAGGGATTTTGATCTTAACGCCAGCCGCTCCATCGGCTCCGAGCATAGTTTCGACGCGCGCCGCCGTTTTGTCGTTCGCGGCTGCGTAATTCTTTTTCACCGCGGCCGCGAGCTTTTCGCCCGTAAGGCCGTCGATGCTCACAACCTCGTGAATGACTTCCGTCGGGAAACATTCCAGCGTGACAAGCAGTTTGCCGGCTTTCTTTTCCTTCGCCTGAACAGATACTTCAATTGTATCGCCCGCTTTCGCCTTCGCCGGCGCGGCAATGGTTATATTCTGCTCCGGATAAGCGATCCGGGTCGCAGGATCTCCAAAATAGTTGTACATATAAACGTGATCGTATCCGTCCCTTACAATCGACTCCCTGCTTTCGACCAGCTTGTATTGTTTATCCAGAGACTTTCGGTCCTCGTCGAACCGTTTGATCAGGCCTCGTTTGACATTCAGCAAACCTTCTCCGATCGTCACCGGCCGGTTCTTTACCAGAAAATACAGGTAATCCTTCGAAAGAAGCGCGTTCGAGTACGGGCTTGAGTCCTTGCTCGCGGCGAAAACGCCAACCGGCCCGAGCGGCAGCTTCATCATCTCTTCCGCTATGCATTCAGTCGTAATGTTGAACTTACCTGTCAGGCAGCAGGTGCTGAAGAAAAACGAGTTCTTTCCGCCGGAGTCTATTTTCGTTATGTCCTCGGTCTCCATGATATCGCTGCATTTGTCCTTCCAGCAAACGTTTGAAAGGCCTGTCACTCCGCCGTGCCCGATATACGTCATTATCAGCGCTCCCTCGTTGAACCGCTCGATGACTTTTTTTCCGAATTCGTCCGGCAGCATGAAGTACGGCAGATAGGAACCGCCGTATGTCATGCTCATGTCGAACGCGGGATCGAAGTTGTTCTTCATTATGCGGCGCGTGATTTCTTCGAGCGTCGAATCGAAAAGCCCGAAATCGCCCGTGCTCGCGAAACCGGTGATTCGCCTCCGCCACGGACCCGGCGGCGCCGTCGTTTCATAAGCGATAACCTTCGACACCATCGCCTTCAACTGCTCCGCGTTATCTGTCGGAAACCGACCAACCGCTATTTCAGGAATCTCGTCCCCATTTACGTCTCCATACGGATTGTCGGACGCTCCGTCGCCGCCCGTCATTTTAACCATAAAAGTCGGGACCATAACGCCCGCCGGATCGTATTTTTCGTAAACATTTATGTCGCCGTTCAACAACAGAAATCGAGGCCCCGGCTGCTTCCAGTTGAAATACGCATATCTCACGAACTCGCGTATCGCTTTCGGCCCGGCCGGCCAACGGTCGAAATCCTTATAAATTTGCTCCGGAGTGACCGCAGCCACGCGCAGCCCGTCCGCAGCCCGCTTTTCGAGCAACGGTTTCAAATCTTCCATGAACTGTTTCGGCGTCACGACAATATAATCCGCGCCGTTCTTCACCGAACGGAGGTCTTTTATCCGGAACCCGCCCTCCGCCCTTGCCGCCGTTGCCGTCAAAAGAGCCAATGCCGCGATAATGTAATATTTCGATATTATGTTTTTTGTAATCATTCTGATTCCTTTTAGCCATATTATGGTCAGACACATTTGTGTTCTGGATTATATTTTAACCCTTCGTGAGCTTAGAATGTCACTACGCTTCAAAATTTTGCGTTATCTTTTCGGGATATAGAACAAGCGCCGCCGTAAACTCTTGGATCTTAAATAGTTTAATTCTTAATTTGTGCTATAAAATATGTCTTGTGAATGAACGAATCGACTTGCGCCGTTTTGGCGGCGATGTTTGATTTTCGTCTAACGGAGGAGACTTAGTTTGAAAAAATTCCTTGTGGTCTTAATAGCCTTGGCGGTCGTCAGCGGCGGCGCGGGTGTTCTGCTCAGCATCGGGCCGGTCAACAAGATGGCAAAGAAATACGTTGGCGACGAGATGAAGAAGGCCCTTCCCTGCAAATACAAACTCGGCAACATTTCAGCCGGCATGATGCGCGGCGTCGAACTTCAGGATCTGAGGCTCTACGACACATCCGGCGACGAGTTTCTTTACATCCATTCTCTGCGTCTGACATTCGGCCTTGGCTCGATCATACATCCGAAAAACCCGTTCACGGCGATTGTTATCGAACAAGCGAAGGCACGCGTCACCCGCGACTCCTCAGGCCGCGTCAACATCATCCAGATAATGGATAAAATGCAAAAGCAGAAAAACTCTGACGCCACGATTCCACGAATCAAACTCTACGCTATGCAGATGGAATGGAGCGACTATAAACTCGGCAAAAACCCGCCGCGCGAAAAATTCAACATCATATCCGCGGACATAGAAACAGGCGACAGCGGCGCCATTAACATCCGAAACATTCGCGTCCAGAAAGGCCAAACCGTCGTCAACCTGCGAGGCAAATGGAACGACACTCCCGGAGCTCCGGTGGACCTGCGCATCCGCGTGAAACCGCTCGTAATAAAAGATATGCTCGCTCTCAGGCGCAGCCTCTCCGACACCCGGGCGCTGCCTGAACTGCATATCGGCGGAGAGGGCGTTTTCGACTGCCGCATTTCAGGACCTCGAGGCAAGGAACAGCCACAGGGCGAACTGACTATCGAAAACGGAACGCTCGGCGCTCAAAAAATTCGGCGGCTCAGCATAAATTTCTCGCCCGGCGCGGACGGACGCATAGAGATCCGCGACTTCGATGTCCGCTCCGAAAACGGCGGCCGCCTTAGAGCCGGCGGAGCAGTCGCGCCAGCCGAACCATGGAAGTTCGATATCAAGGCGAAAGCTGATCGCTTCCCGATCGACGCGCTCATAGGGCTGACTGTCGCCCAACCGCAACTCTCCGGCGCGCTCGACGCCGACCTGGCCGTAAAAGGCGATTCAAACAATTTGAAAACCATTTCCGGCGAAGGCGACGTCGCGATACGCAATGGAGAAATCATAGGCGTCGGAGACGCGGGAGACCCGCCAACGCCGTTCCGGACGATGCAGGCGTCGCTTAAGGCGTCGAACGGCGTCGTCCAAATATCAAAAGGCAGGCTCGACAGCGAAGAATTGCTGCTGCAACTCGACGGCAATATCGGCCTCGACCGGACACTCGATCTCTCAGGCAAATGTGAAGTGTCAAAAAGAAGGGTCCGCAGAGGCATATTCAAAAAAATAGTCACTTCAGTGCTGCCGGACGGCGGCGTAGGCTACAGATTCCCAATCCGCATACGAGGCACGTTCGACAAGCCGGATGTCAGCGTTAAATCCGGCAAGCTCGCCACAGACACTGTTTCCGACCCCATCCGGGACGCGGGGAACAAGGTCCAGAAATTCATGAAGAAAGTTTTCTAATTGATTTTTCTATGAATTATGAAAACCTGAACATACGCTCAATTCCCGACTTGGCAAAACTGCCTTGGTTCGAATCTGACGAACGCGGAATCCGCCTGCGGCGAGACGCCGGCATTCCGCCAGTTATCGACACCCACACTCACCTCGGATTCTGTTACGGCTTTAGCGCGCGAATCGACCTCAAGGCAAAAACGCCTTCAGTCGAATATTTCTTCGATTATTCACTGCCTCAGGACATTCTTAATAACCGTCATGTTTCCTCGCCTGAAACCGCTGCGGCGGTGGACCGGGAAATGTGGTGGATCATGTTGAAGAGGCCGCCGCGCGCGAAAACCCACACGCTTCCGAATCTGATAGATGAGATGGACCGCTGCGGGATTACGAGGGCTGTCGCCCTTCCCGTCGAGATTCCATACTGGCCGCGACACTCGCGTCATACGCTGAAAACATGCCGCGGACAGGACAGAGTGATTCCGTTCGCCAGCGTCCACCCTCTCGCCCCGAATCCGCGAGAGAGACTCGCATGGTTTATGTCGCAAGGATGCAAGGGAACAAAGTATCACCCCGAATTTCAGTTCCACCCGCCGGACAGCCCTCAGGCGCTGCGCTTCTTCGGCTATTGCGAGGAGATGGGCGTTGTGGTCCTGTCACACTCAGGCAACACAGGCGCCGAACCGGCGTGGATTCAGAAACTGTCGGCTCTCTCGCGGTTCAGAGTCATCTTCAAGCGGTTTCCGAAACTGAAATTCATACTCGGACACGCTGGAATCAGGAGCCTCGACGAGGCCATCGCGTACAGCCGCGAGTTCCCAAACGTATACCTCGAAACATCGGGACAGCCGGTTCCCGCGCTGCGCAAAATATTCAAAGAGACCGATTCCGACAAAGTTATGTTCGGTTCCGACTGGGCGTTCTATCCCATCGCGGTTTGCCTCGCTCACGCGCTCGTCTCCACCGAAGGCCGCCCCGAACTTCGCGAGAAATACCTTCACGGCAACGCGACGCGGCTACTCGGAATCGAGCTTGATTGCAACACGAAATACTCATAACACAGCTTATCATGTTTCTTATCTGATTATGGGCCCAGTAGGATTTGAACCTACGACCAATGGATTATGAGTCCACTGCTCTACCGCTGAGCTATAGGCCCGTCTTCAATATATTACACGCTTCCGCCAGCTTTTTCAATCTGCATTTACGCCGACTCTTCTATCACATCACTTCAGGCAATACATTCTAATGCGCCTCATCCGTCTGTCAACCTCTTTTGCTTATTCAATCCACCGCCGCAATATATTTAGCATTTTATTTATTTGATTTGTCATACATCTTTGTTTTATATAGAATAACGGGACTGCGGCATTTGTTCCGCCGCCGGACATCAGCATTGGGGAGGAGACAAGAAACATGAAAAAGGGACTCGTGACATTTACTCTTGCTGTTATGATCATGATGGCGGCAGCCGTGGAATCGCAGGCTCTTGTGACTAAGCTCAACACCGTCGTCGGCCAGTTGCAGAGCATGATCTCGCAGCCGATGAAAAGTTGGCAGGTGACAAACAAACTCACAAAAGAACAGGTTCTCGACCCTCAGACTCCCGCAAAGAAATTTCAAAAAGCGGGTCAGGGTTATATTTGGTCGACTACGCCGGAGGTGTGGATACGCACGACTTATACTGTGCCGGAAAAAGTTCTCGACATCCCCATAGCGGGCACTAAGATCGGATTCAGCGCAAGCGTCGAGGATAAGGGCGACATATACGTTAACGGCGAACTGAAACAGAGTTTCGACCGCTCGGCCGGACACATAACGCTTACCGACAACGCAAAGCCCGGCGAAATTTTCTATATCGCAATGAAGGTCAGACGCAACGGGAACTACCCGGGCGTTCTGCGCAAGCTGAGCATTGATTTCGATCTTCTCGGCGACCTCGCAAAAGAGGTTTCCTCTTTCAGCGAAGCATTCGACTCTCTCGACACGTCTTTGAATCTCGCAGGCGAAAAACCCGAGAAGTGGCGCCCCGTTCTCGACGAGGCGGCAGACGCGATAGACGTTAAAGCGCTCTCCGCGGGCCGCGTAGACGATTTCAGAGCGTCAATGAAAAAATGCTTCGCTATTCTCGCACCGCTAACTAAAGTCCTAAAGCAATACACTATGATGCTCGTCGCCTATTCGCACATCGACCCAGCGTGGCTCTGGGACAAGGCTGAAGGCGAACACATCGTCTGGCAGGGAACGAGCGAAGGCGTGCTGGCGCTTCAGAAGGATTTCCCGGACTTTGTTTACGCCGCTAACCAGATGCACTGTTACCGCTGGATGGAGAAAGATTATCCCGACCTGTTCAAGCGGATTCTCGCCGACATCAAACGCGACAAGTGGGAACCCGTCGGCGCCGAATGGGTGGAGCCGGACGGCAACCTTCCCTCCGGGGAAAGCTACGTGCGCCAGTTCATGTACGGCCGCAAATACTCAAAGGAAAAACTCGGAGTCGTCAGCACTATCGGCTGGACGCCCGACTCATTCGGATACAACTGGAACCTTCCTCAGATTCTCGCAAAGAGCGACATGCGCGGTTTCGTCACGCAGAAAATTAGCTGGAACGACACAACGCGGTTCCCCTACAACCTTTTCTGGTGGCAGGCCCCCGACGGCTCGAAAACTCTTGTCTATTTCCCTCAGGGCGGCTACGGAGAAAACGTAACCGGCAGCACTATGGTCAACCAGCTCGCCAACATGAAAGCGAAACACGGCGTAAACAGCAACCTCGTCATCTACGGGATGGGCGACCACGGCGGCGGCATCCCCCGCGATTATGTCGAACGCGCTTACGCTTTCCGGGAATCCCCGATCTATCCCAATATCGAATTCATGCATGTTGAAACAGCTTTCGACGACATGTTCGCTTCCGCAAAGAAACAGGATTTCCCGACTTGGAACGACGAACTCTATCTCGAATACCACCGCGGAACCTACACGACGCAGTCAAATACAAAGAACAACAACCGACGCAACGAAATCCGGCTGATGAACTCCGAACGTTTCTCGACAATCGCGTCTATCGCCGCCGGGCAGAAATATGCTTTCGACGTTATTGAGGAAGCTTGGAAGATTTTGCTTTTCAACCAGTTCCACGACATTCTTCCCGGCTCCTCGATCACTCCGGTTTATAAAGACGCCGACATTGATCACGCGTGGGTCTCCGGCCAATGCAAGACTGTCACCGACGGCGCTCTGAACGCGATCGCGAAGAACGCGGACACAACCGGCGACGGGGCGCCGCTCGTTCTCTTCAACGGTCTTTCTTGGAGCCGGGACGATGTCGTCGAGACGCCTATCGCTTCCGGCGCTTCGGCAGTTTCCGTTTTCGACAACACCGGCAAGGAAATTCCCGTTCAGATCATCAAAAAAGACGATGGCTCGAAAGCTGCGTTGTTCCTCGCGAAGAAAATCCCGGCGATGGGCTTCTCGGTTTATCGCATCGTCGAGGGCCGCAAGTCAACCGCGAAATCAGCGGCGGCGACTGTTTCCGAAAATAAAATGGACAACGAGTTCTTCACGATCAAAGTAGATCCTGAAAACGGATGGGTATCCAGCATATACGACAAAAAGAGCAAGCGCGAAGTCATTGTGGACGGACAGTCGGCATTCGAGTTGCAAGCCTACAAAGAGACCGCGAGTTCAGACGCATGGGACCCGCGCTTTACTCCCGACGGCAGCGGCATCATTCCGCCGAAAGGCAGCCTGATGGAAATGCCGAACCCGATTGAAATCAGGGTTGTCGAAAACGGCCCGGTGCGCGTTACGATAATGGCGCATCGCAAGTTCGGCGAAAAAACAGATTTTAAAACTTATTACTCGCTCGTCGCCGGCTCACCCATCGTTTACGGGCGCCTCGACACCGACTGGCAGGACAGAGGCGTTTTCCTCAAGTCAGCTTTCAATCTGAACCTCGACGCGGATGTCGCGACATTCGAAATTCCATACGCCGCGATCGACCGCGTAACGAAAGCGAAGACTCCAGGCGAGAAGGCGAAATGGGAAATGAGCGGCCACCGCTGGGTCGACTACACGAATAAAGACAAGAAATTCGGCGCGACGCTGCTCAGCTTCAGCAAGTACGGATACGACGTCAAGGACAACGTGCTGCGCATGACAATGCTGCGCTCGCCAAGCGGCCCGGACCCAGAGGCGGACAGAGGCTTCCACAGCATTCCTCTCGCGCTCTATCCGCACGCCGGCGCATGGGCAGCCGCTAATTCGCAACTCAGAGGCGCGGAATACAACGATCCGCTCTTTGTCGTCCACGCGGCGAAACACGCCGGCAAGCTCGGCAAGAGCCGCTCCTTCTTCTCCGCCGGCCCAGATAATGTCACTCTTGCTACAATGAAGAAAGCTGAAAACGGCGATGGGTTTATTCTTCGGCTCGTCGAAACAACCGGAAAAGACACGACGGCCGTCCTCAATCTGCCGGCGAAGCCGAAAAAGATCGTCGAGACAAATCTCGTCGAACGCGAACTGAAAACGCTGCCGGCTCCGAAAAGCGCGACGATTTCCGTGCCGATCGGACATTATGAAATAAAGACATTGCGTGTCGTTTTTTGATTCGCTAAATTCCGCGCCAAGCGCGCGAACGGAGAGTTAGCATGACTAAGAATATTGGCGATATAGCTGTCGCTCACTTTGATTCCGGATATAACTGCGCTGAAAGCGTGTTGCTGGCGATGATGGAGACGTTCGATATTAAAAGCTCCATCGCGCCGCGAATGGCGAGCGGCTTCGGCGGCGGGATATCCCGCTGCGGATACACATGCGGAGCTTTCTCAGGCGCGGTAATCGCTTTCGGCCTTCTTTTCGGCCGCGACAAGCCGGAGGACGATCGCGCAAACAGTTATTCAAAAGTTCAGGAATTCGATAAACGGTTCGTCGAGAAATTCGGCGCTGTCGATTGCGCAACGCTTATCGGCTACAGCATGAGAACTAAAGAAGAGCACGATGCGGCTCAAGCTTCCGGCGTTTTTAAAACAAAATGCCCGCTTCTCGTGCGCGACGCAGCTGAAATTGCCGCTGAAATCGCGGCGGGGTAGCGCAACTGCCGCAGCGTCTTCCTTTGTAAAATATTATCCTGTGGATATATTTGCGCTTAAAAAAATACGGGTGGGGGTTTTATGTCGGGCGAAAACGGTATTCAAAGCAAAAAAGACTCCAAAAATATTCTTGCCGGCATTTTTAAAGATTTTAAACCGGAACTTAAAAGTGAATATCCGCCGGAGGTTCAAAAGTCGGCGTTTCTTGCGAGACACCTTCTGAGCCGCGCTATCGAGTTGGAAACGAACGAAGAAAAAAAGAAGCAGGAATCGCTGGCCCTCCTCGTGCGTTCGCCGCACGATAAAGTTACGATCATGAAGCTGACGGACCAGAGCTTCAGATCGAAGAGTCCTCAGCGCGTTGCGAACCAGATTGTGCACCTGCTGAAGACGCAGGACATTCCCGGTTTCATGGGAAGACTGGACAGATCGCTGCTTGAGATTTTCAAAACCTTCGGCAATTTTCTGCCTGTGCTGTCAGTGCCGATCGTTAAAATGAAGATGCGAAGCACGAGCGATAATCTTATACTCGCCGCCGAACCGGAACCGCTGAAAAGACACCTTGAAAAGCGCCATTCTCAGAACCTGCGCATGAACGTGAATTTTCTCGGCGAAGCGGTGCTCGGCGAAGGCGAATCCGCGAAGCGTTACGAACAATATTTCAAAGCGCTCGCTCATCCTGAAATCGACGTCGTTTCAATTAAGATATCGACAATCTATTCTCAGATATCAGCCGTTTCCGCCGAACACACAATATCCGTTCTTTGCGAGCGGCTGGAGAAACTGTTTCTGGAAGCCGCAAAACATGAATTCACGAGGCCGGACGGCTCGAAGACTCCCAAATTTGTCTATCTCGATATGGAAGAATACCGTGACATGTATCTGACGGCCGAAGCGTTTATGAGAACTCTCGACCTACCTGAAATGGAAAAGATATCTGCCGGCATCGTTCTTCAGGCATACGTTCCCGATTCCTATCTCACACAGTTGCGGATTAACGAATGGGCGCGAAAACGCGTTGAAAGCGGCGGCGCCCCGATTATCATCCGCATTGTCAAAGGCGCGAATCTCGAAATGGAGAAGACAGAGTCGAGCCTTAAGGACTGGCCGGTCGCGCAGTACAAAAGCAAAATCGAATCCGACGCTAACTACAAACGCATGCTAATCGAAGGCCTTAAATCTGAAAATATCGGCGCGGTCAAGCTCGGCGTAGCTTCGCATAATCTTTTCGATCTCGCTTATGGAATCGTTCTCGCATCCGAGCGCGACGCGATGGACGGCATTCAACTCGAAATGCTCGAAGGCATGGCCGACCATATCTGCCGCGCGATCGGCGAAGTCACCGAACGGATTCTTCTATATGCGCCTGCGACTCGCAAGGAGGATTTCATCTCCGCGATCGGCTACCTAACCCGGCGGCTCGACGAAAACACCGGCCCCGGCAATTTTCTCAGCCATTCCTTCGACCTCGCCGTCGGCGACGACACGTGGAATAAACTCGAAAAGGATTTTTACGATTCTTATCTGCTGTCGAAAACCGTCGGGAGCGCGCCGCGCCGGACTCAGAACCGTAGCGAGGCTGTTGACGAAGCGGCCGCCCGCAACCGCCTCGCTGAAGATTTCGTCAACGAACCCGACACGGATTTCTCGCTTCCCGCGAATCAGAAGTGGGCGCAAAGCATCATAGACCAATGGCAACCGCTGTTCGGAGACAAAGCGGCGGCTATTCCGATCGTCGTCGACGGCGAAGAAATTTACGATGGCCGTGAAAATGGATTTTGCAACGACCCGTCGCGGCCGGGAACGGTGGTGGGCCGTTATCAACTCGCCGGTTTGGAAGACATGCTTTTTACAGTCAACGCCGCCCAAAAAGATGAAGATCGCTGGCGCTCGAAAAGCCAGGTGGAAAGAGCCGCAACCCTTTCCGAAGTCGCGATGGAGCTCAGAAAAACACGCGTCGGCCTTATGGGAGCCGCGCTCGCGGACGGCGGCAAGACGCTGCTCGAATCCGACCCGGAAGTTTCCGAAGCGGTGGACTTCGTCGAATACTACGCCCGCTCGGCCGGAATGTTCGCGGACAGAAAGAATCTCGAATGCTCAGGCAAAGGCGTTGTTGTCGTCGTGTCGCCGTGGAATTTCCCGATCGCTATCCCATGCGGCGGCATAGCGGCGGCGCTTGCCGCGGGAAACACTGTCATTCTCAAACCGGCGTCCGACACCGTTCTTGTCGCATACGAGTTATGCAAATGCTTCTGGCGCGGCGGAGTGTCGAAAAAAACGCTGCAGTTCCTGCCCTGCTCCGGCGGCGCGGTCGGCTCGAAACTCGTATCTCACCCCGACGTCGACGCCGTGATACTCACCGGCGGAACGGACACAGCCTTCCAGATGCTGAAAAGCAAACCGGAGATGCTGCTCTACGCGGAAACCGGCGGCAAGAACGCGACAATCGTCACCGCAATGTCGGACCGCGACCAGGCGATAAAGAACGTCATCCAGTCCGCATTCGGCCACAGCGGCCAAAAATGTTCGGCCACTTCGCTGCTCATTCTCGAAGAGGAAGTTTTCGAGGACGAAAGCTTCAAACGCCAGCTTCAGGACGCGGTCGAAAGCTTAAGCGTCGGCTCCGCGTGGAGGCTTAGCTCTAAGGTCGGGCCGCTGATAAGGCCGCCGTCCGGCGACCTCGAAAAAGCGCTGAAGACGCTCGAACCCGGCGAGTCGTGGGCAGTCATGCCGAAGATGGTCGATAACAATCCGAACCTCTGGTCTCCGGCTGTGAAATGGAATGTGAAGCCGGGCAGCCACTCGCACATGAACGAGCTTTTCGAGCCGGTTTTGTCGGTTATGAAAGCCGAGAATCTTGCCGGGGCGATTTCAATAATTCACATGACCGGATATGGACTCACTTCCGGCATCGAGAGCCTCGATGACCGTGAATGCGAGTTCTGGAAAGAAAATATCAAAGCGGGCAACCTATATATAAATCGGGGCACTACCGGAGCCGTAGTGCTACGGCAGCCGTTCGGCGGAATGGGAAAATCATCCTTCGGACCCGGCATCAAAACGGGCGGTCCGAACTATGTTTCCCTCTTCATGAATTTCAAGGATGTCGACCTTCCCGACGGAAGCGAGCAGCTGATCGATCCGCAACTGCAAAGACTAATCGACCGCGCTCTCGTAATGGGGAAGAGAGAAGAAAAAATCGCGTTGTGGGAGGTCGAGAAAATAATTGCTTGCGCGCGAAGTTGCGAATTGGCGGCGATTGAAGAATTCTATCAGACGCACGACTGTTTCAAACTGCGCGGGCAGGACAATTTCCGCCGCTACCTGCCTGTCGGGCGAATGATGATACGGCTGCACCCGAACGATTCGCTTTTCGACATCATAGGCAGAATCTGCGCGGCGCGCGCCGCAGGTTGCCGCGTCAACGTCAGTTACCCGGACTCAATAAGGCCTGAAACCATCGACATTGCAAAAGAGCTTGCCGGAGAACTCGGCGGTAAGATATCGTTCGCAAAGTCATCCGACGGCGAGGTCGCCAAGATGATTTTTGACAATGCGGTTGACCGTATCCGCTACGCCGCGCCGGACAGAGTTCCGATCCTGATAGCGTCGGCGGCAGCGGAAACAGGCCTGTTTATCGCGCGAGCGCCGGTCTGCATGGACGGCCGCGTCGAGGCGCTCTGGCACCTTCTCGAACAAAGCATCAGCGCCAACTATCATCGTTACGGCAACCTCGGCGACAGGTCCGAAACCGATTGCGCGCCGGTTGATTGAATTAATGATATTTGTAGAAACGAAATTATAATAGGCAAAACGGAGGAGCAATATGAAAAATCTTTTCAGATTATCGCTGGTTTCAGTAATGATGATATGTTTTGCGGCATGCGCGCTCGCAACCGTTAAAGACGGCGACGATGCTATGAAGAAAGGAAAATACAGAGACGCGATAAAACAATATGACGCTTATCTGAAAAAGAACCCCAAGGACGACAAGGTCATGTTGAAGATCGCTGGCGCATATGAAAGCGCGAAATGGTTCGGGCAGTCAGTGCAGTGGTGGGATAAATACATCAAGCAATTTCCGAAAGGCGGCGGTATCAAAGACGCTAAAAAACACAGCGCCGAAAATCACCGTTGGCTTGGCGTCAACTTCTACAACAATCTCGGAGAATCTCCGCGGATCGCTGTCGAACATCTGCAAAAAGCGATCGTTCTCGACCCGTCGCTTATCGACGCTTACGTATGGCTTGGCCGGATATATATGAGCGAAGGCGACTATGCTATGGCCGTTGACGCCCTGAGCGGCGCTGGCAGGATCGCGCCTGACGACAAACGCGTCGCATGGATGCAAAAAGTCGCGAAAGGGAAACTTGAAAACGGAGGCGCCGCATACGACAAGTATGAAAAAGGCGTCGTTTTATATGACAAGGGAGACAAACCCAGCGCGCTCGAACAGTTTCGGGGAGCTGTGTCTGACAATCCGAACTTCTCCGCCGCACATCTCTGGACAGCTCGAGTTCTATATGAACAGGGATCATATGCAGATTCGATAACAGAGTGGCAAACCGTCCTGAAACTCGAACCCGACAATGCGCGCGCCGCGTGGTTCATGAAACAGGCGCAGCAGGCTCAAGCGAAATCTACAGGAAAATAATCACAACGCATTGATAAAGAAATCAGCGGCCGGCTGTTGAGTCGATGTAATCGTTGACGCCGACGAGATACTCGCCGACCTGAGGAATTCCTGAAATGACGAGGCGCCATTGCGGGTCTTCTTCGCGGCGCGCGAAATAGCATGCGAACCTCGCCGGACCAGGCGCGTATTTGTCCTTATCGCGGCGATCGAGCTCGTAGTGTATATGCGGAAACATGGACATTCCGCTGTCTCCGATGCTCCCTATAACCGTCCCCTGCTCCACCGCGTCGCCAGGTTTTACTTTAACGCTTCCGTTCATCAGATGATATATCACGCTCAGCTCGCGATTTCTGTGTTCTATTATGACATAGTTCGCGCCCTGCATTTTTATAGACAGCGGCGGATGGTCCGGCATGTCCGAGCGCACTTCCACAACGCGGCCCGCCGACGGCGACACCACAGGCAGCCCCCATGCGAGATAGTTGCTGTTCTTGTGCGACGAGGATTTGAACATCGCCCCGTTCTTCATTACTATAAAATCCCAAGCGTATCCGTTCCGAGTCCCTTTCTGGTGCGAAACGCTTCCTTCGTTGCCCTGCACGACATAAAACTCGCCCTTGAATGGAAACGCAAGAACGGTTTCATGGCCCTTCGCCTGCGGAGACTCGACAATAGGCAAATTCTCAGTCGAACCGACCGGATCGCCCTTCCTAAAAGCATCGAAAAGTGTTTTAGTGTTATCAGGGTCGAGTTGGTCCAGAAATTCCTGCAGGCGCGGATATTTGTTGCTTTCCGCCCATTCTACAAGTCGCCGCAGCGACTCACGCGTCTCGACCTTCATTACCCCTTCGCTGAACAGAAGCCGGTCGAGATTCCGCGCGAACTTCCTCGATATGTGCTCAACTTCATACAGAAGCTGCGTTTCAACTTCTCCGGTGTTCCGAACCGCTGGCGCTTGAACGCATAACATGGAAAGCGACGCGAAAAACGTAATCGCCGCCGCCGCTCTTCTGTATCCGTGTTCCTTAAATTTAAACATCAGAGCCGTCCATTTTGACATATGGTTTATCTATATGTGATTATACCACAATTATTAAATGAACATTTCAAGATTAATGAAAAATACGCGCCGTCGTCGCGTCAGCGCTATAATAACGCCATGTTTAAAATCTCGGATGAAATTGTCGCCAGGTTTCTGGAAACCTTGGGCGAAAAAGATCCGTACAGCAAAGCGCACAGCGAACGGGTCGGCGCCCTGATGGAGCGGTTCGCTGTCGAGATGCGCATTTTCGAAGTGCATGTGCCGCAGATGAAGCTCGCCGGCATGCTCCACGACATCGGGAAATTAGACACTTCAGAGGAAATTCTGAAAAAGATCAGCCTTGGCGAATCCCTTTCGACTGAGGAAAAACGAGCGCTCGAACCGCATGTCGAATCAGTGAAATATTTATCCAAGGCGAGCTTTCTGCCTGCGACAGTCATTCTTGCGATACGTCACCACCACGAAAACTGGGACGGCTCCGGATATCCCGACCAACTCAGCGGAGACGCTATCCCGCACACCGCTCGCATGCTCGCTGTCTGCGACGTTTATGACGCGGTGACCGCAGATCTCCAAAACCGCAAAGGCATGCCCCCGGCAAAAGCGGCCGCCCTAATCACTAAACTTGGCGGCTCCCGGCTCGATCCGAAACTCGCCGCCGTTTTCGTCCGGAAAATTGTCTCTCCCAATATAAAAACGACACTTTTACAAAAAATCATTAATTACATTAAGAAAATATTCAAAAAAACAAGTGATATTTGACGCAACCCGGCGCCCGCTGGCTGGAATATTCGGGTTGGAATTGAAAAAAAACCTTGATAGTGATAGAAATTAGGACGAGCAGCCGACTATTTTGGCCAAGGAGCTTTTTTGAAATTCTTTGAGGGGATCATATATGCGCTAATTATCGCTCTGGCGGTGTCATTTTCACTGGCGCCGCACGTGAGCAAGCGCGTGCTCATCGCCTCTGACGACCACGACGCGGAATATCCCACCACACGCGGTCTTTACAAAATAAAGGAAATTATCGAGCGCGAGACAGGCGGCGCCCTCGAAGTGATTGTTCGCCACAGCGCCCAGCTCGGCTCTGAAAAAGAAACCATCGAACTCACTCAAATGGGCATCATAGACATCGACCGGGTGTCCTGCGCCGCGATTGTTAACTTCGCCCCGGAGATGGGCGTTTTCAGCCTTCCCTACATCTTCCGCGACTCGAAGCACGAGTGGAAGGTCCTGAACGGAGAGGTCGGGCGGGAACTCGGCGAACGGCTCAACAGCGTGGACTTAGTCACCCTCACTTATTACGACTCCGGCGCGCGCAGTTTCTACAACAAGCATCGCCCGATAAACTCGCCCGCAGACCTGAAGGGTCTAAAAATCCGGGTGCAGCAAAACCCGGTGATGATCGATCTGGTGAAAGCCCTCGGCGCATCTCCAACCCCAATGGCTTTCGAGGAGGTTTACAGCGCGATTCAGACCGGCGTGATAGACGGCGCCGAGAACAATCCTCCAAGTTACGTAACCACCGGCCACTACGAAGTGGCAAAATATTATTCCCTCGACGAGCACTCTCGTATTCCGGAAATTGTTCTGTTCAGCAAAAAGGTATGGGATTCTCTGCCGGAACGCGAGCGGGCAATAATCGCAGCGGCGGCGCGCGAGTCCCAGAGCTACCAGATCGGCCTCTGGAAAGCGCAGGAAACGGAAGGCTTGAAAGTGTTGCGCGCGGCAGGAATCAAGATAAACACTCCGGCCAAACAACCGTTCGAGGATGCCGTAAAACCTCTATATAAAAATTACGGCGCCGACTTAGGAACCCTGATAGACAGAATAAAAGCAGTGAAGTAGGTAAGCTGATACCATTAAAGACTTTTGAAATTGGTTAAGGAAACGATGAAAGCGTACGACAGATTTCTCGACATCATATCCAAGCTGGTGGGATGGATCGCCAGCGCGCTGCTGACGGCGATGGTTCTGATCGTCACGTGGCAGGTATTCGCTCGATACGTCCTGAAGAACGCGCCGGCGTGGTCCGAGGAAATCTCGCTTATTTTGGTGGTATGGTTCGGACTTCTCGGGGCCGGGCTGGGCGTGCGGGACGGCAGCCACCTCGCTGTCGAATTCTTAGTGCGCGGGCTGAAACCCGGCGCGCAACGTTTCTTCCACCGTCTTTCCTTCGCGCTGATTATCTCTTTCTCGACGCTCATGATAGTATCCGGCTTCCGGCTCGTGGCGCTAGTCGGCGGCCACGGCGAGAGCAACGCCGCAACAGGCATCCCGGTTGCGGTCACTTACATGGCTATACCCGTCGCCGGGATATTCATATTCATGCATGCGATCAGACATCTTATCGGCCTGTTCGGAGAGAACTACGAAATCGTCTCCGCCACAATAGAAACCGAAACGGTTTCGGAAAAGGAGGCCGACGCGGACTGATATGGACCCGGTGAATGCAGCCATTCTCATTCTAATAGGCAGTTTCTTTCTGCTGATGATTATCCGCGTGCCCATAACTTTCGCCCTCGGCATTTCGGCCTTCCTCACCATCTCCTACCTCGGGCTCGAACCGATGGCGGTCGTACTGAAGATGGCGGACGGCGGGATAGCCATGCGGCTGATCAACTTCGCTAACCTGTTCGTGGGGCGAATCCGCGGCGGCCTGGCGATGGTGAACATTCTCGCAAGCATGTTCTTCGGCGGCATCTCCGGCTCGTCAGTGGCCGACACCGCCTCGATAGGCTCGATTCTCATCCCGATGATGAAGAAGAAGGGCTACGACGCGGACTTCGCCGTGGGAGTCACAATCACCGGCTCCACACAAGGCATCATAATTCCGCCCAGCCACAACGCCATCATCTACGCCCTTGCAGCCGGCGGCGCCGTTTCCATAGGAAAACTCTTCCTGGGCGGCTACATCCCCGGCATCATGGTCGGCATCAGCCTCATGACCGTCTCCTACATAATCGCGGTGATACGCAAATATCCCAAAGGAGACAAGATCGGCGCGAAAAACGCCCTCAAAATTGCCGTCGACGCCTTCTGGGGCCTCATCACCGCCGTTATTGTCGTCGGAGCTGTCATTTTCGGAATAGCAACCGCCACTGAGTCCTCCGCCGTCGCCGTCGTCTACGCTTTCATCATCACCTTTTTCGTCTACCGCGAAATCGGACTGAAAAAATTCGGCGACATACTTCTCAACTCGGTGAAAACAATCTCGATGGTGATGATGCTCATCGCCACGGCTTCCGCTTTCGGATTCATGCTGGCCTACTTAGGAGTTCCGGGAAAAGTGGCCGCCGCCCTCTCAGCAGTCTCCACTAATAAAATAGTTATCCTTTTGCTGATAAACATCATGCTGCTCGTTCTTGGCTGCATCATGGACATGGCCCCGCTTATTCTGATCGTTACGCCGGTGCTGCTGCCGGTGGCCGTGGGAGTCGGCATGGACCCCGTGCAGTTCGGCATCATGCTAATGCTGAACCTCGGTATCGGACTATGCACGCCGCCGGTCGGAAGCACTCTCTTCGTGGGCTGCGCCATAGGAAAAGTCAGCATTGAGAAGATGGCCCGCAGCCTCTGGCCTTTCCTGCTTACGATGATGATTGTTCTTATGCTGATCACTTACGTGCCGTGGTTTACCATGTGGCTCCCAGGCATTGCTATGAAATGATTTTCTGTAAAGAAATAATCCCTGCCCCAGTGTTCAAACAAGCGCATCAACGCAAATATTGGCGATAAATTTGAGGACGCGCCAATCCCTGACATAATATTGGAAATTGAGTTCCGGATCGTTTCTTCGCTTGCTCCCCGCAATGACGGCGGTCAAAATTATTTCTTCTTTGCCGGTTGCGCGGCGGGGATAGGTTCGGAGCAGCAGCGGTATGGTTTTCTCGCGCCGCGGCAGCCTTCATATACGCAATGCGTGCAAACCGGGCTTACGCCCGGGCACGAACATGAGTTCGCTTCGTAACTCGCCCTTCCGTTCTTGTCCACAATCATGTCCGAGGTCCACTCCTGATCCCTGTACAGATCGGCGATCGTGTCCTGTTTCGGGCAGGCGTTCTTCCGCCACATGTCCTTCGGGCACGGCTTGGGCTTGTCCCACGTCGAGCAAACCTTCTGGAGCTCCTCGCGCGCGCAGAGCCGCTTTCGCTGCCTCTTGCAGGCGGCGTCCGCGTTAGCCCATGTGGAAACTTCCGCCGACTGCCGCAAATCGACGCACATCGGTCGCGTTTCCGCAACCAGTTCCTTCGGCGCCTCCGTCGCGAACATCGCGCCCGGCACGAATACGAATGAGCCGCCCTTGTCGTATTTCATTCCCGCCGGACACTTTCCGTCGGCGGCCTTCTCAACCTGCTTATCCGATTCCACGTAATACCTTACTATGTTTCCACGCTCGAAATCCTTCTTCGCCGTCACCATGTCGCATATCGTCAGCCGCGGCTTGACCTCCACCGCCCTTATTTTGCCGACCGCGACTTCCTCCTCGTCCAGTATCGCGCCGTCCATGTCTTTGATCGGCTCCATCTTCGAGACTTCTATCTCCATTCCCTCGATTACGCCGTCATTGTAACCGCGGTCGACATATATCTTTAACTTATCGGCGGCATCCACCTTGACCACCGAGCCGGTTTTCATTATCAGGTCCTGCGAGACCGTTCCCGTCGCAACCTCAGGCGCGACAGTCGGAATGAGAGGGAGCGTAGGCATGTCCGGAGGCGCAGGCGCGGGAACGGTTATCGCGCTTTCGGCATTGTCGCCGACCCCGTCGGCGGCGGACACAAACGCGCACGCCGCCGCAAACATTAAAAACACAACTACTGTTATTGCCTTGGGATAATGTAATTTTCTTTTCATAACTCCTCTATATTACTCTTTAGCATAAATGATGTCAAAACAACAGCCGCGGTTCGCCAAATGCCTGCCCTCCCGGAGCTCTTCCATCTTGTTATATTCAATGATTGGATTCCAGACGATCTTACGGCGCCCGGCCGGAATTGTTCCGACTTAAAAAGAATAAGAACGGATAAGATTAATGGAGAAAAAGATGTTTTTGTCTCGGGGACACAGCATGCGGCGCCCGTCGCTAAGCGGCAATTATCAAAGAATGTAAAGAGGCGTCGCTGAAACGGTCAGGAAAAAATCTTCCAAAGCTTATCTTTCGAATAACTCATGTAATATGCGATCGCTTCGAGCTTCGTCGTCAGGTCAACCGAGAGACAGCGGATCTCCTTGTCGTGCTTGAGCGCGATAGGCGCGAAATTGAGAATGCCGTTCACGCCGTTCTTTATGAGCTGATCCGTGACTTCCTGCGCCGCCGTTTCCGGCACGCAGATCATCGCGATCTCGATTTTGTTTTCCTTGATAAACTTATCCAGATCGTTCATGTGGAGCGTCGGCACCTTGTTCTCTTTAGAGCCGACCTTGTCTTTGTCGATGTCAAACATTGCCTTGACGTCGAAGCCGCGCTTTTTAAAACCGGAGTAGTGCGCCATCGCAGTCCCGAAATTTCCGGCCCCGATGACAATTGTCGGCCACTCGCGGTCCAGACCGAGTATATAGCGCAATTCCTTTAATAGAAACTTAACATCGTAGCCCATCCCGCGTTTCCCGAAGTCGCCGAAATACGACAGATCGCGCCTGATCTGAGATGATTTGATATTCAGTTTTGTGCCAAGCGCATCGGATGAAACGGTGTCGATTCCCCGTTTTGACAAATCTTCGAGAGCCCTGAAGTAGTAAGAAAGCCGCTCGATCGTAGGTTTCGGAAACTTATACTTTTCCCTTCTCGCCATGTTGCCCCCTTTGGAGTATGTGAAACTTTTAACTTGTCACCCCAAAAAAAAAGTTGTTGAGTATTTGCCGACGGCCGGACTTGAACCGGCACGCGGGTGTTGTCCGCACTAGCACCTCAAGCTAGCGTGTCTGCCAATTCCACCACGTCGGCTTTTCTTCCCTCCCCCAATCGCCTCATTCCCTGCTCCGCTTATTATTGCCCAGCCTTCGCGGCGTGTCAATATTTTTCTTCTTTTTACTCAGATATTCCTAAAACAAATATATTTCGCCAGAAAAACCACTTTTCTATTCATTATCCAACCTGATAACCGGAATTATATATCATATAATACCCGGTATGCAATATGACGTAAAAAATATCTTTATATAATATGGGCAAGAGACTGCGAAGGAGAAAACCCTAACTTTCTGGCTGGCGCTAAAAACGGGGACAGTTCACATCGTTATAATTTTGTTTTAATAAATGGATTTCCAACAGCAGAGTTCGGGAATGACGAACCCGATGTGCGGCAATTATTTGAAAATAATTTTCAGCATTTCTTCGAGACGGTGTCGGAAAGTGTGCCGCGCGAGAACGGTTTGGCGGCCGTGGAGAGCGATTTTTTTTCTCATTTCAGGGTTATCGATATAATGTTCCGCGAGAGCGCGCAGTTCGCTTTTTGAATCGAACACCGCCAGATCGGCGCCCGGGTCGAAAAGACGCTGCAAGTCTTTCCGGGAATCGGTGAGCAAAAAACCGCCGCAAGCGAGTATGTCGAACACGCGGATCGGAATCGAAGTGATAAGCTGCCGGGTTGTTAAATTCAGATTGATTTTAGAGAGCGAATAAATGATCGGGCCTTCATTCCGGTTGTCCGCGCGGCCGCGGTATCGAAATCCCGGGCCCTGAACAAGGCGCCAGCCGGGACCGCCCCAGAGGCCGACGTCGAAACCGTCGAGAGAGCCGACATACGCGAGGCGGTAGTCGCGGTCGTCCTGCCGGTCTGCTGTGCCGATGAAGCTGATCTCCGAGCCGTAACGGCTGAGCGCGTCGGGAGTGGCTTCGCGCGGGTAGTGAATGCGGGGATTAGTGGCGAGAGGCAGATAGTATGCGCGAACGCCGCGTTCCCTCAGTTCCGGCACGTAAGATTCGTCCCATGAGAAGGCATAAAAATTGTCGCCGAGCATCTTCGGCCGCGGGCCTTCCTCGCCCTCGTTCAACGCCAGTTGCTGGAACGGGTTGTCCATGAACCACGCGGCGACCGGCGCTCCGAGGCGCCCGATGATATCGTCGCATAGGCCGACCGGGCCGACCGTCACCACGAAATCTGGCTGAAAAGATTCGGCTGCGTGCCGGACGGCATCGCTCAATTCACGCTGACGCTTCACGGCTGAGATGTCCACCGAATGAACCTCGTGTCCCATCTCTCGCAAAGTTTCGTGGATGTCGAGCAGCGTGTACGGAACCAGATCGCCGCGCGCATTAAACGACATGATGCGCAAGCGGCCGAACGCGCCGCGCCCGACCGTGAGTTCCTTGCGGATCGGAAAATAAAAGCCCATATCCAATTTAAAAAGAACCGGGTGGTAAAACACGGCGGGGGCGCTGTCGCGGTTCAACGCGCGCAGCTCGGAAGCGGCCGATTCTGCGTCGGCGAGAATAAAATCGGGCCGTTTAAGAAGAGACGACCAGTCATTGATTTCAAAGCTCTTTCGCAACAGCGCCGGGCGCGCTTCGATCGCGACAATTTTGCGGCCGGGATAGCGGTCCGCGAGCGGAAACAAATGGTAGCCGAGCCCGACGCCGAGCGCCACGATAACGCCGGCGCCGCCGGAGCGCCAGCGTTCCAGATCCCGCCGCGCCGCCCGCATGGGATCAACTATGCTGTAGAGCGTCAGCGGCCCCAGCGCGGGGTCGTCATATTTCGCGGTGAGGCACCCGTTGCGAGCGACGAGAAACTCCATTCCGGCTTCCGGAACCGCGCGTTCAATCCGCTCCGCCAGCCCCGGATTACGTTCCCGCAGTAATGATATATTTCTGGCAAACATGCGTTCAGTTTACGCGCGCGCGTACGTTCGCGCAAGATAAGCCGCCGGAAATACGCAAAATATTTTCCTGGCCTTTAATGAAGGTTCTACACGCAGGCTGCGAGAAAACGCTCGCGGGCGGCGCGGACAATCGCCTTGTATCCCGGTTCGGTCAGGCCGAGCCTTTCGAGCGTCTCGTCGAGCGGAATGCCGTTCGGGTCGTAACCTTTTTCCTCATAAACAACATCCGCGAGTTTCTTATACTGTTCGCGCCGGTAATTCTGAATCAGAACGAGTTTTTCCTCATCGCTCTTGCCGGCGATATCCAGACCGGCCGTGCCGGCGAGATATTCGTCGTAATATTCCTTGCGGGAGAGATATTCGTTCAGATAGACCGGCCCCATGGCGCGCATCGGGATAACGTCGTGCTCGCGGACGCCGTATCCCTGTCGCAGGTTGATCAGTTTATGAAGAGTGTAGCTTCGCTCGGAGTCGAGCAGCAGGTCGTCGAGAGTTTTTTCAGAGCCGAACGTAGCGTTCACAAGCTCGACATAGTAGTTGACAGTCGGCATATTCTGCGCGGGCCACTCGGTGTTCTTCGCTTCCGGGTGCCGCACATCGATCCACGGCAGTTTGCAAAGCCCTGCTATATTGAACCACGTTCGGAACAGCGGGAACCACTTCAGCGCCGCCGCCTTCTTCTCGAACGTCGGCAGTTCCTTGTGTATCTGGTCAATCGCAATCAGCCAGGCTTCATCGTGCTGCGCGCCCTTGTTCGCGAATCCATAGCCGCCCTGCTGCGCCAGCGATTCTTTTGTTATATACATCGAGAATTCGAGCCCTTTGCATTCCATTCCGAACTCGTTCACCTCGGCCATGATGTCTTCGCGCTTCCGGCCGGTGTTTACAACCGCGCGGTCCGCGACCCAGCTCTTGAGGCGCCGCACCCCGCGTCCGACCTCCGCCGGCAGGCCGCTCTTTCCGGCCGCAATGTCGTGCATCAGCTCCATCGCAGCTTCAGCGTTTCCCCAGTTAAGCGCGCGGTTTTCAACGTCTTGCGCGTTGATCAGCCCGCGCTCGTAAGCCTCGTACACAAACGCCATCGCCACGCCGACGCTTATCGTGTCGAATCCGTATTCGTCGCAGTACCACGAAAAATCCATAATATCGCCGACGTCGAATATTCCGAGATTCGTAGCCGACGCCGCTGTCTCGTATTCGGGACCGTCAACGGCGACCATGCGGCCCTTCGCCGGCCCGGTTTTCAAAACGTGGTCGTCGCATCCCTTCGTGCAGCCGAGGTTGCATCCGAAGAAACAGCCGTCCGGCACGTTCTGCTTGAAATAGTTTTTTTCAAAAATGAAGCCGGAGACATTTTTCTCCTTATCGCTCGCGCCATACTGATAGTTGTTGACGGGCAACAGAAAAAACTTGTTCATCATGTCCATCAGGCTGGTCGTGCCCTGATGTCCGAGCCGCATTGCCTGCGGGTCGATTTCGCGGATAACGCCCTGAAGTTCCTTGCCAACCGCGCGAACGCGGGAGAGATCGGCCGGCGCATTCGAGCCGCCCATCTTCGCGTTGCATCTTACGAGAATGCCCCATAGTTTTTTATCGCGCATGATCGTTCCCATGCCGCCGCGGCCCGCCTGCTTTGAGCGGCACCGCTTCCGTTTCACATCGTAATAAATGCTGTTTATGCAGCCGTAATAAGAATGCAACGCGCCCTCGCCCGTACAGAGGAATGAGACGTTGCCGGCACTGCCGTCGCCCTTCCACGCCTCCGTCATTTCCTCCGCTCCGGTGAGCGAGTTCTTCATGTCCGGCGCCGCGACGAAGCTTACCTCGCTCGTGTCGCCGTCGATCACGACCATTACATCGGCGTCCGACTTGCCGGTAACTTTTATAGCGTCGAATCCGGAGAGCTTCACAAGCGGAAAAAAGCGGCCGCCGACATTCGAGTCGCAAAAACTGTTCGTAAGCGGAGAGATCGAACCGACAATGAACTTGCCGGTCCCGGCGAACGCCGTTTCGCCGCAGAACGGGCCGCCGGCTATCGCGAGCACATTCTCCGGGCTGTCGTAGCGCGTGTCCGCATTCGTTCCGTCATAAACCATCTTCAGGCAATAGCCGCGCCCGCCCACAAACAGGCTGCGCAACTCATCCGTCGCCTGAGTCACTTTTATCTCTTTTTTCTCTAAATCGATTTCGAGTATTCTGTCCGTGTAACCGCGTTTCGGCGCGTTTTTCTCATACTTAACTTTGCTCGTTGCCATTGCCTATTCACCTGTTGCCCTTCAATATTAGAACTAATGCAATAAAACAAACGATATAATTTAACAAATTACGGATTTTATTTCAATTTTATTTCAATCAAACAGCCGGAGCCGTGAGTTTTTCGATCAGGCCTGCACGGTCGGGATACTTTTCGAGCAGCGGCTCCCGGGCGGCTGATTCGTAGTCCGAAAAATCGAAACCCGGCGCTACGGTCGTCCCCATCAGCGCGAAGGCGCCGCCTTTGTTCAGGAACGCGCCCTGCCAGACGCCGCGCTGCACGATCACCTGCAATTGCTGTCCTGCGACAATATCCTGCCCGAGCGTCACCGTCTCCGACCTGCCGTCCGCATGAAGTTGCAGCATCGTGACAGGGTCGCCGAGATAGAAATGAAAAATCTCCTCGGACGGAACGCGATGAATCGCAGAGAAATTATCAGGCGTGAGCAGATAGTAAATCGCCGTGCAGAAGCATTTAGTTTTACCGTATCTCGCGGGCAATCCATTAGCCGGAATCATTTCGTCCGAGCGGTAGTTTTCCCTGTAAAGACCGCCCTCTTCCGGCAGCGGTTTCAGGTCCAGCAGTTTGATAATATCAGCAGCGGTCATATAAACACCTCGAAAAGTCCGTCATTAGGGCAGCAAAGCGCCGAGTCAATCCCGACAAGAAGCGCATCATTGCGAGAAGCGAAGCGCCGAAGCAATCCCAAACTCAGTTCCTATTTGAATATCTTACCAGAAACATCGTTCCGGGCGTAACATCAATGTCAATTTTACGTGTGTCGGCGCCGTCGCATTTTAAGGGCGCGGATTGTGTTTTAGAGCGCTACGGACTATAAATGTTATGGGCAAAATCAGTTATCGACTGATGTCCGAGCAAACAGAGCGAGGTGTGTATCGTGCCGGAGTTCAGCATCTTAGACGAATTAAAATGGCGGGAATTGATATTTCAGGTTTCAGACGAAGAAGGATTCCGGAATCTGACTGACAACGCGCAGCAGGCGGTTTATGCGGGCTTCGACCCGACGGCGGACAGCCTGCACATCGGGCACATCGTGCCGCTGATCGCGTTGCGCCGGTTCCAGCTCGCGGGGCACACGCCCATCGCGCTCGTCGGCGGCGGCACCGGCCTCATCGGCGATCCGAGCGGCAAATCAGCCGAACGCACTCTGAACGAACTGAAAACAGTCGAACAGTTTTCCGGCAAACTGCGCGCCCAAATCGAACAGTTCCTCGATTTCTCCGCCGGAGCCTGCTCGGCGAAACTGCTCAACAATTACGACTGGATCGGCGCTCTCTCGGCCATCGAATATCTTCGCGACCTCGGCAAGCATTTCACCATCAACTGGATGCTCGCCAAGGACTCCGTTAAAAGCCGCATAGACCGCGACACAAGCGGCCTGTCATACACCGAATTCAGCTACATGATCCTTCAGGCTTATGACTTCCTGCATCTTGCGGAGAACCACGGCTGCCGGATACAACTCGGCGGCAGCGACCAGTGGGGCAATATGACCGCCGGCACAGAACTCATTCGCCGCAAGCTCGGCTCCGAGGCATACATCGTCACCGTGCCTCTGATAACCACCGCGTCAGGCGCGAAGTTCGGAAAAACAGAGGGCGGCGCCATCTGGCTCGACCCGGAAAAAACAAGCCCTTACGCTTTCTACCAGTACTGGATCAACATCGCCGATCAGGACGCAATCCGCTTTCTGAAATATTTCACGTTCATGAAAAAAGAAGAAATCGACAGCCTCGCGGAAGATCTGATAAAGAACCCGGACAACCGGCCGGCGCAAAAGGCGCTCGCCTACGAAATGACGACTATGACGCATGGCAAAACTGCGGCGGACGAAGTGATCGCCGCGAGCGAGGCGCTTTTCGGCAAAGGAGAACTCGAAGCGATAAGCCTTTCGACGCTCGAATCCGCGGTGTCTGCCGCGCCGTCGCTCGAAGTCGACGACGCCGGCGCCATACCGGCGCTCGACCAGCTTTTGACGGACCTCACTCTCTGCTCGTCGAAGGGTGAAGCGAAAAAGCTCATCCTTTCCGGCGGCGTGTACGCCAACAACATCCGCATCGCCGACATCAAATACAGGCCCGAGGCCTCGCAGTTGCTGCATGGCAAACTGATGATCATCCGAAAGGGCAAAAAACATTACGCGATCGTTAAGGTGAAATAGTTTATCCGCAACCGCCGGACGCCGCGAGGGGCCGCAAATGGAAATCAAAATTCTGAAATACGGGAACCTCATGGGGTCTCCGGACCTGAAGAAGATGATGCGCGACGCCGGCGGGGACACGCCCGCCGCCGACAAAATCTGGGACGATCTCTATGAAATTAAGCTGGCGTTCGGTCTCGGCGGACAATCGACCTCCGTTCTTTTGATCGAGCCAGCCTACCGCGAACTCTTTCCCGCCGTCGTGGATTGTTCCTATCTCTGCGCGGACCCGAAGTCCTACAGCGACAATTCCATCTCACAAGCGCTCGACGCCATCGCCGCCGCCGGTGTCGATCCGGCAACAATCAAAAGCTATTTAGTCACGCATCCGCACGGCGATCACTTCGACCCGCGGCTTATGTCGCTGCTTCCGAGCGCCGCAGCCTATTCTTTCCGAGATTCGAAAATTCCCGGAACCGAGCCGCTGCCGGAAAACTTTTTCCCTCCATCATTCGAAGCGCTCGACACGCCCGGACACGGCACGCCGCACTGCAGTTACATCGTCGATCTTCCCGCGCGCAACCTATCCGTCTGCATCGCCGGCGACCTCATCATGAGCCACGCCCACTTTCTTTCACTCGACAACCCGTTTTCATTTTCAGACTACGACGCGGGCCGCAGGAGCGTTCGCTCGGTCATGAACGCTCTCGAAGCCAGGAAAACCATATACAAAATGATCATCCCCGGACACGGCATCCCGTTTTTTGTTTGATAAATTGTTCGTATCACGGAATATTGAAAAAGAGTCTGTCCCGGCTCATGCGCAAAAGAAAATATTTTCGCATGCCTCCCGCTTAGCTTCTATATGTAATGCCTCATTTCATTGCCGAACATTTGTCATTTTCCCAATTTTGTCATTTCGAGCGTAGCGAGAAATCTTGATAGAGCTTTCCATATTGACGTTTATTTAAGATTCCTCTCTTTGTTCGGAATGACAACGGGGTGAGGCATTACCCTATGCCTGTTCTGTATGTCATATTTTATACAGATCAATCCCTGTTTTTATCTTTCCCAGGACTGCGCGCGGCGATCCGGGAGCCGTTTCCCCTCTTCCTGACAGAATCGCTTTTATCAGCGCCGCGCGCTGCGCGCTTCAACTTCTTTTTTCCGTTTTCGTTCGGGTCGGAACGAAATATCAGCGGCAGCAAATCCTCGGCTGATTCGATGTAGCGGATAGTCAACCCTTCGATATCTTCCTTTTTCATATCAATGATGTCGTTTTTATTCGCTGCGGGAACGAGCGCTGTTTTGACGCCCTCCCGGCGAGCGGCGAGCAGCTTCTGCTTCAGGCCGCCGATGGGAAGCACGTCTCCGCTCAGCGAAATCTCGCCGGTCATGGCTATGTCGCGCCTAACCGGCCTGTTCGTGAACAGCGAGAGAATCGCGGTCGTCATCGCTACTCCCGCGGAAGGGCCGTCCTTGGGCACCGCGCCGGCCGGCACGTGTATATGGATGTCTGTTTTTTCATTCCAGACGCCTCTGCATTTCATCGCGTCGCATCGGCTGCGCGCGTAGCTAAGCGCGGTCTGCGCCGACTCCTTCATCACGTCTCCGAGCTGTCCGGTGAGAATGAGTTGCCCCTTCCCCTCCATCATCAGCGCCTCGATTGTGAGCACCTCGCCGCCGGACGGCGTCCACGCCAGCCCGTTGACGACTCCGACGCGGTCCCGGCGCCGCATTTGCGGCGGCAGCAGCCTTGCCGCCCCGAGATAGAGTTGCACATCGGCAGCGGTGACCGTATATACCTTTTTCCTCGAACCGCGGGCGACCTTTGTGGCGATTTTACGGCTGATGGAACCGAGTTCGCGTTCGAGATTGCGCACGCCCGCCTCTCGGGTGTAGCCGCTTATCACGGCGCGAATGGCGCCCTTATGGAACTTCAGTTGATTCGCCTTCAGCCCCGAATCAGCGATCCGCCGCGGAATGAGATAGCGTTGCGCAATAGAAAGTTTTTCCTCCTCCGTGTATCCGGGAAGCATGATGACTTCCATGCGGTCGCGAAGCGGCCCGGGAATGGTTTCAAGCACATTCGCGGTGGTGATGAACATGACCTTCGAGAGATCGAAAGGCACATCGATATAATGGTCTGTAAAAGAAGTGTTTTGTTCGGGGTCGAGCACTTCGAGAAGAGCGGAACTGGGGTCGCCCCGGTAGTCGGAACCGATCTTATCGATTTCATCAATCATGAACACAGGATTGTTGAAGCCGGCGTTTTTGATGCCGTTCAGGATGCGGCCGGGGAG